>DASTAE010000324.1:0-3936 GCA_035712985.1 Actinospica sp.
GGCCCACGGCGACAAGGTCATCCTCGACGACGTGACGCTGAGCTTCCTGCCGGGTGCGAAGATCGGCGTGGTCGGTCCGAACGGCGCCGGCAAGTCCACCGTCCTGAAGATCATGGCCGGCCTGGAGCAGCCGTCGAACGGTGACGCGACGCTCAGCCCGGGCTACACCGTCGGCATCCTCATGCAGGAGCCGAAGCTCGACGAGGACAAGGACGTGATCGGCAACATCCGCGAGGGTGTGGCCGAGACCATGGCGCTGGTCGACCGGTACAACGAGGTCACCAAGCAGATGGAGACCGAGTACACCGACGAGCTCGGCGAGGAGCTCGGCCGGCTCAGCGAGCAGATGGACCACCGCAACGCGTGGGACCTCGACGCCCAGCTGGAGCTGGCGATGGACGCGCTGCGCTGCCCGCCGCCGGACGCCGACGTCAAGGTGCTCTCCGGCGGTGAGAAGCGCCGCGTGGCCCTGTGCAAGCTGCTGCTCGAGGCGCCCGACCTGCTGCTGCTCGACGAGCCCACCAACCACCTGGACGCCGAGTCGGTGCTCTGGCTGGAGCAGCACCTGGCCAAGTACCCGGGCACCGTCGTGGCGATCACCCACGACCGGTACTTCCTGGACAACGTGGCCGAGTGGATCCTCGAGCTCGACCGGGGCCGCGCGTACCCCTACGAGGGCAACTACTCCACCTACCTGGAGAGCAAGGCCGCGCGCCTGAAGGTCGAGGGGCAGAAGGACGCCAAGCGCGCCAAGCGCCTCAAGGAAGAGCTCGAGTGGGTCCGCTCGAACGCCAAGGGCCGGCAGGCGAAGTCCAAGGCGCGCCTGTCCCGCTACGAGGAGATGGCCGCGGAGGCCGAGAAGACCAGGAAGCTGGACTTCGAGGAGATCCAGATCCCGCCGGGCCCGCGCCTGGGCGCCGTGGTCGTCGAGGTCGACCACCTGAACAAGGGCTTCGGCGAGCGGGTGCTGATCGACGACCTGTCCTTCACCCTGCCGCGCAACGGCATCGTCGGCGTGGTCGGCCCGAACGGCGCCGGAAAGACGACGCTGTTCAAGACGATCGTCGGCCTGGAGAACGCGGACGCGGGCAAGGTCAAGATCGGCGAGACCGTGAAGATCTCGTACGTGGACCAGAACCGCGGCGGCATCGACCCGAAGAAGACGCTGTGGGAGGTCGTGTCCGACGGGCTCGACTTCATCCAGGTCGGCCAGGTCGAGATGCCGTCCCGCGCCTACGTCTCGGCCTTCGGCTTCAAGGGCCCGGACCAGCAGAAGCCCGCGGGCATCCTGTCCGGCGGCGAGCGCAACCGGCTGAACCTGGCGCTGACCCTCAAGCAGGGCGGCAACCTGCTGCTGCTCGACGAGCCGACCAACGACCTGGACGTGGAGACGCTCTCCTCGCTGGAGAACGCGCTGCTCGACTTCCCGGGCTGCGCCGTGGTCGTCTCCCACGACCGCTGGTTCCTGGACCGGGTCGCGACGCACATCCTGGCCTACGAGGGCGACTCCAAGTGGTTCTGGTTCGAGGGCAACTTCGAGTCCTACGAGAAGAACAAGGTGGAGCGGCTCGGCCCGGAGGCCGCGCGGCCGCACCGGGTCACCTACCGGAAGCTCACCCGTGACTGAGATCGTCGAAGGCTCGTCCGTGACCGCCCGCCGGCACGTCTATCTCTGTCCACTGCGGTGGGCGGACATGGACTCCTTCGGCCACGTGAACAACGTGGTGTACCTGCGGTACCTGGAACAGGCCCGCGTGGACTGGATGTTCGAGACCGCGCGGGAGGCCGGGGTGGAGAAGTTCAGCCTCGGCACCGTCGTCGCCCGGCACGAGATCGACTACAAGCGCCCCCTGGTCTACCGGGCCGATCCCGTGCGGGTGGAGATCTGGGTCACGAAGATCAGCGTCGCGTCCTTCATCTGCGCGTACGAGGTGCGCGACGAGGATGTCGTCTACGCGACGGCGAAGACGACCCTTGTGCCCTACGACCTGGCCGAGCAGCGACCGCGGCGGATCGCTCCCGAGGAGAGGTTCTACCTGGAGCAGTACCTCCAGACGGACTGAGGGGACCCACAGTGCTGATCAGATTCGCGAGCGCGCGTGACGGGGCGGCCCTCGGGGCGTATCTGGAGCGGCTGCTGCATTTCGACAAGGGATCGGCCGTCCGCTTCGTCGGGGTCGGCCCGGCCGTCGCGGCGTACAGCGGGCCGCCGTTCGGCGGGCAGACGGTGCTCTCGCTGCGGCTTTCCGCGCTACAGCAGGGCACTGAGCCCTTCGACGTGACCGTGCTGGCCGGGAAGCTGCTCGAGGGGCTCTCGCGCGACGAGACGGAACTGCTGGTGCCGGACACGATGGTCGGCGGCCCGTCCTGGGCCGGCCTGCTGCCGCCGCGCACCGGCTGGACGCGGATCGGCATGATCAGCGTCCGCGAGCTCGGCCGGGCCGCGGGGCAGGGGAACTCGGACTTCCGCTTCCGCGCGCTGGGCCTGGATCGCGCGGGCCTGGACGCGCTCGGCGAGGAGATCTGGAGCCGGCCGGTCATCCCGGGTCAGGAGCCTGATGCGGACGGCGCGCCGCTGGCGCTGCGCACCGCGCACGCCGCGCAGGCCCTCGGCTTCCTCGGTCCGGACGCCGAGCAGTCGGAGGAACTGGCGCCGCTGGCCCGGATCGGCCGCTGGCTGCGGCTGGACGCGCCCTACGGAACGGTTCTGCAGCGGGACTGACGCGGCGGGGCCGACGTGGGGGCACCGATGTGACGGGACTGGCGTGGCGGCCGACAGGTCGGGAGTCCGCACCCTCAAACAGACTCCCGACCGTCGACCCTTCGCCGAGCCCGGCCTAGATCGGGCTCGGGAAGTAGTTGAGGGTCGGCGTCAGGCTCCACCCGACGTTGCCGGACCCCGGCTGGAACTGGAACTGCGGGGTCGCCGGCGGGTACTGGTCCTGCACGGTCCCGGCGACGCCGACCCCGACCGCGCGGACTCCCGCCACATACGCGGAACCCTGCGTCTCGCCCTGGAAGACGACGGTGCCCACGTTGACGATGTTCGCGTTCGTGATGCGCAGGCCGTTGATGGGCAGTCCGGTTCCGTCGCCGGATACGAGCTCGAAGACGCTGTACGGGGTGTCGAAGACGTTGAGGCCGTCGAGGTTCAGAGCGACGCCGCTGATCGCGTGGTCATAGGCATCGATCTGGATGGCGCTCATCGGGTGGCCCCAGTTCGGATTCATAGCGCCGGAGCGGATCACGGTGTCGTGCGTGACATCGATCGTTCCGGCGAGAGTGGTGAAGCCGGGACTCGCGAACTGCTCGTTCGAGATCGTCAGGCCGCTGCCGAGGGCGTTGGAATCGGCGATCACGTCGTGGGTGATCGTGTTGTCCGTGCCGCCGTATTCGGCGATGCCGTTCGCGAGGTTCGGCTGCTCGACGGTGTCCCAGGCGAAGACGTCGTGCGAGTCCACGGCCGGGTACGACCAGATCGCGAGGCCGTCGTCGCCGGTGTTGCGGATGAAGTCGTCGCGCACGACGACGCCGGACGCGTTGCCGTTGAGGTTCAGGCCGTCGGCGTCGGTGTCGAGGATCACCGAGTTCTGAATCAGGTCGCCGGTGTTGCCGTACTGGAGCCAGAGGCCGACGTTCGTGTTCTGAATCCACAGGCTGTTGACGACGGCACCGGTGCCGAGTGAGCCGTTGATCGCATTGGCAGTGCTGTCGTCATGTCGGCCGACGGTGCTGCCCAGGATGGCGAAGCCGCAGAGGTTGACCGGTCCCGGAACCACGCTCGTGTTGTCGATGAACTCGTTCGACCGCACGTGCGCGTACCAGTTGCCAGCGCCCTCGATCGTGGCGCGGTCGATCTGCAGCGGCGTGCCGATCGCGAAGTCGCCGGCCGGGATCCAGACCGACTTATGCGCGGCGTTCGCGGCGGCGATCGCC
>DASTAE010000325.1:0-8473 GCA_035712985.1 Actinospica sp.
GGCCTGTGGCGCGTGAGCTCCGGCTCGGTGTACCCGGCGATCGCGCAGCTGGAGGACGAGGGCCTGATCGAGCCCACCGACGGCGACGGCCGCAAGCTGTTCGCGCTCACCGAGGCGGGCCGCGCGCACGCCGAGGAGAACGCCGAGCACCTGGCCCGGCTGTGGGAGGCCGGCGCCGAGGACTCGCGCTTCACCGAGTTCCTGCGCTACCGCGAGCTGATCGGCCAGCTGGTCTCGGCGACCCGCCAGGTCAACGAGGTCGGCACCGCCGCGCAGCGCGAGGAGGCCAAGCAGGTCCTCACCAAGGCCCGCCAGGCGCTGTACAAGATCCTCGCCGCCGACCCGGTCGAGGACGAGGCCGAGCCCACCGACTCGGTCTGATGAACGGCCCGCTGTCGCAGAACCCTGAGCTCTCGATCGCCTTGCCGGACCGGCCGATCCGTGTCGGTCCGGCAGGGTAGAGTTCCGGTCCATGGCAGCGCGACCCCTGAGCGAACTCGTCGATCCAGGCTGGGCCAAGGCCCTGGACCCGGTGGCCGCGAGGGTCACCGTGATGGGCGAGTTCCTGCGCGCCGAACTGGCCGCCGGCCGCGGCTACCTGCCGCCCGGGCCCCAGGTCCTGCGCGCCTTCCAGCAGCCCTTCGACGGCGTCAGGGTGCTGATCGTCGGCCAGGACCCGTACCCCACGCCTGGCCACGCGGTGGGCCTCAGCTTCTCGGTCGCGCCCGAGGTGCGGCCGCTTCCGGAGAGCCTGGTCAACATCTTCCGCGAGTACTGCGCGGACCTGAACCTGCCCGCCCCGGCCAACGGCGATCTGAGCCCCTGGGCGGAGCGCGGCGTGCTGCTGCTCAACAGATCCCTGACCGTGGCACCGCGCCGGCCGAACTCGCACCAGGACAAGGGCTGGGAGGCGGTGACCGCGCAGGCGATCACCGCGCTCGCCGGGCGCGGGACCCCGCTGGTGGCGATCCTCTGGGGGCGCAACGCGCGCAACCTGCGGCCGCTGCTCGGCCCTGGCGTGCCGTGCATCGAATCCTCGCACCCGAGCCCCAGGTCCGCCGACTACGGCTTCTTCGGCTCGCGCCCCTTCAGCCGGGCGAACGCCGCGCTGGCGCAGCTCGGCGCGGAACCGGTCGACTGGCGGCTGCCCTAGCGCCGAGCGCGGGCAGCCGCAACGCCATGCCGTGCGCGCCGACCGCGGAGCGGATCGTGGCCGCGAGCGCCGCGGACTCCTCGGTGCATCGTGGCCGCGAGCGCCGCGGACTCCTCGGTGCGCGGGCTCGACGAGCGGTGGACGAGCGCGATGCTGCGGCCGGGCGCCGGCGCGTGGAACGACGTGGCCGCGAGCCCGGATCCGGGGCGCGCCTCGATCACGGCCGCTCATCTCATTCTGTCAGGTGGGCCCGCTCCGCTTGAGTGGACCCGTTGTCTCATTCTGTTAGCTGCACCAGTACCGACGCGGCGCGCAGCGCGTCGGAATGCGTGTTGTAGAGCGCGTTGAACCCGTAGCGGAGCAGGTCGGGCTCGCGCTTGTCCCCCACGACGCCGCGCTTGGCGGCGGCCGGAACGAGCTTCACGGCCTCCGGGTGACGCAGCGTCACCTGGCTGCCGCGTCGGTCCGGCTCGCGCGGGGTGAGGATCTCGAAGCCGCGGTTCGCCAGCAGCGTGTCGCAGCATTCGATGAAGAAGCCGGTCAGGCTGAGGCTCTGCGCGCGCAGCGTCGCCAGGTCCACGCCGTCGAACGCGCTGATCGCGGCCTCCAGCGCCAGCATCGAGAGCACGGTCGGCGTGCCGATGCGCGCCCGGCCGATGCCCTTGGCGCCCTCGTAGGTGGCGCGCATGGCGAAGGGGTCCGCGTGCCCGGTCCAGCCGGTGAGCGGCTGGCGCATCGTGGCGTGGTGGCGCTGCGCCGCGTAGACGAACGCCGGCGCGCCGGGGCCGCCGGACAGGTACTTATAGGTGCAGCCGACCGCGAAGTCGACGTCCCACGCGTCGAGCTCCAGCTCGAAGGCCCCGACCGCGTGGCACAGGTCCCAGACCACCAGCGCGCCGCCCTGGTGCGCGGCCGCCGTCAGGCCCGGGACGTCCCAGCGTTCACCGGTCGCGAAGTCCACGGCCGGGAACGCGACGACGGCGACCTCCTCGGTCAGCGCGCCGCGCAGCTCCTGCGGCGTGATGCGGCGCACTTCGAGGCCGAGCGTCTCGCCGACGGAATCGGCCAGGTAGGCGTCGGTCGGGAAGTGGCCGGAGTCGGTGAGCAGCACGCTGCGCCCGGGCCGCAGGCGGGCGGCGGCCGTCAGGGTGTTGAAGATCTGCACGGAGGTGGAGTCGCCGACGACGGTCTGTCCGGGAGCCGCGCCGAGCAGCGCGCCGACCCGGTCGCCGAGCCGCTCCGGCAGCTCCCACCAGGCGGCGTCCTCGGCGAACCACGAGCCGATCAGGCCGCTGCCCCACTGCCGGTGCACCGCGTCCTCCAGCGCGGCCGGAACCGCGGCGGGGAGCGCGCCGAGCGAGTTGCCGTCGAGGTAGGCCACGCCCTTGGGCAGCAGGAAGCGTTCGCGGCAGTGGCGCAGCGGATTCGCCTCGTCGAGGTTCGCGGCCACGGATTTCAGCCGGCTCACGCCCACACCTCCGCGCGCACGTCCCACAGCTCGGGAAGGTACTTCTGGTGCACGCCGCGCGCGAGCCAGTCGGCGCCGGAGGTTCCGGCCGAGCCCTGCTTGTTGCCCATCGAACGCCAGACCGAGAGCAGGTGGCGCTGCTTCCAGCGGGTGAAGCGCTCGGCGGCGTCGAAGAAGGCCTCGCCGAGGTCGATCAGCTCGGGGTGGTCGGCGGCGTGCGCGTAGACCTCGCGCCAGCCGCCCGGCACGCCGCGCCGCTCCATCAGGCGCGCCGCGGACTCCTCGAGGCTCGGCACCGCGGGACGGTTCGGATAGGGGACGCCGAGGGTCTGCTCGAGGTCGCGGTAGAGCTCCGACTGAATGCCCGAGGCGGCGCCGAAGGCCTCCCTGAAGTCGTCGAACTCGGCCGGCGTCAGCGTGCGCAGGGCCTCCCAGGAGGCGGTCAGCGCGTCCTGCACTCCGTGGCCGCGGCGCAGGTCGACGAGGGCGCCGCGCACGTCGTCGGCGTCGAGCTTCGCGCAGGCCGCGACCCACTCGTGGTGCAGCAGCTTGAAGTACAGCTCCATGACCTGGGTCGTGATGATGAAGGACAGTTCGGCCGCTGCCTCGGTACGCGGCCACTGAAGCTGGAGCAACTCGTCGAGGCACGCGTACTGCGCGTACTCGCTCGAGGCCATGCGGGAACGCCCCGCCCGGTCGGTCATCATGCGCATCATGGAACCGCAGTCCGCCGGAAAGTTGAATGGCCGTCGGCGGCCGAACCGGCGATCCCGGCTTACGATCGAAAGGTGTCTACCCGAGCTGAGTTTCCGGACGTAACCGACTGGCGGCTGATCGACGAGCTGCAGCGCGACGGCCGCCTGTCCTTCAACGAGCTCGGCCGCCGGGTCAGCCTGTCCGCGCCGGCCGTCGCCGAGCGGGTGCGGCGGCTGGAGGAGCACGGCGTGATCACCGGCTACCACGCGCACGTGGACCCGGCGAAGCTCGGACGCACGGTGGCGGCGCTGGTCCGGATGTCCTGCTACGGGCCGAACTGCCTGCTGCGCCACCCGGAGGAGCTGGAGCGCGATCCGGCGATCCTCGAGGTGCACCGGCTGACCGGCGACTCCTGCTGCCAGTTGCGCGTGGCCGTGCGCACGATGGCGGAGTTCGAGGAGCTGATCGACCGACTCGCCGAGCACGGCACGCCCTCGTCGACGATGGTGCTCTCCTCGCCGATCGCCTGGCGTCCCGTCGGGCGCTGACCCGCAAGGACTAACGCCCCGCGCGGCCCTCCCCCGCGCCCAGCAGACTCTTGTGCATAGCGGAACGAACTTCACATGGGAGGCCGAGATGATGTCACGCGCATCGCGGATGCTGAAGTGGGTCGGGGCCGCGTCGGTGCTGCTGGCCGCGGCGCCGATCGCCTGGGCCGAGGAGCCGAGCCGGCCGACGCATCCCGTCGTGGTCCCGAACGCGCATAAGAATCCGCAGGTCACCGGTTTCGCGGACCCGGTGATTCACGGAACGTACACCTCACGTCACCTCTTCGTGCCAGACTCGACGAAGGCACGTTGAATCTGACGGAGGGTCAGGGGTATGACTGCGGACACGGGGGCGGGCGCGGCCTCGCAGCTCGGCGCGATCGAGCACATCGTCGTCCTGATGCTGGAGAACCGCTCGTTCGACCACATGCTCGGCTACCTCTACCAGGACGCGGGCAACGTCTCGCCGACCGGCCAGCCCTTCGAGGGGCTGAGCGGCAGCGAGTCGAACCCGGGGACCGACGGCAAGCCGGTGCCGGTCTTCCCGATCAACCCTTCGACTCCGAACGCCTACTTCATGCCCGGCGCCGACCCCGGCGAGGGCTATATGGCGACGAACAGCCAGCTGTTCGGCTCCAACACCGCGCCGAACCCGCCGACGGCGACCATGCAGGGCTTCGTCACCGACTACGCCTACACCCTCGGCTGGGAGGCCAAGGAGGGCTGGTCGATCGTCTCCGGGACCCAGCCGCAGGACATCATGGGCTGCTTCACCCCCGAGGCGCTGCCCGTGCTGTCGGCGCTGGCCAGGGGCTTCGCCGTATGCGACCACTGGTTCGGCTCGGTGCCGACCGAGACGCTGCCGAACCGCGCCTTCGTGCTCTCCGGCACCAGCCAGGGCCATATGGACGACAAGACGAAGACCTTCACCTCGCCCTCGATCTGCGGCTCGCTGACCAAGGCCGGGGTGTCCTGGAAGATCTACGGCTACGACGCCGAGCCGCTGACCAAGCACAACTTCCCCGACCTGACCTCGGCCCCGGCGGCGAACTTCGGCCTGTTCGCCGACTTCCGGCGGGAGGCGGCGGCGGGCACCCTGGCGGGCTTCACCTTCCTCGAGCCCTCCTGGAGCGCGACCGGCAACAGCCAGCACCCGAACTACGACGTGGCGCTCGGCGAGCAGTTGATCCACGACACGTACACGGCGCTGCGCAGCGGCCCCGGCTGGGACAAGACGCTGTTCATCCTGACCTATGACGAGCACGGCGGCTGCTACGACCACGTCCCCCCGCCGACGAACGCGACCCCGCCGGACAACTCCGCGGGCGAGTACGGCTTCGACTTCACCCGCTTCGGCCCGCGGGTGCCGACCGTGCTGGTCTCGCCGCTGATCCCGGCCGGCACCGTCTACCGCGTCCCGGCGGGCGCGACGCCCTTCGACCACACCAGCGTGCTCAAGACGGTCGAGACCCGCTGGAACCTGCAACCCCTCACCGCGCGCGACGCCGCAGCGGTCGACGTCGGCGGCGCGCTGACCCTGACCACCCCGCGCACCGACGACCCGCTGGCCGGTGTCGTGGTCCCGACCTCCGGTGGGACCACTCCCGCGGCGGGCAGGCCCACCCACCTGCAGCAGGTCTACGCCGACCTGCTGGAGCGTCAGCTCCCGGCGGGCGCGCAGATCCCCGCGCCGCGCACCGAGGCCGAGGCGACCCAGCTGATCCGCGAGGGCGTCGGGCACCACCACGACTGAATCGATGTCAGCAGCGTCCGCGTCAGGCCTCCGTGGCGACCTTCGGCTTGGCGAGACTGGCGGCGGCGCCGACCAGGCTCATCCCGATGGCGAGCCAGAACACGATCATCAGGCCGTGGTGGAAGGGTCCGGAGATCAGGTTCGGGAAGAAGGAGTGCCCGGTGAGCGTCGCCGCGTTCTGCGGCGGGAGCGAGGACAGCACCTTCGTGCCGAGCAGCTGCTGCATCGGGTTGTAGCCGAGGAACGCGGCGAACAGCACGCCGACCGGCGGGATCGCGGCGACCTGCTGGGCGACGGCGGCCGGCACGTGCTGCGCGGTCAGCTGGGTGATGATCGTGTTCGGCAGGGCGCTGGCCAGGCCGACCACCATCAGCGAGAAGAACACGCCGATGGAGAACAGGCTGCCCGCGTTCATGAACGTGGCCCGCATGCCGGAGGCCGAGCCGCGCTGGGCCGGGCCGACGCTGGACATGATCATCGAGGTGTTCGGGGCGGAGAACATGCCGCCGCCGACTCCGTTGAGGAAGATCAGGATCGCGAAGACCGGGTAGCTGAAGTTCGTCGGCAGCGCGAGCATCCCGCCGAAGCTGGCCGCCATCAGCAGCAGGCCCGCGCAGGCGAAGGAGCGCTGGCCGAGCCGGTCGGAGAGCTTTCCGGAGACCGGCCCGGAGACCAGGAAGCCGATGGTCAGCGGCACCAGGTAGATGCCCGCCCATAGCGGGGTGTCCTCGTAGTTGTAGCCGTGCAGCGGCAGCCAGATGCCCTGCAGCCAGATGATCAGCATGAACTGCAGGCCGCCGCGGGCCACGGCGATCAGGAACGAGGCCGCGTTGCCGCTGGAGAACGTGACGTTGCGGAACAGCTTGAGCTGGAACATCGGCTCGGCCACGCGCGACTCGACGATCAGGAAGACGATCAGCAGCGCGACGCCGCCCGCGAGGCCGGCGATGATCCACGGGTTCGTCCACCCCATCGTGTGGCCGCCGTAGGGCTGGATGCCGTAGGTGATCGCGGCGAGCAGCGAGGCCAGGCCCGCGGCGAAGGTGATGTTGCCCCACCAGTCGATCCTGCCCTTGCGCTTCACGCTCGTCTCGTGCAGCGACTTGTAGGCCCAGATCGTGCCGAGGACGCCGATCGGCACGTTGACCCAGAAGATCGAACGCCAGTCCCAGGAGGCGAGCACCCCGCCGAGGACGAGGCCGATGAACGAGCCGGCGAGGGCCGCGACGATGTTGATGCCGAGCGCCATGCCGCGCTCGTTGGCCGGGAAGGCGTCGGTGATGATCGCGGCGGAGTTCGCCATCAGCATCGAGCCGCCGATCGCCTGCACCACGCGCCAGCCGATCAGCCAGAGCGCGCCCTTGCCGCCGCTGAACGGATCCAGCGACAGGATGATCGAGCAGACGGCGAAGATCGCGAAGCCGAGGTTGTAGAGCTTGACCCGGCCGTACATGTCGCCGAGCCGGCCGAGCGTGACCACCAGGACCGCGGTGACGAGCATGTAGCCCATCAGCATCCACAGCAGGTAGCTGGTGTTCGAGGACTGCAGCGGGTCGAGCTTGATGCCGTTGAAGATCGCGGGCAGGGAGATCAGCACGATCGAGCTGTTGATCGTGGCCAGCAGCATGCCGACGGTGGTGTTGGTCAGCGCCACCCACTTGTAGTGGGAGTGCTCCGGGCCCGCGCTCATCGCGTGCCGGAAGTGGCCGAACCTCGAGTGAGGCGCGGGGACGGCGTCGGCGGGGCCGACCGTGGATATCGAACCTTCGCTGGACATGAGTCATCCCTACCCGGAACTAGTTAGCTAATGTAAACTAATCAGATTCCGGCGGCCGCACATCCCGTTTTCCGCCCCGGCGGGCGAATCGTTACCCTTCCGCAATCCGATGCGGGGCGGCGGTGAGCAGTCCGGCGGGCCACGGCGCGCCGCTCGCGGAGGCGGCGCAGACCGGGCCGAGCGGGCCGCCCGCGGCGCTCCAGACGCCGGGCCAGCCGGGGTGCCGGTCGGTCAGCGGCGCGCGGCAGCCGGGCTCGGCGCAGCGCACCACGCGCAGGCCCTGGCGGCTGAAGCAGTCGTCCACGTCATCGGCCGACCCGGCGGCGGCCACGGCGGACGCGGTCTTCCCGGCGGGGCTGGCGGCGAAGGCGGACCACCAGTCGTGCCAGGTGACCCAGGGCGCCGGGTCGAAGCGGGAGAGCCAGCCGAGCCGCGGGCTCGGGCCGGACAGGTCGGCGGTCACCTCGACCTCGCCGTGCCCGGAGACCACGGCCAGCTCCTCGAGCGCGGTGCGCACCGGGCCGACCGCGTCGGCGGCCTCGCCCTCGTGGTTGAGCAGCACGGCCGCGACCAGCTGCGCGAGGTCCTCGCCGATGTGCACGACCGCGGTGGCGACCAGCCGGCCGCTCTCCACCGCGACGGTGAGCCGGCCGGAGTCGCCGTCGAACCAGAAGGTGGGCGGGCTGCCGAGCATGGCGCAGCGCACGGCGTCGGCGGGGGCCGCGTAGCCGCGGGCGAAGGAGCCGCCGGGCTTGGGCAGCGGCAGCAGCGGGGCGGCCGGCGCCTCGACGGCGACCGCGGGCAGGGTGCTGACGGGGGCGAGCTGACCGGGCATGGGGCGTCCTTCCGACGGGGGCGGGCCGGGGTGGACCGCGGGCTTCTCCGCGGCGGGGAGCTCCGGGGTGTGCCGCTGTCCGGGGACGGCGGGGCGGGCCGGCCCGCGTCGGGGCCGGCCCTTGTTCCTCGCCTTCGCCGATCCGCTCATCGGGCACCTCCGCCGCGTCGCCTGAAGATCTTCAGTTGATCGTCACCCAGGCGGGCGAATTGATCGCGGAGGCACGCCGTTCACTCACTCGGT
>DASTAE010000326.1:0-10319 GCA_035712985.1 Actinospica sp.
GACCGCGCGCACTCCCCCGCCGACGGTCAGCGGGATGAAGATCTGCTCGGCGGTACGACGCACCAGGTCGTAGGTGGTCTCGCGGTCGCCGCTGGAGGCCGTGACGTCCAGGAACGTCAGCTCGTCGGCGCCCGCGGCGTCGTACGCGCGGGCCAGCTCGACCGGGTCGCCGGCGTCGCGCAGGTCGGCGAAGTTGACGCCCTTGACCACGCGGCCCGCGTCCACGTCGAGGCAGGGGATGACGCGCACAGCGAGGGTCATCGGGCACCGTCCCGGTAGGCGTCGACTTCGACCTCGACGAGCATCTGCTGGTCGATCAGCTTGGACACGACGACCATCGTGGCCGCCGGACGCACCGCCGCGAACAGTTCCTTGTGCGCGCGGCCGACCGGCGCCATGTCGCGGGTGTGCGTGACGTACATCCGGGTCCGCACGACGTGCTCCGCGGCGAACCCGGCCTGCTTGAGCGCGTCCAGCGCGACGCCGAACGCCGTGATGGCCTGCCGGTACGGGTCCCCTTCGTGGTGCACCACGCCGTCCACGACCGCGGTGCAGCCGGACACGTACGCGTTGGGGCCGGCGATCACCGCGCGGCTGTAGCCGAAGGCGTCCTCCCAGGGACCGCCCGACGCGATACGAAGGACACTCACCGGGACACTGCCTCCAAGGCCTGCTCGAGGGTGAACGCGCCCGCGTACAGCGCCTTGCCCACGATAGCCCCCTCGACGCCCGCCGGCACGAGCTCGGCCAGCCGGCGCAGGTCGTCGAGGCTTGACACGCCCCCGCTGGCCACGACGGGCCGGTCGGTGGCCGCGCAGACCTCGCGGTAGAGCGCGACGTTCGGCCCGGCGAGCATGCCGTCCTTGTTCACGTCGGTGATCACGTAGCGGGCGCAGCCCTCCTTGTCGAGGCGGGCCATCGCCTCGAAGAGCTCGCCGCCGTCGGTGGTCCAGCCGCGGCCGCGCAGCCGCCAGGAGCCGTCCTCGAGCTTGCAGTCCAGGCCCACCGCGATCCGGTCGCCGTACTCGGCGATGGCCCCCGCGACCCACTCCGGGTTCTCCATCGCGGCGGTGCCCAGGTTGACCCGCGCGCAGCCGGTGGCCAGGGCCGCGCGCAGCGACTCGTCGTTCCTGATGCCGCCGGACAGCTCCACCTTCACGTCCAGCGCGGCGACGACCGAGGCCAGCAGCTCGCGGTTCGAGCCGCGGCCGAAGGCGGCGTCCAGGTCGACCAGGTGGACCCACTCGGCTCCCGCGGACTGCCAGGCGAGGGCGGCCTCCAGCGGGGCCCCGTACGACGTGGCGGTGCCCGCCTCGCCGCGCACCAGCCGGACCGCCTGCCCGCCCTCGACGTCGACGGCGGGAAGGAGTTCGAGCTTCGACATGCGGTTTTCCTCGTCTAACGAAGGGAGGTCAGAGCGTCTTGATCCAGTTGGCGAGCAGCTGGGCGCCCGCGTCGCCGGACTTCTCCGGATGGAACTGCGCGGCCCACAGCGCGCCGTTCTCCACGGCGGCCACGAAGGGCCGCGCGCCGTAGTCGCACCAGGCGACCTTGGGCGTGGCGAGCGCGCCGGTCTCGTTGAGGTGCCACTCCTGGGCCGCGTAGGAGTGCACGAAGTAGAAGCGCGTGTCCTCGTCGAGCCCTGCGAACATCGTGCTGTCCTCGGGGATCGACACGGTGTTCCAGCCCATGTGCGGCACGACCGGCGCCTCGAGCCGCGCGACCGTTCCCGGCCATTCGCCGCAGCCCGCGGACTCCACGCCGTGCTCGATGCCGCGGTCGAACAGGATCTGCATCCCGACACAGACGCCGATGACCGGCCGGCCCCCGGCCAGCCGTCGTCCGATGATCCGGTGGCCGAGCACCTCGCGCAGCCCGTCCATGCAGGCCGCGTACGCGCCGACGCCGGGCACGAACAGGCCCTCCGCGTTGACGCAGGTGTCGAAGTCGGAGGTCACGGTGACGTCCACGCCGTGCCGGGCCACGGCCCGCTCGGCCGAGCGGATGTTGCCCGAGCCGTAGTCGAGGATGGCGACCGAGGTCATAGGGCTACTTCCACCTCATCACGCCGGAGGCGATGGCCAGCACGCTGCAGACCGCGAGCAGGCTGACGATCGCCTTCGACATGCCCTGCTTGACGAACGAGATCACGCCGCCGAGCAGGAACAGCCCGAGCAGGATGAGCAGCGCGGCGCTGTAGCTGTTGGTCACAGGACACCCTTCGTGGACGGGACGCCGGTGACCCGCGGGTCGGGCGCGCAGGCGTCCCGCAGCGCCCGGGCGACGGCCTTGAACTGGGCCTCGACGATGTGGTGCGCGTTGCGGCCGTAGGGCACGCGCAGGTGCAGGCAGATCTGGGCCTGGGCGACGAAGGACTCGAAGATGTGCCGGGTCAGGGTCGTGTCGTAGGCCCCGATCATCGGCGCCATCCGCTCCGGCTCCTCGTGCACCAGGTAGGGCCGCCCGGACAGGTCGACGACGGCCTCGGCCAGCGTCTCGTCCAGCGGCACCGAGGCGTTCGCGAAGCGGCGGATGCCCGCCTTGTCGCCGAGCGCCTCGCGGAAGGCGCCGCCGAGCGCGATCGCGGTGTCCTCGACCGTGTGGTGCGAGTCCACGTGCAGGTCGCCGGTGGTCTTCACGAGCAGGTCGAACAGGCCGTGCTTGGACAGCTGCGCGAGCATGTGGTCGTAGAAGCCGATGCCGGTGTCGATGTCCGCGACGCCGGTGCCGTCGAGGTCGATCTCGACCAGGACGCTGGACTCCTTCGTGGCGCGCTCGACGCGGCCGTAACGCCGGTGGCGGGTCTCGCTCACGACTGCTCCTCAAGGATCTCGCTCAGCGCGTTCAGGAACGCGGTGGTCTCTTCGACGGTGCCCGCGGTCACGCGCAGCTTATTCGGTAACAATCCCTCACGAACGAGCACCCCCCGGTCCAGCAGCGCCTGCCAGACCGCGTGCGCGTCCGGGAAGTCGCCGAAGGCCACGAAGTTCGCATCGGACGGGACAACGACCAGCCCGAGCGCGGTCAGCTCCGCCACGATCCGATCCCGCTGGGCCTTGACCGCGTCCACGGTGCCGAGCAGCTCCTCGGTGTGCGCGAGCGCCGTGCGCGCCACGGCCTGCGTGAACGAGGACAGGTGGTAGGGCAGGCGGACCAGCAGCAGCGCGTCGATCACGGCCGGGTCGGCGGCCAGGTAGCCGATCCGCGCGCCGGCCATCGCGAAGGCCTTCGACATCGTGCGCGTGACGATCAGCCGCGGGCGCCCGGGCAGCAGGGTGAGCGCCGAGGGGGTCCCCGGCCGGAAGAACTCGGCGTAGGCCTCGTCGATCACGACCATGCCGGGCGCGGCGTCCACGATCGCCTCGATCAGCTCCATCGGGGCCGCGGTACCGGTCGGGTTGTTCGGCGAGGTCAGGAAGACCAGGTCCGGCTGGTGCCGCTCGATCGCCGCGACGGCGGCCGCCGGCTCGAGGGTGAAGTCCTCGTCGCGCGGCTCGGAGATCCACTGCGTGCCGGTGGCCAGCGCGATCAGCCGGTGCATCGAGTAGGAGGGCTCGAATCCCAGGGCCTTGCGGCCGAAGCCGCCGAAGCACTGCAGGATCTGCTGCAGGACCTCGTTGGAGCCGTTGGCGGCCCAGAGGTTGCCGCCGACCAGGCCGTGGCCGAGGTACTGGGCCAGGTCCTTGCGCAGTTCCTCCGCGTCCCGGTCCGGGTAGCGGTTCGCGCCGGCGGCGGCCTGCGCGGCCGCCTGCGCCAGATCGGCGACCAGCTCGGCGGACGGCGGGTACGGGTTCTCGTTCGTGTTCAGCGGATACGGCACGTCCAGCTGCGGCGCGCCGTACGGCGACAGGCCGCGCAGATCGTCCCGGATCGGCAGGTCCCGCCAGGTGAGCACGGGCTCGGTCACTCAGTCCTCCAGGGGCTGATCGATGACGGGCGCTTGGTCGACGGCGTTCTCGACGGGCAGCTCGAAGGTCCGCAGGACCTCAGGCTCGGGCTGGCGCCGGGCCAGCACCGCCTCGCCGTGCGCGGGCAGGTCCTCGGCGTTCGCGAGCGTGACCACGTGCGGGGCGACCTCGGCCAGCGCGGGCTCGTTGTACTCGACGATGTGGATGCCCTTGAGGAAGCTCTGGACCGACAGACCCGAGCTGTGGCAGGCGCAGCCGCCGGTGGGCAGCACGTGGTTGGAGCCGGCGCAGTAGTCGCCGAGCGAGACCGGCGAGTAAGGGCCGACGAAGATGGCGCCCGCGTTCCTGACCCGGCCCGCGAGGACCCGCGCGTTGGAGGTCTGGATCTCCAGGTGCTCGGCCGCGTAGCCGTCGACGACCGCGAGGCCCGCGTCCAGGTCGTCCACCAGGATCAGCGCGGACTGGCGGCCGGCGAGGGCCTTGGCGATCCGCTCCCGGTGCTTGGTGGCGGCGACCCGGTTCTCCAGCTCGAGCCCGACCGCCTCGATCAGCGCGGGCGAGTCGGTGACCAGGACGGCCGCGGCCATCGGGTCGTGCTCGGCCTGGCTGATCAGGTCGGCAGCGACGTGGCCCGGATCGGCGGTCAGGTCCGCGAGGATGGCGATCTCGGTCGGGCCGGCCTCGGTGTCGATCCCGATCCTGCCCTTGAGCAACCGCTTGGCCGCGGCGACGTAGATGTTCCCAGGACCGGTGACGATGTCGACCGGCCGGCAGCCGGTGTCACCCTGACCCGACCCGTACGCGAACATCGCGATCGCCTGCGCGCCGCCGACCGCGTACACCTCGTCGACGCCCAGCAGCGCGCACGCGGCCAGGATCGTCGGGTGCGGCAGACCGCCGAACTCGCGCTGCGGCGGCGAGGCCACGGCGATCGACTCCACGCCCGCGACCTGCGCCGGAATCACGTTCATCACGACCGAGGAGGGCAGCACCGCGAGGCCGCCGGGCACGTAGAGCCCCGCGCGCCGGATCGGCACCCAGCGCTCCGTGACCAGGCCGCCGGGGACCACGACGGTCTGCACGTCGCGCCGCTTCTGGTCCGTGTGCACCTTCCGGACGCGCCGGATCGACTCCTCCAGCGCGGCCCGGATCGCCGGATCGAGGCCGGTCAGGGCCTGCGCGATGGCGTCCGGGGAGACCCGCAGCGAGCGCAGCCGCACCCCGTCGAAGCGCTCGCCGTACTCGATCAGCGCGGCCTCGCCGCGATGGCGCACGTCCTCGCAGATCGGACGGACGGCCTCGACGGCCGCCTCGATGTCGAACTCGGCGCGCGGCACCAGGGTGCGCACGTCCGTGCCCGCCGAACGCAGGTCCATTCCACGCAAATCGATACGGTTGATCACACAACCAGTGTAGTTGCCTCTGACCGGCGGCTCGCCGGGATATCCAGATGCTGGGCTCCCGACGGCCTACAGTATGCCTATGCCGACGACGCTGCCCCTCTTCCCGCTCGGGTCAGTGCTCTTCCCCGGAGTGGTGATGCCGCTGCGGGTGTTCGAACCCCGATACCGCCAACTCGTCGAGGACCTGCAGGCCCTGCCCGAGGGCGTGGACCAGCGCTTCGGCGTGGTCGCCATCAAGGACGGCCGCGAGGTCGGCGACGGCAACGTCCGCAGCGTCTACGAATACGGCTGCTCCGCCCAGATCTCCGCCGTGGACACCGCCGACGACGGCTCGTACTCCCTGGTCACCACGGGCGTGGAGCGCTTTCGGGTCCTCTCCGCCGACCTGGCCGGGGCCCCCTACCCGACCGGAGAGGTCGAGTTCCTGGCCGACGCACCCGGCGAGGACGCCGACTCGCTGCGCACCCCGGCCACGGCCCAGTTCCTCGCCTACCAGCGAGCCCTCTCCGGCCTGCGCGGCGTGCGCGTCGGCCCCCTCCCCCAACTCCCCGACGACGCCACGGTCCTGTCCTACCTCATCGCCGCCACCATGATCATCGACCTCCGCGAGAAGCACTCCCTCCTGGCCGCCGCCGACACGGCCACGCGCCTGCGGCGGGAGCAGGCCCTGCTCAGGCGCGAGTCGCTGCTGATCCAGGAGCTGAGGTCGCTGCCGGCGGTGGATCTGCTGAAGCGGGATTGAGGGGGCGCGGTTTCCGCCGCGTAGAACCACCCCTCATCCGCGCCCGATCGCCGCCGTGACCGCGGATGTGAGCCGTACCAGGTCGCCCGGGGCGAGTTCGATCTCGAAGCCGCGGCGGCCGCCTGAGCAGAAGACGGTCTCGAAGGCGAGGGCGGACTCGTCGATGACGGTGCGCAGGGGCTTGCGCTGGCCCAGGGGCGAGATGCCGCCCAGCACGTAGCCGGTGGAGCGTTCGGCGGCGGCGGGGTCGGCCATGGCGGCCTTCTTGCCGCCTACCGCCGCGGCCAGGGCCTTGAGGTCCAGGGAGCCGGAGACCGGCACCACGGCGACCGTGAGCTTGCCGTCCACGTCGGCGAGGAGCGTCTTGAACACGCGCTCGGGAGCGACGCCCATGGCTTCGGCCGCTTCCAGGCCGAAGTTGCCGTTGGCGGGGTCGTGGTCGTAGCTGTGCGTCGCGAACCGCACGGCCGCCTTCGTCAGCGCGACGGTCGCGGGGGTGCCGGCGCTCGCCGCCTTGTTGTTCTTCGCCACGGCGCAAGGCTAGCGGCTGTCCGCTCCGGGCCGGCGGGCGGAGGAGTCCTCCGGGCCCGGCGTCTGGCTCGGGGCCGGCGCGGTCAGGTCCACCGGGTCGGCCCACTGGGGGAACTCCTCGGCGGCGGCCTCGGGGTCGGTGGGGCCGAAGATGAGCATCAGCAGGAAGTACAGGCCCACGGCCACGGCGGGCCAGAGCCAGATGACGCCGACGGCGCTGATCTGCAGGGGCAGGTCGAAGGTGCCGTTGTTCGGGACGTTCTGCGCCGCGGCCGCTATCGAGCCCTTGCCCGGGCCCAGGCGGGTGCCGAACCAGGCGGCGAAGTAGGAGGCGCCGATGCCGGCTCCGGCGAGCGCCACGGCGGAGCCGACGGGGCCGCGCCGGCGGAACAGCAGGAAGGCGAGCACGGCCAGCACGAGGGCGGCGACCACGGCGCAGATGCCGAAGGTGCCGTCCTGGCCCACGAAGCCCTTGGTCTCGGGGTTCGCGTAGAAGGCGGACTTCTGGCCGTTCGAGATGCTCACCACGCCCTGCACCCGCGGCGCGACGGCGCGCCAGACGACGGCGACCAGCACTCCGGCGACCATGGACAGCGCGCCGAGCACGACGGCGCTCAGCGCCTCGCCGCGCCACCAGGGTTTTTCGGTGTCGTAGGCGGGCAGGGCCGGCGATATCTCGGTACTCATCGACGACACTGTTTCACAGCCGCCCTGCGCTGTCGCGCCGGGGCGAACGAAAGAGCGAAGGGGGTTCCGACGCCTGACGCGCTTACAGGTCGCGCCAGCGCTCGCGGGAATCGCGGGAGTCGGCCGGGGACTCGCTGAAGGCGTGCTGGGTGCGCCGCTGGCGGATGCTCGCGGCCAGGGACTCGTTCAGGCCCGAGTAGGCCGGGATGCCGGGGTGGTGCCGCACCTCGCGCAGCACCAGGGCGCGGACGTACTGCGAGACGCTCTGCCCGGCGGCGAAGGCCAGCCGCTCGAGTGCCTCGTAGGTGTCCTCGCTCAGGTCCTCGATCTGGATGCTCGGCATGGAAAGGACTATCGTCCCGGGCCCGCGAAGCTCGCAAGGCCCGGGAGGTGAAATCTTCCGCAGGGTATGCGGCGGCAGGTCAGAGGCGGATCAACATCTTGCCGGTATTGGCGCCGCGGAGCAGGCCGAGGAAGGCGTCCACCGCGCTGCCGATCCCCTCGACGACGGTCTCCTCGGCGCGCAGCTCGCCGTCCCGCAGCCACTGCGCGGCCTGCGGGATCCAGGCCGGCGCCAGGTGCATGTGGTCGGTGACGATGAACCCCTTGAGGGTCAGCCGCTTGCCGATGGCCTGCGCGAGGTTGTCCGGGCCCGCCACCGGCGTGGTGGCGTTGTACTGCGAGATGGCGCCGCACAGGGCGATCCGGCCGTGCACGTTCGAGCGGGCGATGGCCGCGCGCAGGTGGTCGCCGCCGACGTTGTCGAAGTACACGTCGACACCCTCCGGCGCGGCCGCCTTGAGCTGGGCCTCGAGGTTGCCGAGCCGGTAGTCGATCGCCACGTCGAAGCCGTACTCGTCGGTCAGCCGCTTGGCCTTCTCCGGGCCGCCGGCCGAGCCGATGACCTTCGAGGCGCCGAGCTTCTTGGCGATCTGCCCGGCCACCGAGCCGACCGCGCCGGCCGCGCCGGAGACGAAGACGACGTCGCCCTCCTTGACGGGGGCGACCTCGACCAGGCCCGCGTACGCGGTCAGACCCGTGGTGCCGAGCACGCCGAGGTAGGCCTGGGCCGGGGCGATGCCGGTGTCCACGACGCGCGCGAACTTCGCCGGGATGCTCGCGTACTCGCGCCAGCCGGCCATGTGCAGCACGGTCGCGCCGACCGGGACCGACTCGTCCGCGGACTCGACGACGGTGCCGATCGCGCCGCCCTCCATCGGCTCGCCGAGCTGGAACGGCGGCACGTAGGACTTCACGTCGTTCATCCGGCCCCGCATGTACGGGTCCACCGAGAGCCACTCGTTGCGGACCAGGATGCGGCCCGGCTCGGGGGCGGCCACCGTGGTCTCCACGAGGGAGAAGTCGTCCTGCACGGGCTCTCCGTGCGGACGGCGGACCAGGTGGACTTCGCGGCTGACGGTGCTCATGCGGGGACGCTCCTTCGCGGTCGTGCGGGGGTGAGGGTGGGGCGGATCGCCCGCCGGGATCAGCTCTCGGCGGCGATCAGGTCCAGGGCGTGCTGCAGGTCCTCGGGGTACGGGGAGGAGAACTCGACGCGCTCGCCGGTGGCCGGGTGCGCGAAGGCGAGCCGCGCCGCGTGCAGCCACTGCCGGCTGAGCCCCAGCTGCTGGGCGAGCTTCGGGTCGGCGCCGTAGGTGAGGTCGCCGACACACGGGTGGTGCAGCGCCGACATGTGCACGCGGATCTGGTGCGTGCGGCCGGTCTCCAGCTTGATGTCCAGCAGCGTGGCCCGGCGGTAGGCCTCGATGGTGTCGTAGTGGGTGACCGAGTCCTTGCCGTCGGCCGTGACCGCCCACTTGTAGTCGAGCTTGGGGTGCCGGCCGATCGGGGCGTCGACGGTGCCGCTCATCGGGTCCGGGTAGCCCTGGACGAGCGCGTTGTACCGCTTGTCCACGGTGCGCTCGCGGAAGGCGTCCTTGAGCACCGAGTAGGCGTGCTCTGATTTGGCGACGACCATCAGGCCCGAGGTGCCGACGTCCAGCCGGTGCACGACGCCCTGCCGCTCGGCCGCGCCGGAGGTGGAGATGCGGTATCCCGCGGCCGCGAGCCCGCCGACGACCGTGGGGCCGAGCCAGCCGGGGCTCGGGTGCGCCGCGACGCCGACCGGCTTGTCCACCACCACGATGTCGTCGTCGTCGTGCACGATGCGCATCCCGGGCACCGGCTCGGCGATCGCGGCCGCGTCGAACTCCTCGGCGCCGGGCGGGGGCGGGAGCTCGACCTCGAGCCACGCGCCGCCGCGCACCTTGTCGGACTTGCCGGCCGGCTTGAAGTCGATGGAGACCAGGCCCTGCTCGGCCAGCTCAGCGGCCTTCGTCCGGGAGAGCCCGAACATCCGGGCCAGGGCGGCGTCCACCCGCTCGCCGTGCAGGCCGTCGGGGATGGGCAGGGAACGGGACTGGCTGGAGGTCACGCCCCCAGGATACCGGTAGGTAAGCGATCGCTCAGCCGGGTCGATTCATTCGGAGTCGGAGGGGGCCTGGGCGTGCCGCTCGTCGGTGCCGTCCGGGTGCAGGCCGCGGAAGGCGAGCAGCACCATGAGCACGCCGCCGCAGGTGATCGCGGCGTCGGCCACGTTGAAGATCGCGAAGTGCGGGAACTGGATGAAGTCCACGACCCAGCCGCGGAACAGGCCCGGCGCCCGGGCGATCCGGTCGGTCAGGTTGCCGATGGCGCCGCCGAGCAGCAGGCCGAGGGCGAGGGCCCAGGGCGCGCTGTAGAGGCGGCGGGCCAGGCGCAGGATGACGAAGACGACGCCCATCGCGATGAGCGAGAAGACGGCCGTGTAGCCCCAGCCGATCGAGAAGGCCGCGCCGGAGTTGCGCGTGTAGGTCAGCTGCAGGAACGAGCCGAGCACGTGCACCGGCTGACCGGGGGTGAGCTTGGCCACGACCAGGTACTTCGTGAGCACGTCGAGCGCGTACACGATCCCGGCGACGGTCAGCAGGATGCCGATCCGGCGCCTGCGCGGGGCCTCCTCGACGGTCTGCGCGACCTCGGGCGACACGGGCGTCGGCTGCTCGCCCC
>DASTAE010000327.1:0-5741 GCA_035712985.1 Actinospica sp.
GAGGCCGAGCGGATCGGCCGCGTCGTCGAGGCGGTCGCGGGCAACGGCCTGACCCTGGTCACCGGCGGCACGGCCGCGCTCCCCGGCCAACTGGCCGCGGCGTTCCCCGGCGCGGTGCTGGCGAGCACGAGCCCTGCCACGCTGCGCGCGCTGGCCGCCGCCGGTTTCGACGCGGTCGACCTGCGGACGCTCACCGAGGACGAGGACCGCTACGGCGCGGCCGAGGTCGTGGTGGTCGCGGACGCGCAACTGCTGCCGCTGGAGGGCGGCGTGGACCTGCTGGAGCTGCTGCCGGACGCCGCGCACCTCGTGCTCTGCGGCGATTCCGGGACCCTGCCCGCGACCGGCCCCGGGCGCCTGTTCCGCGACCTGCTGGAGATCGACGACCCGGAGTTCGGCGGCGCCGTGCCCCGGGTCGAGCTCAAGCGGCGGCCGAACGGCCCGCTTTCGGCGCTGGTCGACGCGGTGCGCTACGGCGGCCTGCCGCCGATGGAGATCCTCGGCGACGGCCAGTCGAACGAGGTGAAGATCATCCCGGTGCGCGATCCGGCGGAGACCCGGCTGCGCACCGTGCAGCTCGTGGCCGACTCGATCCCGCGGGCGCTCGGCCTGTCCGGCGCCCAGGTGCAGGCGATCGCGGTGCGCGAGCAGGGCCCGGCGGGCGCCGAGGACCTGAACGCCGCGCTCAAGGAGCGGCTGAACCCCGGCCCCGGAGCGTGCGCCGGCTTCGACGCCGGGGACCGGGTGATCGTGCGCGAGGGCGGCGGGCTGGCCGAGTTCGGCCTGCTCGGCGGCGAGACCGGCACCATCGCCGAGGCGGACGCCGAGGGCCTGACCGTGCGGTTCGACGAGCCGTGGATCGGCCCCGAAGAAAGCCCCGACGCGCCGCACGAGACGGGCACCGGCACCGTGCGCCTCGGCGCGCGGCAGGCCCGCGCCCTGCGCCACGCCTGGGTCCTGACGCTCCGTGAGGCCCAGGGCGGCCGCTGGCCCGCGGTCGTGGCCGTCCTCGACGGCGGCTCCGCGGCGGCGCTGACCAGGTCCGCGGTCCTGGGGGCCTTCGCCCCCGCGACCCGGCACCTCTCCGTCGTGCACGGCGCCGGATCCGCGCTCACCGAGGCGGTGGAGAAGCGCCCGCACACCCCCTGCCGACCGCGCCTGGCGCAGGCCCTGCGCACTTCCTGAGCCCATGCCCGAAATCGACGACATACGCCCCGTCACCTGGCACGACGGCGCGGTCCGGATCATCGACCAGACCGCGCTGCCGGCCGAGCTGACGTACCTCGACCTCACCCGCGTGGACGCCCTGATCGCCGCGATCCAGCGCCTGGCGGTCCGGGGAGCCCCGGCGCTCGGCGTGGCCGGGGCCTACGGCGTGGCCCTGGCCGTCCTCACGGGCGAGACCGACCGCATCCCCGCGCTCCGAGCCGCCCGCCCCACCGCGGTCAACCTGGCCGTCGGCGCGGACCGTGTCGCGGCACGCCTGGCCGAGGGCTTCGAAGCGGTCCTCGCCGAGGCCCACGCCGTCCTCACCGAGGACCTGACCGCGAACCGAACCCTCTCCGTCCTCGGCGCCGACTGGCTGCTGACCAGGATCGACCGCCGCCCGCTCCGCCTGCTCACCCACTGCAACGCCGGAGCCCTCGCCACCGGGGGCTGGGGCACCGCGCTAGGCGTGGTCCGCGAACTCCACGCCCGCGGCCTGGTCGAGGTCGTCTACGTGGACGAGACCCGCCCCCTCCTCCAAGGCACCCGGCTCACGGCCTGGGAACTGGCCCGCCTGGGCATCCCGCACCGCATCCAGGCCGACGGCGCCGCGGCCAGCACCATCGTCTCAGCCCACGTAGACGCCGCCGTCGTCGGTGCCGACCGCATCGCCGCCAACGGCGACACCGCCAACAAGATCGGCACCCTCGGCGTGGCCCTGGCCTGCGCCCACGCGCGGATCCCCTTCATGGTCGCCGCCCCCACCAGCACGATCGACCCGGCCACCCCCACCGGCGCCGCGATCCACGTCGAACAGCGCGCCGAATCCGAACTCCTCACCCCCGCGGCCCCCGACACGTCCCGCGCCCACAACCCCGCCTTCGACGTGACCCCGGCGCAACTAGTCAGTGCCCTGACAACCGAACGAGGCCTCCTGGAGCCCGCCCACGGCGACCTCCCCGCCCAGCTCTGGACCCCCTAGCCGTCCTCGGCCCGCAGCAGCGCCGAGGACGGCTCCAGCCCACAGCCGCCAACGCAGCCCGAGACCAGCGCAAGCCGGGCGCGATGAAAGCTACAGTCGCGAAGCGGCGCCTCCTCGTTCCTCAGGCAATGCGCGCGAAGGCCGGGCGGCGTCCTTGCGGCGCGCGGCCCGGCCTTCGGTCTTACGGGTTCGACTGCTCAGCTCGGGAGCATGTCCTCGGCTTCGAGTTCGTCCTCGTCCTCGTCGTCCTCTTCGTCGACCTCCTCGTCGATGACGTCGTCGCGGTAGAGGACCAGTTCGGTGTCGACCTCGGAGAAGGGGTCGTCGTGCCAGCCGACGACGCCTTCGGGGTCGGCGGCGACGACCCACATCGTGGAGTCGCCGGGCTGCAGGCCCAGTTCCTCGGCGCGGTAGGCGATCTCGTCGGCGTCGTAGGAGTCGAAGATGTCGAGGAGGGCGCTGCGGGTGGTGGCGGTCTCCGGGTCCACGCCTTCGGCGGCCGTCCTTGCCGCGGCGGCCAGGGCGTCGGGGTCGGCGACGAGGTAGTCGCGGCGGATGAAGACCGAGAGGGCCTCGATCTCGTCGGGGCCGGCGTAGTCGGGCTGGGGCTCGGCCATCACCTCGAAGGGGGTGACCTCGTCGTGCACGGCGTAGAGCAGCTCGTCGTACTCCTCGGCCGCCGCCGCGAGGGCGTCGAAGGCCTCGAGCACGGCCGGGTCGAGCTCGTCCACCCGGGACTCCACCGCCCGCAGGTGCGCGTCGATGGCGGACTTGAGGGCCTCGGCGGCTTGCCTGACCTCGGCGGGGCTGGCGGTGGGTGTGGCGGTCCCGGGCACCGTCGGGAGCGGCGGCTGGGCGGTGGACGACGGCGTCTCAGGCATGGAACGACGGTATCCGAACGGCGTGCCTGTTGGCACCTCGAATGGCGCCCGCACTCGTCGGCATCACGGCCCCCGGCCGTACCGAAGCGGCGGCTGTGCCAGGTTCCGGAAGCGGCGCCCCGCTCCGGCGGCCCCGCGACCTGGGCTATCGGCCGCGGGCGACCCCGGTCGCCGGTCCGGCGAAACGGGCGATTACCCTGCTGGTCGGAAAGAGTTCAGTCGGCCACGCCCCGAGGAAGCCCCATGACCGAGACGCCCGAGGTCCCCGCCGTCAGCTTCGGCAGCCGTCCGCTGCTGCTCAAGATCTACGTCGTGCTCGCCTGGATCACCGGTGCCGCGATCACGGTCCTCGAGCTGGTCGCGCTGCCGCTGAAGTGGTGGGCGAACTCGCCTGGCCTGGGCAACGGGCTCGGCATCGTGCACGGCATGGGCCTGTACCCGCTCTACGTGATCGTCTGCCTGGTCGTCGCCTTCGGCTACCGGGTCTCCATCCCGCACATGGCGATCATGGCGCTCGCGGGCCTGCTGCCCTTCGCCTCGCCGATCGTCGCGCACTGGACGCTCAAGCACATCGACCGGCGCGAGGCGGAGAAGGCGGCCAAGGCGGCGGCCCGGGCCGAGCGGGTCGCGAAGAAGAAGGCGGCGGCCAAGGGGCAGGGCGCTCCGGCGGCCGAGTCCGAGGCGCTGCCCTCCGCCTGACCCCGGTGGGATAGGCCTACCGGACAGGGCGGATACTGGCAGTCGTGTCGAGCTCCGAAGCACCCGCGGTCGCGTCTCCCGTCGAGGACGGGGACGCCCAGGACGTGCCGCTGCTCGCGCCCCGGCTGACTCCGGAGGATCTGCGCCGGCCGCGCTGGCTGGCCGCGCACGCCGGCATCCTGGCGCTGATGGTGGCGTTCGCGCTGCTCGGGCGCTGGCAGTGGGACGTGGGGCACAAGGTCGCCCCGCTCACGGCCGCCGAGCTCCAGGCCTGGCGCACGCCGCAGCCGGTCGACTCCGTGATCACGGCGGCGAACGGGCTGGACGGCACGCGGGTCGGGCAGGCGGTCGAGGCGACGGGGACCTACGACTCGGCCCGGCAGCTGCTGGTGCCGGGGCGGGTGCTGAACGGGCACAAGGGCTACTACGTGCTCGCGCCGCTGGTCACGGGTTCCGGCCACGCCGTGCTGGTCAACCGGGGGTTCATCGCGGCCACGGGAACCGCCGAGCCGCGGATTCCGGCGGCGCCGGGCGGCCGGATCACGATCACCGGGTGGGCCGCCGAGCCCGAGTCGACCACCGGCGAGGTCAACGCCAACGGGATCGCGCAGTCGCAGACCTCCGGCGCGGCCACGGGAGCGAACGAGATCCAGTTCATCTCGGCCGCCGAGCTGGTGAACCAGTGGCCCTATCACTTGAACGACGGGTATGTGACCGCCACGGATACCTCGTCGCTCAGCGGCGGGCTGCTGGCGGTCTCGGGGCCGCTGCCGCTGCACGGGACCTCGTGGGACGCGCTCAACATCATGTACGCGTTCCAGTGGTGGCTGTTCATCCTGATCCTCGGGTCCTGGTACTTCATCCACCTGCGGCGCGAGCTGCGGCCCGCGCCGGTCGAGGTCGATGACGAGGATGAGGACGACGACGAGGACTAAGCGGTGAGCAACCTGCCGAAGCGGCGGGCCGCGATCGCCAGTCCGGCGAGGGCCATCAGCGCCAGGTAGAGGGCGCGCAGCAGCAGGCTCGGGTCCACGACGCCGAGCATCAGCCCCCGGACGATCTCGATCCCCTGGTAGAGCGGGGTGATCTCCACGAACAGCTGCAGCCCGCGCGGGTAGACGCCGAGCGGGAAGAACGTGGTGGAGAACAGGAACATCGGCATCATCAGCAGGTTGACGACCTCGAAGTCCTGCCAGGAGCGCATGAAAGTGGCGATGGCCATGCCGAGCCCGGCGAAGCCGAGGCTGATCAGCAGCGCCGCGGGCACCGCGAGCACCGCCCAGGGCGAGGCCGGCACGCCGAAGAAGGTCACCACCACCATGAACGCCACCGCGTAGAGCCCGCCGCGGATCAGGCACCAGGCCAGCTCGCCGAGCGCGATGTCCGGAGGGGTCATCGGCGTGGCCAGCACCGCGTCGTACACCTTGCCGTACTTGAGCCGGTGGAAGATGCCGAAGGTCGAGTCGTACATCGCGCCGTTCATCGCGGCGGTGGCCAGCAGCGCCGGGGCGACGAAGGAGATGTACTTCACCGACCCGCCGGCCGGCCCGGTCACGTCCGGGATGAGCTTGCCCAGGCCCACCCCGAGCGAGAGCAGGTAGAAGACCGGCTCGAAGGCGCCGGTGAAGATCAGCAGCCACATCCGCCGGTAGGCGGTCATGTTCCGCTCCACCAGGTGCACGGAGCGGCGGGTGCCGAAGGCGCCGGGCAGCCGGGGCGCGACGCGCGGTTGCAGGGCGAGCGAGGTCACGGCGGCTCCGTCAGCGGTCGAGGTAGAGGCGGGCGCGGAAGTTGCGCCGGGCCAGCCAGTAGGTCAAAGCCAGCGCGGGCAGCAGGTACGCGAGGTGGATCAGCACCGAGCCGGCGTCCGCGGTGCCGAGCGTCAGCTCCCGCCCGAGCTCGACGCCGTGCCACAGCGGGGTGGCGAAGGCGACCGGGTGCATCCAGCCGGGCAGCTGCTGCCAGGGGAAGAA
>DASTAE010000328.1:0-5278 GCA_035712985.1 Actinospica sp.
ACAGTCGAATACCTGATGATCGTGCGGCGGTCATGGCGGCGGGGAAACGCCCGGTCCCATCCCGAACCCGGAAGCTAAGCCCGCCAGCGCCGATGGTACTGCAAGGGGGACCTTGTGGGAGAGTAGGACACCGCCGCGCTATTTTTACGCCGCTGAGGCCCGGAACCATGATGGTTCCGGGCCTCACGTGCTTCTCCGGCCACTTCGGACGGCTGGTTTACCTCGCGGTAACGGCCCCGGGAGATAGTGTGACCTAGAAGGCGCGCACACACAGTTCATTCGGGAGTTGGGATCATGGAGCGGCAGCAGGAGTTCGTCCTCAGGACCCTGGAGGAGCGGGACATCCGCTTCGTCCGCCTGTGGTTCACCGACGTGCTGGGCTTTCTGAAGTCGGTGGCGGTCGCGCCGGCGGAGTTGGAGCAGGCCTTCGCGGAGGGCATCGGCTTCGACGGCTCGGCGATCGAGGGCTTCGCCCGGGTGCACGAGTCGGACATGCTGGTCAAGCCCGACCCCTCCACCTTCCAGATCCTGCCGTGGCGGGCCGAGGCGCCGGGCACGGGCAGGATGTTCTGCGACATCCAGACCCCGGACGGCACCGCCTCGTACGCCGACCCGCGGTACGTGCTCAAGCGCGCCCTCGCCAAGGCCGCGGAGAAGGGCTTCACCTTCTACACGCACCCCGAGATCGAGTTCTTCCTGTTCAAGAACGAGCCCAAGACCGGCCAGGCGCCGGAGCCGGTGGACTCCTCGGGCTACTTCGACCTGACGCCGCACGGTGTCGGGCACGACTTCCGCCGCCAGGCCATCACCCACCTGGAGTCGATGGGCATCTCGGTGGAGTTCAGCCACCACGAGGCCGCGCCGGGCCAGCAGGAGATCGACTTGCGCTACGCCGACGCGCTGTCCACCGCGGACAACATCATGACCTTCCGCCTCGTGGTCAAGGAGGTGGCGCTCGAGCAGGGCGTCTACGCCTCCTTCATGCCGAAGCCGCTGACCGACCACCCCGGCTCGGGCATGCACACCCACCTCTCGCTGTTCGAGGGCGACCGGAACGCGTTCCACGAGCCGGGCGCCGAGTACCAGCTGTCGAAGGTCGGCCGCTCCTTCATCGCCGGCCTGCTGCGGCACGCGGGCGAGATCAGCGCCGTCACCAACCAGTGGGTGAACTCCTACAAGCGCCTGTCCGGCGGCGGCGAGGCCCCGAACTACATCTGCTGGGGCCACAACAACCGCTCGGCGCTCGTCCGCGTGCCGATGTACAAGCCGGGCAAGAGCCAGTCCACCCGGATCGAGGTGCGCAGCCTGGACAGCGCGTGCAACCCGTACCTGGCGTACGCGGTGCTGCTGGCGGCCGGGCTGAAGGGGGTCGAGGAGGGCTACGAGCTGCCGCCGGGCGCCGACGACAACGTGTGGTCGCTGACGCGGGCCGAGCGGCGGGCGCTCGGCATCCAGCCGCTGCCGTCCTCGCTGGAGGAGGCGATCGGGCTGATGGAGCGCAGTGAGTTGGTCGCCGAGACGCTCGGCGAGCACGTCTTCGAGTTCTTCCTGCGGAACAAGCGCGCGGAGTGGGCCGAGTACGAGCGGCAGGTCACGCCGTTCGAGCTGGGCCGCTACCTTCCGGTGCTCTAGCGGCGGCGCACTTTCCGACCGGTCTTCGGGTACCTGAACGCCGCGTGGATCCCTGCGAGGACCGCGGCGGTACCGGGGGAGAGGGGACCGGGCCGGTGAGTTGACGGGAGTTTCGGGAATCGGTATCGGACGTGTGGGGCGCCGTCGCCGCGGGATACGCGGCGACGGGCCTAGAGTCCGACTGCCTGGCGGCCGAGCTGGGAGACGTAGTCGGACAGCGTCTCGCCGCTGAGGCCCTCGGGGACCGTGCCGGGCACGGCCTGGCGCAGCAGCTGAAGGCCCAGCCACACCGAGTAGGCGTGCAGCGCGGAGCGTTCGGCCTGGTCGGGCGCCAGTCCGGCCTGCTCGCGCAGCCGCTTCGAGTACGCCATCCGCTTGCCCACGATGCGCTCGATCGCGGGCGCGATCACCGGGTGGTCGGCGTTCCAGAGCAGGACGAGGAAGATCTTCACGTCCTTGGGCGAGCCGTTGAGCAGCTCCACGGTCGCCTCGTGCCGCTCGATCGGGTCGGCGATCTCCTCGAGGCGGGCGATCGACTCGTCGATCACCGTGGCCTCCCAGTGCTCCACCGCCGCCTGCAGCAGGGCATTGCGATCACGGAAGTGCCAGTAGAAGCTGCCCTTGGTCGCGCCGAGCCGCTCGGCGAGCGGCTCCACGGCCACCGCGCGCAGGCCGTCGCGGGCCAGCGCCTCCACGGCGGTGCCGATCCAGTCGGCTCGGGTCAGCGTCCTGCGCTCGCGCGGACGCGCGGGCGCGGCGGGAGGGTTGGTGTTGGTCGCCGCGGCACGGTCGCGGGGCAGCGGGGCGGCCTGGCCAAGCACGCCGGCGTCCGGGGCCAACCGCGGAAAACCAGGCGCCCCACCCTGAGGAGCGGGGGTACGAGCGGTTCGGACGGTGTAATCGGTCGAAGCCACAGTCATATCGCGCATGGCGTCACCGTAGCGCAGCGGAGGGTAGTCGCGTGGGGAATGACTCTTTCGAGCGAACCTTCCCGAATCGTGCGTCATGGCCTGCGATCTTCCGCGATCGCGCCCTGGCCGAGCGCCCCGGCCTTGGTTAAGGTCGAGTGGTGGCCGCTCCCCGTGAACGCGAATCGCAGCTCAGCCGACTCGTACGCCGCGGATTCGCGGATCCGGAGGCCGCCGCGGAGCGCCTGGCCGGCCCCGAGTTCGACGCCCTGGCCCCCGATCCGGTCTTCCTGGAGAGTCTCGGGCGCTGCGCGGATCCCGACACCGCGCTCGGATCCCTGACCCGGCTGCTGGCCGCCGACCCGCACCCGGAGGTGCTGCGCGCGACTCTCGCCGCCTCCCAGCCGCTGCGCGGACGGCTGCTCGGCGTGCTCGGGGTGAGCTCCGCGCTCGGCGACTTCCTCGCGCGCCACCCCGCATCCTGGCACGGACTCGACGAGTTCGACACCGAGGAGCTCGCCGCCGAGCCCGCGTACCTCCGCAGGGCCCTGCTGGCCGCGGTCGGCGCCGACGCGGCCGAGGAGGCGCCGCGTGCCGCGCTGACGGGGTATCCGGCGGCCGACGCGCTGCGCGTGGCCTACCGGCAGGGCCTGCTGCGGATCACCGCGCGGGACGTGGCGGGTGCCGCCCCGATGGCCGAGGTGGGCCGCCAGCTCGCCGACCTGGCCGGCGCGACGCTGGACGCCGCGCTCGCGGTGGCGCGGGCCGAGCTGCCGGCGGACGCGGCGCCGTGCCGGCTCGCCGTCGTCGGCATGGGCAAGTGCGGGGCCAGGGAGCTGAACTACGTCAGCGACGTCGACGTCGTGTTCGTGGCGGCGCCCGGGCGCCTGCCGAACGGCACAGAGGCGGACGAGTACGAGGCCCTGCGCACCGCCACCCAGCTGGCCTCGGCGCTGATGCGGCTGTGCGGGGAGGTGACGGCCGAGGGCAGCATCTGGCAGGTGGACGCGGCGCTGCGGCCGGAGGGCAAGTCGGGGCCGCTGGTGCGCACCCTCGCCAGCCACGCGGCGTACTACCACCGCTGGGCGAAGACCTGGGAGTTCCAGGCGCTGCTCAAGGCGCGGCCGGTGGCCGGGGACCTCGAGCTCGGCGAGGCGTACACGGCGATGGTGAGCCCGCTGATCTGGTCGGCGGTGGAACGCGACCGCTTCGTGGAGGACGTGCGCGCGATGCGCCGCCGGGTCGTCGACCATGCGAAGCAGTCGCTGCGTACCGCGCCGGACAAGGCGTCGGTGGACCGGGAGCTCAAGCTCGGGCCCGGCGGGCTGCGCGACATCGAGTTCGCGATCCAGCTGCTCCAACTGGTGCACGGGCGCGGCGACGAGTCGTTGCGGCGGCGTTCCACGCTGGACGCGCTGGAGGCGCTGGGCGCGGGCGGCTACGTGGGACGGCACGACGCGCAGCAGCTGGCCGAGGCCTACGAGTTCCTGCGCACGGTCGAGCACCGGATCCAGCTCTTCCGGCTCGAGCGCACGCATCTGATGCCCAGTGACGAGGCGGCGCTGCGCCGCATCGGCCGTTCGCTCGGCTTCTCCACCGACCCGGCCGGGCAGTTGCGCACGGTCTGGCAGGGGCACGCCCGCGTGGTGCGCCAGCTGCACGAGAAACTGTTCTACCGGCCGATCCTGTCCACGGTGGCACGGCTCGAGACGGCCGACGTGCGGCTGTCCGCGCCGGTGCCGGGCACCGAGGAGGAGGCGGGGGCGGACGGCGCGCGCGGCGGGGCGGGTGCGCCGCGGAACGAGCCGGGGCGGCTGTCCGCGCAGGCCGCGAAGTCCCGGCTGACCGCGCTCGGGTACGCGGACCCGGCCGGGGCGCTGGCGAACATCAACGCGCTCACCACGGGGCTCAGCCGCCGCGCGGCGATCCAGCGCACGCTGCTGCCGGTCTTCCTGGAGTGGTTCGGCGACGCGGCCGATCCGGACGCGGGCCTGCTCGCCTTCCGCCGGCTCTCCGACGCGCTCGGCAGCACGCCCTGGTATCTCAGGTCCCTGCGGGACGAGGGCGAGACGGCCTACCGGCTCGCCCGGCTGCTGGCCTCCGGCGGCTATCTGCCCGACCTGCTGATGCGCGCGCCGGACGCGGTGGCGCAGCTCTCCAGTCCGCTGCTGAAGCTGCCCACCCGGCAGGCGCTGGCGACCGAGCTGACCGCCCTGGTGAAGCGGGCCGCGGACGCGCCGCAGGCGGTCACCGCGGTGCGCGCCGTGCGTCGCAGGGAGCTGTTGCGCATCGCCGCGGCCGACGTGCTGGGCCAGCTGTCCGAGGCGTGGCACGAGGCGCAGCGTGCCGCGGCCGCCCACCTGCTCGACGCGACCGTCGCGGCCGCGCCCGCGCTGGACGGCGCCGAGCTCGGCACGCCGCTGGCCGCCCTCGGCCCGCTCGCGACCGCCACGGCGGGCGTGCCGGATGCGCCGGCCGCGTCCACCGCGCCAGCGCCCGCTGCTCCTGCTTCCTCGCCTCAGCCGGTCGTGGAGCTGCTCACCGACTCGCCCGACGGCGCCCGGGTGGACGCGCTGGGCCGCGCGCTGACCGACGTGACCGCCGCGACCGTGCAGGGCGCCCTCGAGGCCGTGCTCGCCTTCCGTCCGGCCGGCGCCGAGCCGCCGCCGCGGTTCGCGGTGATAGGCATGGGCCGCTTCGGCGGCGGCGAGCTCGGCTACGGCTCGGACGCCGACGTG
>DASTAE010000329.1:0-3882 GCA_035712985.1 Actinospica sp.
GGTGATCGCCTACTTCGGCGACGGCGCGTCCTCCCAGGGCGACGTGCTCGAGTCCTTCGTCTTCGGCGCCTCGTACAACGCGCCGGTGGTGTTCTTCTGCCAGAACAACCAGTGGGCGATCTCGGAGCCGACCAGCCGTCAGTTCCGGGTGCCGCTCTACCAGCGCGCGGCGGGCTTCGGCTTCCCCGGCGTCCGGGTGGACGGCAACGACGTGCTGGCCTGCCTCGCGGTGACCCGCGCGGCGCTGGACCACGCCCGCTCCGGCCAGGGCCCGATGCTGATCGAGGCCTTCACCTACCGGATGGGCGCGCACACCACCTCGGACGACCCGACGCGCTACCGCTCGAGCGACGAGGTCGAGTCCTGGAAGGCCAAGGACCCGATCGTCCGGCTCAAGGCGTACCTGGACCGCGAGGGGCTGGCCGACGAGACCTTCTACAAGGAGGTCGACGACGAGGCCGACGAGCTCGCCGCGCAGATCCGCTCCGGCTGCTTGGCGCTGCCCGACCCCGAGCCGCTCAGCATGTTCGAGCACAGCTACGCGGGCCCGCACGCGCAGGTCGCGGAGGAGCGGGCCTTCCTGGCCGACTATCTCGCCGGCTTCGCCGAGGAGGAGCACTGATGACCCAGCTCACTTTGGCGAAGGCGATCAACGCCGGCCTGCGGCGCGCGATGGAGGACGACTCCAAGGTCGTGCTCATGGGCGAGGACATCGGCAAGCTCGGCGGCGTGTTCCGGGTGACCGACGGCCTGCAGAAGGACTTCGGCGACGACCGCGTCATCGACACCCCGCTTGCCGAGTCCGGCATCATCGGCACGGCTCTCGGCCTGGCCCTGCGCGGCTTCCGGCCGGTCTGCGAGATCCAGTTCGACGGCTTCGTCTTCCCGGCCTTCGACCAGATCACCACGCAGGTGGCCAAGTTCCGGGCGCGCTCGCTCGGCTACGTGAAGATGCCGATGGTGATCCGGATCCCGTCCGGCGGCGGCATCGGCGCGGTCGAGCACCACTCCGAGTCCCCGGAGGCGCTGTTCGCGCACACCGCGGGCCTGCGCGTGGTCTCCTGCTCGAACCCGGTGGACGGCTACTGGATGATCCAGCAGGCCATCCAGAGCGACGACCCGGTGATCTTCTTCGAGCCCAAGCGGCGCTACTGGGAGAAGGCCGAGGTGGACGTCGACGGCGCCGCCCCGCGTCCGTTCGACCGCGCGGCCGTGGTGCGTCCCGGCACCGACCTGACGATCGCGGCGCACGGCCCGATGGTGCGCACCTGCCTGGACGCGGCCGCCGCGGCCGAGTCCGAGGGCCGCAGCATCGAGGTGGTCGACCTGCGCACGATCTCCCCGCTGGACGTGGACACGGTCGCCGACTCGGTGAACCGGACCGGCCGGCTGGTGGTCGTGCACGAGGCGCCGGTGTTCTTCGGCCTCGGGGCCGAACTGGCGGCGAAGGTGACCGAACGCTGCTTCTACCGGCTCGAGGCGCCGGTCCTGCGGGTGGGCGGCTTCCACGCCCCGTACCCGCCGTCCCGGGTGGAGGAGATCTACCTGCCGGACCTGGACCGGGTGCTCGACGCCGTGGACCGCGCGTTCGCCTACTAGCCGCCGTAAGGGAGTTCAAGAACATGGCAACGAAGCAATTCCGCCTCCCGGACGTCGGCGAGGGCCTGACCGAGGCCGAGATCCTCGGCTGGTCGGTCGCGGTCGGCGACGTGGTGAAGGTCAATCAGATCCTGGTGGAGATCGAGACGGCCAAGGCCGCCGTCGAGCTCCCCTCGCCCTTCGCGGGCACCGTCAGCGCCCTGCTGGTGGAGCCGGGCCAGACGGTCGACGTCGGCAGCCCGATCATCGAGATCGAGGTCGCCGGGGCCGAGCCGGACCCGGCGCCGGCCGCGAAGGCAGCCGCGGCGCCCGCCAAGGCGGCCGAGGCGCCCAAGCGCGAGCCGGTGCTGGTCGGCTACGGCGTGGCCCAGGCGGCCACGACCCGGCGGGCCAGGAAGAACGGCGCGGCGCAGGCCCAGGCCCCGGCCGTCAACCCGGTTCCGGCGCCGGTCGCCGCGGCGGCCGCTCCGGTCGCGCCGGTCGCCCCGGCTGCGGCCCCGTCCGTGGCCCCGACGCACGTGCTGGCCAAGCCCCTGGTGCGCAAGCTCGCCAAGGACCTCGGCGTGGACCTCGCGACGATCAGCCCGGCCCGCGAGGACGGCGTGATCACCCGCGAGGAGGTCGAGCGCGCCGCCGCGGCCCCCGCGGCCGGCCCCGTCTCGGCCCCGGCCGTGACCGCGCTCGCCGAGGACCGCCGCGTGCCGATCAAGGGCGTGCGCAAGGCCACGGCGGCGGCGATGGTGGCCTCGGCCTTCACCGCCCCGCACGTGACCGAGTTCCTCACCATCGACGCCACCCGCACGATGGAGCTCGTCGAGCGGCTGCGCGAGCAGCGCGAGTACCGGGACGTGAAGGTCTCCCCGCTGCTGATCACGGCGCTGTCGCTGATCAGGGCGGTCGAGAAGTACCCGGAGATCAACGCGTCCTGGGACGAGGCCGCCCAGGAGATCGTGATCCGCGGCTCGGTGAACCTCGGCATCGCCGCGGCCACCCCGCGCGGCCTGGTCGTGCCGAACATCAAGGCGGCGGAGCGGCTGCGGCTGCGGCAGCTCGCCGACGCCCTGGCGCAGCTGACCGCGACGGCGCGGGAGGGCAAGACCCCGCTCGCCGACCTGAGCGGCGGCACGATCACGATCACCAACGTCGGCGTCTTCGGCGTCGACACCGGCACCCCGATCCTCAACCCGGGCGAGGCCGCGATCCTGGCGTTCGGCGCGATCAAGCTGCAGCCCTGGGTGCACGAGGGCGAGGTCAAGCCGCGCTGGGTGACCACGCTCGCGCTGTCCTTCGACCACCGCCTGGTGGACGGCGAGCTCGGCTCGCGGTTCCTCAGCGCGGTCGGCCGGGGTCTCGAGGACCCGGCCGTCGCGCTGCTGTAGTCGGTTCGGCCGTGCTCTGCCGGGTGGGCGTTCGCCTACCCGGCAGAGCCGTATCCGTGCTGGTAGAGGTCGCGCAGCGTGCCGATCTCGGCGCCGTGGTGGGCGACCTCGTCGAGCGCGTGCAGGGCGAGCAGCAGATAGCTCTCGTGGCCATAGCGGCCGCCGAGCTCGCCCATCGGCTGGAGCAGCCGCTCGTCGCCGACCGCCTCGACCTGGCCGATGAAGCGGGACCAGTCGGCGGCGAGCAACTCAATCCCCTCCTTCGCCGAGCCGGGCCACTCGTACCACTCCTCGTCGCGCGCGCCGGTGAAGAAGCGGCCGTAGCTGCGGAGGCAGTCGGCTCCGATGTGCCACATCCGCCAGGCGATCGTGGTGAACGGAGCCACCTTCGGCTCGGATCGAGGTCGCGGATCGGCGCGGTAGACGCCGTCCTCGCTCATCCGCAGCGTCATGCAGTCGGGGACGGGCTCCCACAAGTACTCGGCATCGCCGAGCCCTTCGAGCCGCCGGAACAGGCGGGAGCGTACGTCCTCGAAGGTCTGTAGAACATCCTCGGTCACCATCTCACTAGAATGGCGCACATGAAGGTCGCCCTGGTGCAGCTTGACGTCGATTTGGCCGTTCCTGTCGCGAAGGCCCGGGAGCTCGCGGTCGCGAAGATCCACGAGGCGGCCGAGGACGGGGCCGAGCTCGTCGTGCTGCCCGAGCTGTGGGCGCACGGGGCCTTCGATCCCGAGCCCTGGGCGGCGACGGCCGAGCCGCTGCACGGAGAGACGGCGCAGCTCCTGCGCGAGGCGGCGATCGATTGCGGCATCGTGCTGCACGGCGGATCGATCGTCGAGCGGACGCCGGACGGCAAGCTGCACAACACCTCGCTGGTCTTCGACGCCGAGGGCGAACTGCT
>DASTAE010000330.1:0-2590 GCA_035712985.1 Actinospica sp.
CGGCCGGGAGAACGTGCTGAACGCCTCCGAGCGTTCCCGGATGTCCGCCGCGTACGACGACTCGGCCCGGCTGCTCGACGTGCTCGGCGACCGGCCCGCGCTGCTCGTGCTGGACAACTGCGAGCACGTGATCGACGCCGCGGCCGGGCTCGCCGCCAAGATCCTCGCCGCCTGCCCGCGGGTGACGATCCTGGCCACCAGCCGGGAGCCGCTCGGCGTCCCCGGGGAGCAGCGGCTGCCGGTCGCCCCGCTGGCCGTGCCGCCGGACGACTCCGCCGAGGACCGGCTCACCTCCTACGCCGCGATGCAGCTGCTGCTCGAACGCGGCCGCGCGGTGCGCCCCGGGCTCGGCGCGGCCGGGGAGGACGGCGCCGCGCTGGCCGAGATCTGCCGCCGCCTCGACGGGATCCCGCTCGCCCTTGAGCTGGCCGCCGCCCGCTTCAACGTGCTGACCCCGCGCCAGGTCGCGGACCGGCTCGACGACCGCTTCCGGTTGCTGACCACCGGCGCGCGCACCGCCCTGCCGCGGCAGCAGACGCTGCGCGCGGTGGTCGACTGGAGCTGGGACCTGCTGTGCGGCCGCGAGCGAGAGCTCCTCGCGGTCTGCGGGGTCTTCGCGGGCGGCGCAGCCCTGGAGGACCTGGAGGCGGTCTCCGGTCTGGACGCGCTGGACGTGCTGGACCAGGTCGACCGGCTCGTCTCCAAATCGCTGGTGCTGGCCGAGCCCGCCGCGTCCCCGGGCGGCGAGGACCGGGGCATGCGCTACCGGCTGCTGGAGACCATCCGGGAGTACGCGCTGGAGCGGCTGGCCGAGCAGGGCCGGGAGAAGGAGACCCGCGGCCGGCACGCGCGCTACTTCGCCGACCTGGCCCAGCGGGCCGATCCCGAGCTGCGCGGACCCGGGCAGCTGGAGTGGATGCACCGGCTCGACGCGGCCGAGGACAACCTGCGCGCGGCGCTGGACTGGGCCATGGCGGTCGAGGAACCGGCCTGCGCGCTGCGGCTGTGCGCCGGCCTCGGCTGGTACGGGATGATGCGCGGCAAGGTGTTCGGCGGCAGCCAGGCCCCGAAGGTGCTGGAGCTGGCCGACCGGCTCGGCGTGCCGCGCGACGCCACTTATCTGCGTGTCCTGACATTCAACGCCCTGCGTGCCTTCGAGCTCGGCGTGCCCCCGCAGGAGGCCGCCGCGCAGCTGGATCGGGCGCGGGAGCTGTCCCGCGCGGGGGAGTGGCGCGACTCGCTGTACTCGCTCGCCGAGATCGGCGCGGCGCTGTTCACCGCGCCGGAGTCGCTGGACACCGTCTTCGAGCACGAATTCGCCCGGATGCGCGAGCGCGGCGACGAGTGGGGCCTGGCCGCGGCCCGGATGTTCCAGGCCAAGGTCGTGATGGACGATCCGGAGACGGCCGAGACGCTGACCGAGCAGGCACTCGACTGCTTCCAGCGGCTCGGCGACCACTGGGGCATCGCCAACTGCGGGCAGACGATGGCCATGCTGGAGAGCCAGCGCGGCGCGCACCACGAGGCGCTGGCCGCGATCGAGGCGGTGCTGCCGGTGACCCGGCTGATCGGCTCGTCCTCCGACGAGGTGATGCTGCTGCTGATGGCGGTCAACGAGTACACCAGCCTCGGCGAGTCCGAGCGGGCGGTGCGCACGCTGGAGCAGGCGCACGAGGTCTCCCGCGCCCGGCCGGAGAACCACGCGAACGTCTACCTGATGACCGCCGAGTGCGTCAGGGCCCGCAGGAACGGCCGGCTCGACCAGGCCCAGTCCTGGCTGGACGAGGTCGGCCGGGCGGCCGGCCAGTCCTTCCTGGGGCCGGTCAAGGCGCTGCTGGCCACGCAGCAGGCCTGGATAAGCCTGGGCCGCCGCGATTTCGAGGAGACCGCCAGGCTGCTGCGCGAGGGCTTCGAGTACGCGATCGCCTTCCACTACGACCGCCCGGACATCGGCGCGGTGCTCGAGGCGCGGGCCGCCCTGGACCTCGCGCTCGGCGACGCGCGCCGCGCCGCCTGGCTGCACGGCCTGTTCGCGGTGGTGCGCGGCCGCGAGTTGCCGCTGACCGTCACCCCGGACCTGACCGAGACGGCGATCGCGGCCCGCGCGGCGATCGGCGACGCGGCGTACGGCGCGGCCTATGCGGAAGGCCGCGCCGTGGATCCCGCCGTCGTGCTCCGGACCTGCTGCGAGGTCTTCGGCGCCGACCCGGACGTGCTGCCGGGCTGGTGGACGCAACGTAGGGACCAGACCGCTCAGACGTGACGGTTGTAGGCGCGCAGCGCGAGCGGCGCGAACACGATCGCCATCCCGGCGGCCCAGGCCAGCGTGATCCAGGCGTCGTGCCCGATCGGGAACTGGCCGCCGACCATCAGCGCCCGCGCCGAGTTCGCCGCCGTGGTCAGCGGGTTCACCTTCGCGAAGGCCTGCAGCCAGCCCGGCATCGTGCTGACCGAGGTGAAGATGGACGAGCAGAACATCAGCGGGAACAGCGCGATCTGCAGCACGCCCTGCACGGCCTGCGGGCTGCGCACGATCGTGCCGACGTACAGGCTCACCCAGGACATCCCGAAGCCGAGCGCGAGCAGCACG
>DASTAE010000331.1:0-50725 GCA_035712985.1 Actinospica sp.
TACGTCGGCCCGCTGGTCGACACGCACGTGCACGAGAAGCCGCTGTCGATCGCGCTGCGCGAGATCAACGCCGGCCTGCTGACCGCCGAGCCGATCGAGCCGACCACCCCGGTCCCGCCGAACCAGCAGATCTGAGCCCCGGCGAGCCTGGGAGCGAGCCGACGATGGCAGCCGAAGCGCGTCCGACGACGTCCGCGCGTCCCCGGGTGGTCCTCGGGGTGGGCGGCGGCATCGCCGCGTACAAGGCCTGCGAGCTGCTGCGCCGGCTGACCGAGTCGGGCCACGACGTGACCGTCGTGCCGACCGAGAGCGCGCTGCGCTTCGTCGGCGCGCCCACCTGGGAGGCGCTGTCCGGACACCCGGTCTCCGCCGAGGTCTGGGAGTCGGTCTCCGAGGTCCCGCACGTGCGTCTGGGCCAGCAGGCCGACCTCGTCGTCGTCGCGCCCGCCACCGCCGACCTGCTCGCCCGCGCCGCGCACGGCCTGGCCGACGACCTGCTGACGAACACGCTGCTCACCGCCCGCTGCCCGGTGCTGTTCGCCCCCGCGATGCACACCGAGATGTGGCAGCACGCGGCGACCCGGGAGAACGTGGCCACCCTGCGCCGCCGCGGCTGCGTGGTGCTCGACCCCGCCGTCGGCCGGCTCACCGGCGCCGACTCCGGGCCCGGTCGGCTGCCGGAGCCCGAGGAGATCTTCGAGGCCGCGGTCGGCCTGCTGCGCCGCGGCTCCGCCGCCCCCGACCTGGCCGGACTGCGCGTGCTGATCACCGCGGGGGGCACCCGCGAGCCGCTGGACCCGGTGCGCTACCTGGGCAACCGCTCCTCCGGGCTGCAGGGCTACGCGCTGGCCAGGGCCGCCGTGGCCCGCGGCGCCGAGGTCACCCTGATCGCGGCGAACGTCGCGCTGCCCGACCCGGCCGGGGTGAAGATGCTGCGCGCCGGCACCGCCCTGGAGCTGCGCGAGGAGGTGCGCGCCGCCGCCGCGGACGCCGACGTGGTGGTGATGAGCGCGGCGGTGGCCGACTTCCGCCCCGCCGACTACGCCGACGCGAAGATCAAGAAGGCCGACGACACCTCCGCGCCCGAGCTGACGCTCGTTCAGAACCCGCACATCCTGCGCGAGCTCGGCCACGCCCGGCTGCGCCCGGGCCAGACCGTCGTCGGATTCGCCGCCGAGACCGGGGACGCCGAGCACTCCGCGCTCGAACTCGGCCGCCGCAAGCTCGGCAGGTACGGCGTGGATCTGCTCGTGGTCAACGAGGTCGGGGTGGACAAGGTCTTCGGCCGCCCGGAGACCGAGGCCGTGATCCTGGACGCCTCGGGGAGCGAGGCGGCCGTGCCGCCCGGGCCGAAGTCCGCGCTGGCCGAGGAGATCTGGAACCGGGTCGCGGCCTGGCGTGCCCGGACCTGATCATTCGCCGGCTCACTGGGCGATACCACTGGGCATGCCCGGGGTGACGGCGGTTAGACTGGCCCCTGTCGAGTCAGCAGCCGCTGCATGAAGGAGTAGCCCCCGTGGTCCGTCCGTACTCAGATCGCCGCCTGTTCACCTCGGAGTCCGTGACCGAGGGCCACCCCGACAAGATCGCCGACCAGATCAGCGACACGATCCTGGACGCGATGCTGACCGAGGACCCGAACTCGCGGGTCGCCGTCGAGACGCTGATCACCACCGGCCAGGTGCACGTGGCCGGCGAGGTCACCACCACCGGCTGGGTCGACATCCCGCACCTGGTGCGCGAGCGCATCCTGGAGATCGGCTACGACTCCTCCAAGAAGGGCTTCGACGGCGCCTCCTGCGGCGTGTCGATCTCCATCGGCTCGCAGTCCCCGGACATCGCGCAGGGCGTGGACGACGCCTACGAGACCCGGGTCGAGGGCGAGCAGGACGAGCTGGACCGGCAGGGGGCCGGCGACCAGGGCCTGATGTTCGGCTACGCCTGCTCCGACACGCCCGAGCTGATGCCGCTGCCGATCGCCCTCGCGCACCGGCTCGCGCACCGGCTGGCCCAGGTCCGCAAGGACGGCCAGGTCGCCTACCTGCGCCCGGACGGCAAGACCCAGGTCACCATCGAGTACGACGGCGACAAGCCGGTCCGCCTGGACACCGTCGTCGTGTCCACCCAGCACGCCTCGGACATCGACCTCGAGACGCTGCTCGCGCCGGACATCAAGGAGTACGTGGTCGACCCCGAGCTCGCCTCGCTGGAGCTCGACACGGAGGGCTACCGGCTGCTGGTCAACCCGACCGGCCGCTTCGAGATCGGCGGCCCGATGGGCGACGCCGGCCTGACCGGCCGCAAGATCATCGTGGACACCTACGGCGGCATGGCCAGGCACGGCGGCGGCGCCTTCTCCGGCAAGGACCCGTCCAAGGTGGACCGCTCGGCCGCGTACGCGATGCGCTGGGTCGCCAAGAACGTCGTCGCGGCCGGCCTCGCGGGCCGCTGCGAGGTGCAGGTCGCGTACGCGATCGGCAAGGCCGAGCCGGTGGGCCTGTTCGTGGAGACCTTCGGCACCGAGACCGTCCCGGTGGAGCGGATCCAGGCGGCCGTCGGCAAGGTCTTCGACCTGCGCCCCGCCGCGATCATCCGCGACCTGGACCTCAAGCGGCCGATCTACGCCGAGACCGCCCGCTACGGCCACTTCGGCCGCCCGCTGCCCGACTTCACCTGGGAGCGCACCGACCGCGTCGACGCCCTCAAGGCCGCCGTGGCCTAGTCCGCGGCCATTCGTCGGAACCCGCCGCCGGCAGCCCCTTTCCGGGGTTGTCGGCGGTCGGCTGTTTAATGGGGATCTGTGGGAGACGGCACCGTGCACGAGCAGCTGGCGCTGGTGCGCGCCCGCGTGTCGGCGCCGCCGAAGCCGGTGCTTCCCGCCGCGGACCGCCCGGTCGCCCGGATCGCGGTGGACCTCGAGCCCCCGCACCTGGACCGCTACTTCGACTACGCCGTCCCCGCGAAATGGGCAGAGGCGGCGCAGCCCGGGGTGCGCGTGCGGGTCAAGTTCGCGGGGCGCCTCGTGGACGGCTTCCTGATCGAGCGCTGCGAAAGCTCCGACTTCAACGGCAACCTCGTGCCGATCGAGCGCGTCGTCTCGCCCGAGCAGGTCCTGCGCCCCGAGCTGCTGGCCCTCTCCCGGCAGGTCGCCGACGCCTACAGCGGCACCCTGGCCGACGTGCTGCGCCTCGTCGTCCCGCCGCGGCACGCGGCCGTCGAGGGCGAGAAGGCGCAGCCGCGCCCCCTCGGCCCGATGCCGACTCCGGACCCGGCGCCGTGGGCCGCGTACCCCGGGGGAGCGGAGTACCTCGACGCGCTGGCCCAGGGCGGCGCGCCGCGAGCGGTGTGGACGGTGCTGCCGAACTCGGACGCGTACGGCGCGCTGGCGGCGGCCGTGCAGGCGACGCTCGCGGGCGGCCGGGGCGCGGTGGTCGTCGCCGCCACCGGCCGCGACGTGGCCCGCATCGACCTGGCGCTGACGAAGACGCTCGGCGAGGGCCGCCACGTGGCGCTCACCGCCGACCTGGGCCAGGCCGAACGCTACCGGCGCTGGCTGGCGCTGAGCCGCGGTCAGGTCCAGGCGGTCGTCGGGACCACCGCCGCCCAGTTCGCCCCGATCGAGAACCTCGGCCTGGTCGCCGTCTGGGACGACGCGGACTCCGGGCACGCCGCGCGGCTCGCGCCCTACCCGCACGCCCGCGAGGTCCTGCTGATGCGCGCCCACCAGGCGAAGGCGGGCGCCCTCATCGCCGGGTACACGGCCACCGCCGAGGCGGCCCACCTGGTCCAACGGCACTGGGCCCGCCCGCTGGCCGCCCCGAGAGCCGTGGTCCGCGACCACGCGCCGCGGGTCTTCGCCCTCAACGAGGAACGCGGCCGAGACCGCGACCTCAACCCGGGCGCCGTGGCCGGCCACCTCCCCCCGCAGGCCATCCGCCTGGCGCGCGAGGCGCTGGAGCACGGCCCCGTCCTGGTCCAGGTCCCGCGCTCCGGCTACCGGCCGCGCCTGGCCTGCGGCCAATGCCGCGAGACCGCGCGCTGCGCGCACTGCAACGGCCCGCTCGCGCAGCCTGGCCCGCGCCAGGACCCGAAATGCGGCTGGTGCGGCCGCACCGCCTCCCCGTGGAGCTGCCGGAACTGCCACGGCGTCAGGCTGCGGAGCAGGGCCACCGGCGTGCACCGCAGCGCCGAGGAGCTGGGTCGGGCCTTCCCCGGCACCAGGGTCCGCGAGAGCAACGCCGCCCGCGGCGTGGTCGACGCGGTCTCCGGCGAGCCCGCCCTGATCCTGGCCACCCCCGGCGCCGAACCCCTGGCCGACGGAGGCTACGCCGCCGCCCTCCTGCTGGACGCGCCCGAGATCCTCAACCTCCCCACCCTGCGCGCGGCCGAGCAGGCGGTCCGCAGATGGCTGGGCGCCGCCGCGCTGGTGCGTCCAGCAGCGCGCGGCGGGGCGGTCCTGCTCTGCGCCGACGGCTCCCTCCCCGCGGCCCAGGCCGTGCTCCGCTGGGACCCCGCCGCCTTCGCGCGGAGGGAGCTGGCCGACCGCACCGACCTCGGCTATCCCCCCAGCGCCCGCATCGCCGAACTCACCGGCGCCTACCCGGCCCTGCGCGAGATACTGGACCTGGCCGACCTCCCCGAAGGAGCCCAGCTCCTCGGCCCCGTCCCCGTCCAACGGGCCGGCGAGCCCACCGAACGCATGCTCGTCCGCTGCGACCGCGCGGACGGCGCCGAGCTGGCGAAGGCGCTCAAGTCGGCGCTCGGCGTCCGGACCGCCAAGCACGGCACGGATCCGGTCTGGATCCGCATCGATCCGGTGGACCTGGCGTAGCGGATTCGCCGCCTCGCGACCTCCGCCAAGCCGGACCGAGACGTGTCGACGCGCCGGTAAACTTGTGCGGAACAACGTCCAGCGCGGCTTAAAGGGGCATCAACCGTGGCGATCCGACCGATCCGGCTCTTCGGCGATCCGGTGCTGCGCACGCCGGCCGAGGCGGTGGTGGACTTCGACAAGGAGCTCCGGGTCCTGGTCAAGGATCTGACCGAGACCATGGTCGACGCGCCGGGGTCGGGGCTCGCGGCGCCGCAGCTCGGGGTCTCGTTGCGGGTGTTCACGTACCACGTGGACGGGGTGCTCGGGCATCTGGTGAACCCGACGCTGGATCTCTCGGACGAGACGCAGGACGGGGATGAGGGCTGCCTCTCCATTCCGGACCTGCGTTTTCCGTGCACGCGGGCGCTGCGGGTGGTCGCCAAGGGCTTCAACGAGTACGGGGATCCGGTCGTCGTCGAGGGGAGCGAGATGCTGGCGCGGTGCGTGCAGCACGAGACGGACCACCTCGACGGGATCCTGTTCGTGGATCGGCTGGATCGGGAGCAGCGGAAGGCGGCGCTGCGGGCGATCCGGCAGGCCGAGTGGGCGGGGCAGACCGTGCGGGTGAAGCAGTCGCCGCACCCGACGTTCGGGCGGGGGCGCTGATGCGGGTTCTGTTCGCGGGTACGCCGGAGCCCGCGGTTCCTTCGCTCGAGGCCCTGCTCGGCTCCTCCCGGCACGAGGTGGTGGCCGTGCTGACCAGGCCGGACGCTCCCACGGGGCGGGGGCGGCGGATGGAGCGCTCGCCGGTGCGCAAGGTCGCCGAGGAGCACGGGGTCGAGGTGCTCACGCCGCGTCGGGCGCGGGATCCGGAGTTCCTGGAGCGGCTCGCCGAGCTGGCGCCGGATGTCTGTCCGGTGGTGGCGTACGGCGGCCTGATTCCGCCGGCGGCGTTGCGGATTCCGTCGCGCGGATGGGTGAATCTGCACTTCTCGCTGCTGCCCGCCTGGCGTGGCGCGGCTCCGGTGCAGCGCGCGGTGATGGCGGGGGACGAGATCACCGGGGCCTGCACCTTCCTGCTCGAGGAGGGGCTGGACACCGGCCCCGTCTACGGGACGATCACCGAGGAGATCCGGCGCACGGACACCAGCGGCGACCTGCTGGAGCGGCTCGCGATGGACGGGGCCCGGCTGCTGGTGGCGACGCTGGACGGGATCGAGGACGGGACGCTGCACGCGGTGCCGCAGCCGGGCGAGGGCGTGTCTCTCGCGCCCAAGATCTCGGTCGACGATGCGCGCGTGGACTGGAAGACGCCCGCCCAGCACATCGACCGGCAGGTGCGCGCGTGCACTCCGGCGCCCGGCGCCTGGACGACGCTGGGCGGCGAGCGGGTGAAGCTGTTCCCGCTCTCGCCGCTGCCGGGGGCCACGGAGGTCGAGCCCGGCCGGATCGTGCTGGACAAGCGCGGGATGACGGTGGGCACCGGTTCGGGGCACGTGGTGCGGCTCGGGGACGTGCAGCCGCAGGGAAAGAAGCGGATGAGCGCCGCGGACTGGGCGCGAGGCCTGAGACTGAGCGATGATGCCGCGCGATTCGAATAAGATCATCTGATGGCTGCCACTCACGATCCGGCGCGGCGCACCGCGTACGACACGCTGCGCGCGGTCTCCGAGGACGACGCGTACGCGAACCTCGTCCTCCCGGGCCTGCTGGCCAAGCGCGGGCTCGATACGCGGGACGCGGCGCTGGCCACCGAGCTCGCGTACGGCACGCTGCGTGCTCAGGGCACGTATGACGCGATCCTCGCCGAGTGCGTGGACCGGCCGCTCGGCCAGCTCGACCCGGAACTGCTCGACCTGCTCCGGCTCGGCGTGCACCAACTGCTGGCCACGCGCATTCCGCCGCACGCCGCCGTCGCGGCGACCGTGGATCTGGCGCGCGAGGTGCTGCACGAGGGCGCCGCGCGGATGTCCAACGCGGTGCTGCGGCGAGTCGGTCGGAACAGCTTCGACGAGTGGATCGATCGGATCGCGCCCGATCCGCAGGACGATCCCGAGGGGTACCTGGCGCTGTACCGGGCGCACCCGCGCTGGGTCGTTTCAGCGCTCTGGGACAGTCTCGCGGCGCATCGTGGCGCCAAGGTCGCGCACGACGAGATCGACGACCTGCTCAAGGCCGACAACGAGCGGCCCGGCGTGACGCTGGTGGCCCGGCCCGGACTTTCGACCGTCGAGGATCTGCTGGACGAGGGGGCGGAGCCCGGGCGGTTCGCGCCTACCGCCGCCTATCTTCCGCACGGGGACCCGGGGCGCCTCGAACTGGTGCGCCGCGGTCGGGCCGGGGTGCAGGACGAGGGGAGCCAGTTGGTCGCGCTGGCGGTGGCCGAGGCTCCGGTCGAGGGGCACGACGGGCTGTGGCTCGACCTGTGCGCCGGGCCCGGAGGCAAGGCCGCGCTGCTGGCCGCGACCGTGGGAGAGCGCGACGGGCGGCTGGTGGCCGCCGAGCTCGCTCCGCATCGGGCGCGGCTGGTGAAGCGGGCGCTGCAGCCGATCCCGGGTCTGCACAAGGTGATCACGGCGGACGGGACCGAGCCCGCGTGGCGCACCGGGATCTTCGATCGGGTGATCGCGGACGTGCCGTGCACCGGCCTCGGCGCGCTGCGTCGGCGGCCGGAGGCGCGGTGGCGGCGCAAGGCCGGGGACGTGGCGCTGCTCGCGGAGACGCAGAAGAAGCTGCTCGCCGCCGCGATCGAATCCGCCCGGCCCGGCGGGATCGTCGGCTACGTCACCTGCTCGCCGCATCTCGCCGAGACCCGCATCGTGGTCGAGGACGTGCTGCGCGCCCGCAGCGACGTGAAGCAGCTCGACGTGCGGCCCTACCTGCCGGGAGTCCCCGAGCTGGGCGACGGCCCCGACGTGCAGCTCTGGCCGCACGTGCACGGCACCGACGCGATGTACATCGCGCTGCTGAGGCGTCAGTGAATAGATCCATGGCCGTACAGGGCTCGCCCGCTGCTTAGGAGAGAATGGTTCCATGGCCGTACAGATCTCGCCCTCGATCCTCAACAGCGACTTCTCCCACCTCGCCGACGAGGTGGCCGCCATCTCCCCGGCGGCGGACTGGGTGCACGTCGACGTGATGGACAACCACTTCGTGCCGAACCTGACGCTCGGCCTGCCGATCGTCGAGTCGCTGCTGAAGGCCTCGGAACTGCCGCTGGACTGCCACCTGATGATCCAGGACCCGGATCGCTGGGCGCCCGCGTACGCGGAGGCCGGTGCGAAGTCGGTCACCTTCCACGTGGAGGCGGCCGCCGCGCCGATCCGGTTGGCGCGCACGCTGCGGGCCGCGGGTGCGCGGGCCGGGATGGCGCTCAAGCCGGCGACGCCGATCGAGCCCTACGAGGATCTGCTGCCCGAGCTCGACATGGTGCTGATCATGTCGGTGGAGCCGGGGTTCGGCGGGCAGAGGTTCCTGGAGACGGTGCTGCCGAAGGTCCGGCGCACCCGGGAGGCCATCGCGCGGCACGGCGGGCAGATCTGGCTGCAGATGGACGGCGGTGTGTCGGCCGAGACGATCGAGCGCTGCGCGGACGCCGGCGCCGACGTGTTCGTGGCGGGTTCCGCGGTGTACGCGGCCGAGGACCGGGATCGGGCCGTGCGCGAACTGCGGGCGCTGGCGGAGAAGGCGACCGCGGGCGCGTCCTGGGCGTGCGCCCACTGAGCGCGCGAATGCGCCCACTGATTTCGAATACTGATGCGTAGGGTCCTGCCCCGGACCCCCTCGGCGTGCGACCATGAGGCGAGGCCGTGCCCTCCGCGTCGTCGGGTGATGCGGAGAGCACGGCCCTCGCTCAAGCACGTGCCGATTCTCGGGGTGGGTGTGGGTGTCAGCCGAGGGAGTCGAGCTCGCCGCCCTTGACGGCGGCCAGGAACGCGCCCATCTCCTCGCGGTCGAAGAAGAGGACCGCGCCCTCGGGGTCGCGGGAGTTGCGGACGGCCACGAGTTCCTCGCCGAAGGGCGCGAACTCGACGCAGTTGCCCTGAGACCCGCTGTAGGAGCTCTTGCGCCAGCCCGTGATCTGCGTGTTCTTGCTCATGGTCAGCAGCCTTTCGATGGATCCCATGCATCGGCGTTCTGCAATTGCATGCGTTACGTGCACGAACGTAGCACGCGGGCAGGGATCAGTGAACGGCGAACTGGGGAAATCAGCCGTCTCAGTGATTCACAACTTTGTTCTAGGCTAGAGATCCAGTCGAAGCTTCTCAAGAAGCTGACGGCTGCCGCGGGGCGTCTCCGCGTCCACGACCAGCCGGTCGAATGCACGGCCGTAGACTTCGATCTCGTCCGGACGCTCCAGGTACAGCGCTCCGGTCAGGTGTTCGATATATGTGATGTCCGGCAGTTCGGCCTCGGCGAAGCGGAGGATGGAGAACGCGCCCTCGGCCACGTACCCGCTGCGGGAGAACGGGATCACCTGCAGCGACACGTGCGAGTGCTGGGTCACCTCGAGCAAATGCTCGATCTGCCGCCTGAGCATCGCGACGTCGCCCATCGTGCGGTGCAGCACCGACTCGTCGATGACCATCCACAGCCGCGGCGGGTTGGTGCCGTTCAGGATCCGCTGACGGCGCATCCGGAGATCGACCTGGCTGTCGATCGTCTCCTTCGAGGCGCGCGGCTGGCCGTGCGTGATCACGGCGCGCGCGTAGTCCTCGGTCTGCATCAGGCCGGGGACGAACTGCAGCTCCCAGCTCTGGATCCGCGCGGCGGCCTCCTCGAGGCCCACGTAGTCCTCGAACCACTTCGGCATCCGCTCGTTGTAGCGGTGCCACCAGCCGGTCTGCCGGGACTGCGCGACCAGCGAGATCAGCTGCTTGCGCTCCTCGAGGTCGTTGAGCCCGTAGAGCGTGAGCAGGTCCTCGACGTCCCGCTCCTTGAAGCTGATCCGGCCGGTCTCCATCCGGCTGATCTTCGAGGCCGAGCCGCGGATGCTGTATCCGGCCTCGGCGCAGCTGATCCCGGCCTTCTCCCGCAGTCGGCGCAACTGGCTGCCGAGAATGAGCCTGCGTACCGAAGGTCCCGCCCGTCCCGTGTTTCCCTCTGCGGCCGTCATCCTCGATCCTCCCTCGGTGCGAATCAGGATTCGCCGATTTGCGAACGTGGTACAGGGTTCTACGCTAAGTTACCTCACGCCCGAACGCCAGTGCCGTGCCGTGGAAAGCCACAGTCGGTTAAGGAGATCGAACTCATGACGGATAATCCCGCTCCCACTGTGACAGATCGCAAGCCGCCGGTGGGGGTGGACCCCACGAGGGCGAGTATCGCGCGGGTCTATGACGCCTTCCTCAACGGGAAGGACAACTACGAGATCGACCGGAACGTGCTCAAGCAGGTGCAGGAGCACATGCCGTCGGCCCAGGAGCTGGCCTTCGAGAACCGCGGCTTCCTGATCCGGGTCTGCCGCTTCCTGGCCACGCAGACCGACATCGACCAGTTCCTCGACCTCGGCTCCGGCCTGCCGACCGCCGAGAACGTGCACCAGGTGGTGCAGCGGGTGCGTCCCGAGGCCCGGGTGAACTACGTGGACAACGACCCGGTGGTGCTGGCCCACGGCCGCGCGCTGCTGGAGGAGAACGAGAACTGCCGCTTCGTGGCCGCGGACATCTTCGAGCCGAAGTCGATCCTGGAGAACGAGGAGATCCGCCACTTCATCGACTTCAACAGGCCGCTGGCGCTGTTCCAGATGGGCACGCTGCACCACTACAACGGCCCGCGCGAGGCGCCGAAGCAGATGATGCGCGAGTTCATCGACGCGCTGCCCTCCGGCTCCTACGTCGGCATCTCGCACTTCCTCGACCCGCAGAACGAGCACAGCCAGACGGCGCGCGACGCCGAGGAGGCGTTCCTGCACAGCCCGATGGGCTCGGGCACCTTCCGCACGCTCGAGGAGATCCGCGACCTGTTCGAGGGCCTCGAGCTCGTCGAGCCCGGCGTGGTGCGCTGCGCCGACTGGTGGCCGGACGGACCGCAGCTCAAGCCGCTGACCTCGGCCCAGCGCTGCATCGCCGGCGCGGTCGGCCGCAAGCCGTAACGGCACGTCAGGCTCACTACGGGACCATCTGTTCGACCGCGCGGCCTCAGGCCACGTCGTCGAGCAGATGGTCCCGATGCGCTACCGCCGCCGCCTCGGTGCGCGAGGACACGCCGAGCTTGGCGAGGATGTTCGACACGTGCACGGACACGGTCTTCGTCGTGATGTAGAGCCGCGCGCCGATCTGACCGTTCGACAGACCCTCGGCCACCAGGCGCAGCACGTCCGTCTCCCGGGCCGTCAGCTGCGGCGCCGCGGCCGGTCTCTCGACGACCTCCTCCGCGGGGACGACGCTCATCAGCCGGGCGCTGCGCGCGAGCTCGTCGACCTCGGCCAGCAGCGCCGTGGCTCCGAGGCGCACCGCCGTCTCCCGGGCCTCCCGTGCCGCCTCTGCCGCCTCCTGGCGCTTCCCGGGCGTCCCAGCCGCCACCGCGGACTGACGGAGCCTCAGCTGCGCTCTCAGGTACACGGGAGCCTCGATCGCCTCGGCCCGCTCGGCGAGCGCGGCCCAGTCCGCCGAGGCGCGGTCGAGCTCGGCCTCGACGAGCGCCGCGTACAGCTCGTGGATCGGGGCACGCCTCGGCAGCAGCCGCGCCGACGCGCGCAGCAGGTCCACCGTGGAACCGCGGCCCGCGCCGCCCAACTCGGCCTCCGCCACGGCGCCCGCGTGCAGCAGCTCCCAGGCCCACCACTCGTAGCCCTCGCCGACACCGTCGCCCACGATGGCGCGCACGGACTCGCGCGCCTCGTCGATACGCCCGCGGGCCGTCGCGAGCCGGATCAGCGCCGCGTGGTCCGGGATCCGGTGCTGCAGCTCCTCGTCCGCGCCCTCGGCGTGCCGGCGCTGGACGACGCTGCGCAGCGACTGCTCCGCCGCGTCGAGCTCGCCGCGCGCGGTCTGCAGCACGGCGCGCAGCCGCAGCAGGCTCGGGTCCTGGATGCCGGGCAGGCTGTGGTTGAGGTCGGCGTCGATCTGCTCGGCCGCCTCCTGCCAGCGGCCCAGCGCGATCAGCGGCTCGGCCACGTTGTTGCGCAGCAGGCCGCGCTGCGCGCGGTTCGAGGCGGCCACGGTGCTGAGCGCGTCCCCGGCGATGCCGGCGGCCTCGGCGTACCGGCCGACCTTGTAGAGCTCGTCGGAGATGAAGATCTCGGTGCGCGAGAGCAGCGTCGGCGTGTTGCCCAGCGCCCGCGCCTCGTCCCGCGCCGTGCGCTGCAGCTTCAGGCCCCGCTCCCAATCGCCCGCGTGGAACAGCGCCGACGCGTACGCCTGCAGCGCGAGCACCCGGTCGTCCTGGTCCGCGTGCCTCTCGCTGAGCTCGAGCGCCTCGGTCGCCGTCTCCAGCGCCTCGCTCATCTGCCCGTTGATGCACAGCTTCGAGGCGAAGCGCGCGAGGACGAAGGCGCGCTTGGCCGGGTACGTGTCCGCGGGCAGCAGTTCGACCGCGCGGCACCAGTCGTCGTACCGGATCCTGCCGAGGCTGGCATTGTGCATCGCGCGCTGGTCGTAGAGGTGCGCGGCGAGCGTGGGCCTGGCCCGCTCGTCGATCGCCGCGAGCCCGGCCTCGGCGAAGGACAGGCCGTGCTTGGGCGCGCCGGCGCGGCCGGCGGCGAGCGAGGCGCGGTACATCCAGTAGATCTCGTCGGCCGGGTCCTCGGGATCGTGCGGCACGGCGGACCAGAGCTCGAGCGCGCGTTCGAGCATGGCGAGCTCGTCCGCGAAGGCGAAGCGCGCGTTGGCGGCCTTCGCCGCGCGCAGCGAGGCCTTCAGGGCCTTGTCGGGCTGGTTCGCGCGGTACCAGTAGTGCGCCGACTGGACCTCGCGCGCGTCGGCGCCGACCAGCTCGGGCGACTCCTCCAGGATCTCGCCGAGCCTGCGGCAGATCCGGGCGCGCTCCCCGGGCAGCAGGTCCTCGCGCAGCACGGCGCGCATCAGCGCGTGCCGGAAGCGGAAGGCGTCCCCGCCGCTGCCGCCGATCAGGATCTGCGCCTCGAAGGCCGGGCGCAGCCGCTCGGCCAGCTCGGACTCGTCCAGTCCGGCCAGCCGCGCGATCAGCGCCGTGTGCGTGGGCTGATAGGCGCAGCAGATCAGCCGCAGCAGCGCCGTCGTGGCCTCGGGCAGCCGCTCCACCCGGGACAGGAAGAGGTCGTGCAGAGTCCAGGACAGCTCGTCCGCGTCCCCGCACGCGATGCTGCAGGCGAGCTCCTCGGTGAAGAACGCGTTGCCCTCGGCGCGGCAGTAGATGTCGTCCAGGACCTCCTCGGTGACCGGCTCCTTGAGCAGCGCCGCGAGGTGCAGCGCGCTCTCCTGCCGGTTGAAGCGGCACAGGTCGATCCGCTCCACGTCGCGCACCCGGGACAGCTCGGCGATCAGCGGCCGCAGCGGATGGCCGCGGTGCAGCTCGTCGTCCCGGTAGGTGCCGATCAGCAGCACCCGGTCGTTGCGCAGCACCCGCGCGAGGTAGCCGAACAGGTCGCGCGTCGCCCGGTCGGCCCAGTGCAGATCGTCCAGCAGCAGGATCAGCGGCCGCTCGGCGGCGGCGCCCACCAGCACGGCGCGCACCGCCTCGAACAGCCGGGAGCGCGCGAACTGGTCGTCGATCCTGGCCGGCGGCGCCGCGCCGAACTCGGGCAGCAGCCGGGCCAGCTCGTCCCGCTCCCAGCCGCCGCAGGTGATCAGGTCCGCCTCGTCCAGCGCGCGCAGCGCGCCGGTGAACGCGGCGTAGGGCACCCCGTCCCCGCCGACCTCGATGCAGGAGCCGACCGCCAGGCGCGCCCCGCCGCGCCGCGCGAACTCCTCCACCAGGCGGCTCTTGCCGACCCCGGCCTCCCCGCCGAGCAGCACCGTCTGCGGGATCCCGGCCGCGGACCGCTCCAAGGCGGCCCGCAGCACGGAAAGCTCGCTCTCGCGCCCGATGAACTCCCCACTCACTGCCCTCGTCACACTGGTGAGTCTGCCATGAGCCTCCGACAGGGGAGGAGCGAATATCGGCGTCATCCGATGTCCGCGGCGCACTGGGCGGCGCCGCGCTGCTGCGGAATCCTCGCGCGTACGTCGTCGGCCGCGCCCCGGCTCCTGGCCTGGCGCCTGACGAGCTTCGCGGCGCGCACGAGGGCGCGCCGCCGCGCGGCCGCCTCGAACTCCGCCTGCCGCTGGGCCGCGAGCGCGTAGCCGAAGCTGTAGTGGTTCTGCTGGTTCATCGCCGGTCTCCTCGAGTCGTGCTCCGGGGGATCTCCCCGGTGACTCAAGACTCCCGGCACAGGTAGGCCCGGCGGATCGGTCGAACTCCCGAATTCGGGGCCGCCCGGCGGGCCCGCGGCTACCTTAGGCGAGGCCGGAGCTACCTTAGTGCCGACGCGCGGCGGCCTGCGCCGCCTTAGTCGGGTGCCGGTCGCCCGCCGCGTACCTCAGACCGACCGCGCCGAACACCAGGCCGACCGTGCCGAACACCGCGACCCCGGCCACGATCCGGCCCCAACCGCCGCCGCTGACCGGCACCAGCGCCGCCACGAGTACGAGCGCTGACGCGGCATACGCGTATCCCGCGTGACTCAGTTGCCGACCTGCGGGGCGCCCCGGCGCGGTGCCCGCGTCGACGAGCATCAGGTACGTCAGCAGCAGCCCCAGCTCGACCGCCATCAGCCAGACCGGCGGGCTCTGGAACGCGGCGATCAGCGCGGCCGCCGCGGCGAGCAGCGTGTTGCGGTACCGCTCGATCTGGTACTTGAGCTGGTAGGACCGCGCCTCGGGCCGGTCGACGATCGGCGAGCCGGCCCAGAAGCCGGCGAGGACGGCGAGACCGCCGAAGAACCACTGCGGGCTGAGGTAGTCGGGCCAGCCGGCCGGGTTGAGCGCGCCGACCAGCAGCACCGCGCCGAGCAGGCGCGTCGGCAGCGTCTCGAGGAGCTTGTTCACCGGGTCCTCCCGTGCACGGGTCGGCGCAGCAGCGGGGCGAGCGCGAGATCGAGCGTGCCCTCGCCCTCCCACGCCACGACGGGCATGCCGCGCTCGGTCAGGCTGAAGCGCAGCGCCGCGCGGTCCAGCCGCCACAGCCGCAGCGCGAGCGGCGAGCCGGGGTCCTCGGCGTCGGGCCGCGGCTCGTCGGCCGGGATCTCCACGATCACCGTCGGGTTGCCGCGCAGCGCGAGGTCCCGCAGCGCGTCCAGGAAGCGGTCGTCGGCCAGCGGGGTCACGGCGTAGACCAGCGCGCCGTTCGGCAGCGCGGGCGGCGGCACCCGGTCCAGGTCGGGGCTCTGGTAGCCGAGGTCGCGGCGCACGTCGAGCACCGACTCGACGATCCGCAGCAGGTGTGTGGACCCGGTGCCCGGGGTCAGCCAGCGCAGCTTGCCGCCGAGCGAGACGATCCCGACCCGGTCGTGGCTGCGCAGATAGGCGCGGGCGATCCCGGCGGCCACCCGCACCGAGTCGTCCAGCGTGCTGCCGCCGTTGGTGCCGACCACGTCGCCGAACGCGTCGAGCAGCACCACGGCGTCCGTCGCCTGCTCGGCCGCGAACTCGCTGATCTGGATCGAGCCGCGGCGGGTGGTCGCGGCCCAGTGGATGCGCCGCTGCCGGTCGCCGAAGCGGTACGGCCGCACGCCGACGAACTCCAGGCCCTGCCCGTGCTGGCGCGAGGTGTGCTCGCCGAGCCGGTTCGGCAGCCGGGTCGGGATCGGGGTCAGGGAGCTGTCGTCGGGCAGCGGGAAGATCTCGCAGTCGCCCAGTTCGGCGCGCACGGTCTGCCGCGCGAGTCCGCCCCGGTCGTAGACGTCCACGTCCACGGTGCCCAGGCTCCAGCGGCCCCAGCGCTGCGCGGTGAATTCGAGCTCGAGTACGGCTCCGCGCTGCCGCAGCCCGATCAGCTCGACGCCCGGGCCCGGGTAGACGGCAGGGTCGAGTCCGCCCGCGGAGCCGGCGTAGGACAGCTCGATCCGCGCCGTCAGCGGTTCACCCTCGAAGCAGCGCCGCACCGGGACGGCCGCACTCGCCTCGACCCGCTCGGGCCGCGAGCCCGGGGTCGCGGCCAGCAGCAGCCAGACCACCGGCCCGGCGGCCAGCGCGAAGGCCCACGCGTGCCCGCTGAGCAGCGCGCCGACCAGCGCGCAGGCCGCGACCAGCGCCAGCCGGTGCCCGCGCTCGGACAGCCGCCAGCCGATCGACCGCAGGCTCGGCGGCTCGCGCGGCTCGAGCGGCGTGTCCGCGTCGCCGAGGGCCCGCCGCAGGCTCGGATTCATGCGCTCTTCGCGGCGCTGTGCGCGTCCGGCGTGGTGCGCGGCGTCGGCACGGACTGCACGAGCTGGGCGACGACGTCGTCCGAGCTGATCCGGCGCACCCACAGCTCGGGACGCAGTGTGATCCGGTGCGCGAGCGCGGGCACCGCCACCGCCTTCACGTCCTCCGGCACCACGTAGTCGCGGTCGCGCAGCACGGCGTGCGCGCGAGCCAGCTGGACCAGCGCGAGACCGCCGCGCGGCGAGGCGCCGACCTGCACCTGCGCGTGCTGCCTGGTCGCGGTGATCAGGGCCATGATGTAGTTGAGCAGGTCCTCGTCGATCTCGACCCGCTCCAGGCTGGCGCGCATCGCGAGCACCTCGGAGGCGTCGGTCCTCGCCTCGAGCACGGCCTCGGGCGCGGCCCGCTCGATCCGCCGCTTGAGCATCGCGGCCTCGTCCTCGACCGGCAGGTAGCCCATCCGCGTGCGCAGCAGGAAGCGGTCGAGCTGCGCCTCGGGCAGCGAGTAGGTGCCCTCGTACTCGATCGGGTTCTCGGTCGCGATGACGACGAAGGGCTGCGGCAGCGGCCGGGTCACGCCGTCCACGGTGACCTGGCCCTCGGCCATCGCCTCCAGCAGCGCCGCCTGGGTCTTCGGCGGCGTCCGGTTGATCTCGTCGGCCAGCAGCAGCTGGGTGAACACCGGTCCCGGCCGGAAGACCATCTCGGCGCTGCGCTGGTCGTAGAACGGCGCGCCGGTCACGTCCGAAGGCAGCAGGTCCGGGGTGAACTGGACGCGGGTGAAGTCCAGTCCCAGCGCGGTGGCGAAGGAGCGGGCCAGCAGGGTCTTGCCGAGCCCGGGCAGGTCGTCGATGAGCACGTGGCCGCCCGCGAGCACGCCCATCATCACCAGTTCGAGCGCGTGCCGCTTGCCGACCACGGCGCGCTCGATCTCGTCGAGGACGGTCCGGGCGCGCTGCCCCGCCTGCTGGGGCGTCAGTTCGTCGGTCATCAGGGCTCGATTCCTGTCGTTCGAGGCGTGCGGTTCACAGTAGTTCCAGCCGGTCGACCAGCGCGATCAGCACCGCCTCGGGCATCGGCGGGGCGGCGCTGCGCCGGTCCAGCGCCTGGTGCGGGCCCTTGGCGGGCGGCGAGGCCGGCGGCCGGCGCGGGTCGATCCACGGCCACAGCTCGGGGCCGACCAGCGCGGCGGCCCGCTCGGGCTCGGTGTGCAGGCTGACGCCGTACTTCTCGGCCAGCCGCACCGCGTAGAGCCGCTCCAGTTCGGGCTTGACCGTGTGCTGGAAGTTGCCGGTGGACGAGCGCGCGGAGGCGACCAGCGAGGTCCAGCCCAGCATGCTCAGGTTGCGCTGGCGCACCAGCCGCAGCGGGCGACGGAACCGGCCGTCCATCACCTCGGCGCCGGCCACGTAGCCGGCCAGCGCGGCCCCGAGCGCGGCCAGCAGCACCAGGCCGAGACCCGCCGCGAGCCAGCCGCCGACCAGCGCGAGCGCCGCCAGGACGCCGAGCGCGGCCGCGCCGAGCATCGCCAGCAGCACGCGCGGCCGGGGCAGCGGCGGACGTTCGAAGCCCGTCATCGGGCCTCCGCGGGCGCGGTGAGCTGCCGGGTGATCGCGTCCAGGGCCTCGCGCGCCTCATCGAGGTGCTCGGCGCGCATCGGATGCGTGGAGAACCGCGCCTCCCGGAACAGCCGCGCAAGCACCCGCGGTGCCGGTCCGTCCACCACGCCGCGCTCCGTCGCCCGGGTGAGCAGGTCGGCCGGGCTGTCCGAGGCCAGCCGCGGCACACCGGCCCGGGTCAGCGAGTCCTCCATCGCGGCGTAGCACGCGATGATCGCCGCGCGCGCCTCGCCCTCCAGCGCGTTCCGGCCGGCCAGCACGGCGGCGCCGAGCGCCGACTCGTCCTCCGCGTCCTCGGCGTGCGCGGGCGGGGGAGCGCCGACGATGCCGGGCTGCTCCCGGCCCAGCGCGCGCAGCCGGAGGATCAGGCCGACGACGACGGCGGCCAGCAGCAGCGCGAGCAGCAGGCCGAGGATCGCCAGGATCAGGCCGAGCGGCAGCTTGAAGCCGCCGTGGTGCGCGGTCGCCGTGCCGGTGGTCGGCAGCGCGGTCGGCTCGCCCTTGGAGGCCTTGGTCGGCAGCAGGTTGACGCACTGCGTGGTGCAGGCGCCCTGATCCGACGTGGGCTGCGCGCGGATCAGGAACAAGGCGACCGGCACGGCGGCCGTGAGCACGGCGGCGACGGCGAGCACTCCGCGGTTGAGCCGGGCCTGCGCCGTGGACTCGGGCTCGGTGGCCGAACCGCGGTCGCGCAGCTTGTGGATCGCCGCGATCCCGCCGATCAGCGCCGCGGCGGCGAACAGCCACCACTGCCGGCCGAGCGGACCCTGGCCGTGCGTGGCCGAACCCTTCGCGGAGGCCAGCGCGGCGGCGCCGAGCGCGAGCAGCAGGACGGCGGCGATGGCGAGGATCGGCCGGGGCACGCGTATTCGACCGCTGTGCCCCAAGGCGCCCTTGTTCACGTACTCGTTCCCCACGTCGTGCCCCCGCCGCCCTCGGCGCGCCGGAGAATGTACCGCCTGCCACCCTGCCACAGCCCGAGGCCCGCTGTCAGCAGAAGACCCGCTCAGTACTGCGCCGTCCGTGGCATGCCGCTGCTACAAACGGGATAACGTGGTCGAGGCCTCCAGCAGCTCCGAACTGATGAGTTTCGCTTCGGCCCGCAGGTCGGTGGGGATCTCCCGGAAGCGCGCCGGCAGCTGCCGGGTGGACTGGTAGAGCGAGATCTTGGGCAGCGAGTCGGCGAGCTCCGTGTGCCGGTCCATCAGACGGGCAAGTCCGTGCCGCCGCATCCGCGCCATGCTGTCCGCCAGCCGCAGCGACACGAGCCACACGCCGAGCTGCCAGAGCGGGATCAGCACGAGCCAGATCGCGACGTACACGTGCGTGGCGGAGGCGAGTGTGACCGTCACGTGCTTGAGCGAGCCGACCGTCCGCAGCACCCGCGGCTCGTAGCGCGCCTCCAGCGTCGAGGGCACCAGGTAGAGCGCGAGCGACAGGGAGCTCAGCACGAACGGAATCGTCACGTAGATCGTCCAGCGCAGCCACGTCCCCGGGGCCTGGAAGCGGCAGTTGAGCCGCATGAAGGGCGTGGGCACCAGCACCGACGTGAGGTTGCCGATCGCGATCGGCGCCAGCGGCAGCACGAACAGCTCCGGCAGCGCCCGCGGGATCCACGCGTCCGCGTGCCCGAGCCGGGCGACGATCGCCACGACCGTGCAGACGAAGAAGAGCTCGCAGATGAAGAGCATGAGGTTGCGCACCCGCAGGATCCGCGCCGGATCCTCCCCCGAGCGCAGCAGCTCGGCCGCCCACACCGGCTCGGCGGCGAGTTGGTTCGTCAGCGACCCGTCCGCGATGGCGCTCAGCACGACGAGGATGACCGTCGGCTTCGGATTGTGCGTCAGATCCGGGTGCGTGAACAGCACGAGGTACGCGAGGAACCCGTACCCGAAGCCCCAGCTGCACAGCAGCCCGTACAGCCAGTCCGGCCGAGCCCGCACCACCCGGACGAACTCCCCGAGCAGCGTGGGCCGCCTCGGCGCGGGCGTCGTCGCGGGCGCGTTCGGCACGTTCGCCAGAAGCGGCGCCGCGTCGTGCGCGCTCTCCGGCCCCGCCGAAGCCGCCGACGGGCTCTCCAGGATCGGCGCCGCGTCGGGCGCATCCGGCACGCTCGCCAGATGCGGCGCCGCGTCGGGCGCGTTCTGCCGCCCCGCCGAAGCCGCCGACGGGTTCCCCGGCCGTTGCGCCGCGTCGAGCGCGATCCCGTCGTCCGGCGCTACGCCTTGCGCATGCTCCGGGCTCCGCGGATCCGCAGGTGGAGCGCCGTTCCCCGTACCGTCCGCCGTCGTTTCCCGCGCGTCCATGCCCGCCCTTCCGCGGCAGTGCTCGCAACTGACGGCAGGTCAGACTACCCACACTCGGCCGTACGTCGCCAGGCTGCGATCACGCGCGCCGGGCGAGGACACGGAGAGTGATCAACTCCCCGCGCAAGGTGGCGCAGTTGCGCCACGGCAGGTTCCCGCCACGGCGCGGGCCTCCCATGGCGGCCTCTCGCCCGGCATGCTGGACCGGTGCACGGGCGGCGACGGAGGGGCGCCGGCCGCGCTCGTGCCTGCCCGGGGCCGAGAGACCCCGCCCGGCGGGACGGGGGGCAGCTGTGCGACGGGCCGGCACGGTCACTCCGACCGACGGTCCGTCGGGCGTTTGGCCCGGCCCGTCGCGCCACGCTCGGCTGAGCAGGAGCGCTCCCTACCTTCCCGGCCGCGGCGAGGCCGACCGAGACCCCGCCCCGCCTCACCGGCGCTGGATCCTCGGCGCTGACGAGTCCGTTCTGGACGCTCACGTCGCCCGCGCTGGATCCACGGCGTTGACGAGGTCGGCCCGATCTCCACAGTCGTCCTGCGCTCCCTACCTTCCCGGCGGCGGCGAGGCCAGGCGGAACTCCACTCCGGTCGGGTCGGTCAGGCCGGCCATCCGGCCGAAGGGGGAGTCCATCGCCGGGTCAAGGACGTGCGCGCCGCCCGCGAGGGCGGCGGCGATGGCGATGTCCACGTCGGCGACCTGGAAGTACGGGCGCCAGTGCGGCTTCTCCACCTCGTCCACCCGGAGGATCCCGGCGCGCGGCTCGCCGCCGACGTGCAGGGTCCAGTACGAGTCTGGCATCTGCTCCATCGCCTGCACCTCGGCGCCGAACAGTGCGCCGTAGAAGTCGGCGCAGGCCTTGCCCTCGGTGGTCACCAGCTCGAACCAGTACAGGCAGCCCGGCTCGCCGTACACCTGGAAGCCGGGGAAGGACAGCGCCTGCCACAGGCCGAAGGCCGCGCCGCCCGGGTCCACGCCGTGCCCGAAGCGGCCCATGTCGCCCGCGTTCATCGCCTCGCAGATCACCGTGCCGCCGAGCTCCGGGATCCGGGCCACCGAGGCCTCCACGTCGTTCACGGCGAAATACCCCGTCCAGGGCATCACCGGGTGCTCCTCGGCCATATGGCCGATTCCGGCCACCGGCTTGCCGTGCACCTGCTGCACCGCGTAGCGCATCTCGGTGTCGGCCGGGTCGGGCTCGCCGCTCCAGCCCAGCAGCGGCTGGTAGAACTCGCGGTACTCCTGCTCGGCGTGCAGCAGGGTGTCGAGCCAGGCGACGGATCCCTCGGGGTGGGGGAGCGTTGAGTCGGGCATCGTTCCGTGCCTCCTTGTGAAGATCGCCGGTTTTCGGATGTTTGACCGTTACGTGTGCCACTCTGCCACCTGCGTCCGACAATTTCTCGCCGTCCGCCCGGGCACCGCCGAACGGGGGACGTGCGGTGTCCGGCGGACGGGCCCGGGTAGCGGGCCGATATGATCATTCGTCAATTCACCCGTCTCGGCCTCGCGGCCTCCCTGGCGCTGGCCTGCGCCGCGGGGGCCGGCGGCACCGCGGCCGCCGACGCGCCCGCCTTCCCCGTCTACGACAACACCTTCTACTCCAACGTGAATCTGGAACGGGTCGGCGCGGTGAAGTCGAACGTCGTCTACGAGTCGCCCGTCGCGCAGCTCTCGGGTCAGAACCCGGACGACTTCAGCGGCGCCCGGCCGCCGGGCGCCGAGCTGGCCGTGCCCGCGAAGGCGGACTACGAGGCGCTCATCCAGCGCACGGCGCGCCATCCCGGGCCCGTCGTCCTTGATTTCGAGACGCTGTACCTCAAGGGCTCGCGCGCCGTCGCCGAGCGCCGCTTCGAGAAACTGCGCACGCTGCTGGAGTGGGCGCACGAGGCCGTACCCGGGCGCACGGTCGGGTACTACGGCGTGCTCGGCAACACCCTGCCGCGCTACTACAAGCTGGAGCGGCGCCTCGCCGAGCGGGAGGACGCGCTGTTCCCGAGCCTCTACACGTTCACCGACAACCGTCCCGGGTGGCGCGCGAAGTTCGGCCGCATCATGGCCGAGGCCGCGGCCGTCGCCCCGGGCAAGCCGGTCTACGCCTACCTCTGGCCTCAGTACCACGATGGGACCAAGCTGGCCGGGCGGTATCTGACGCCCGATCACTGGCGCTACGAGTTGCAGACGGCGCGGCAGATGTGTTCAGGCGTCGTCATCTGGAGCCCGTGGTCCAGCGACCCCGACGTGCGCTGGGTGGACGAGACCTCGGCGTTCCTCGCTAATACGTGACCGTGATCCGCCGGGCCGGCCCGTCCACCCGGACGGTGCCGCCGAAGGGGACCACGACCTGCGGCTCGGTGTGCCCGATCTCGAGGTCGAACACGAGCATCGCGTCCGGGTTGTACTCGGCGAACGCCCGCTCGACCGCCGCGCGCTGATCGGCGCGGAACCGGATCGACTCCTGCGTGCTCAGGCGGCGGTCGATCGCCCAGGCCTTCGGCCGCCCGATCAGCGCGGCCCCGAACCGCCGGAGCAGCCCGCGCTCGCCGAGGTTGCGCAGGATCCGGTACACCTCGACGTGGCTCGGCAGCTCCTCGCTGGTCTCGAGGATCAGCACGCCGCCCTCGTACCGCGCGGGATCGCCGATATTGCGGTCGGCCATGGCGAGCCAGGAGAGGATCTCCAGGTTCCCGCCCCAGCTCGGGGCCTCGACGACGCGGTCCGCGCGCAGCCAGCTCCAGCCCGAGGACTCGTGCGTCTGGTACCGGGCGCGCCCGAACTCGGCGGGGTCGTCCCAGGGGATGTCGATGTCGCAGAACTCCTCGTTCTCGACGAGGTCGAACGGCCCCGAGGTGAACAGCGCGGCGCGCAGCGAGGCGGTCGTCAGCGGGTGCATCCTGCCCGCGCGTCCGTACTGCGTCATCACCGCGCCGCCGTGGTATGCCACGATCCCGAGCGTGTGCAGGTACGTGAGCAGGTTCGTCGCGTCGCTGTACCCGAAGAACGGCTTGGGGTTCGCGCGCAGCAGCTCGGCGTCGAGGTGCGGCAGCACGGTGATCTGGCTGTCGCCGCCGATGCTGCAGATCACGGCCTTGATGTCCGGATCGGCGAACGCGGCGTGCAGATCCGCGGCGCGCTCCTTCGGCGTCGAGCGGTGCACCCGGGTGCCCGGGTACTCGACCGGGATCAGCTGGAAGTCCTCGCGCAGCCGGCGTAGGCCGAGGTCGAAGGGGAGCGGAAGCAGCTCGGGCAGCCCGCCGGACGGGGAGACGATCGCGACGCGGTCGCCGGGCCGCGGCTTCGGCGGGTACCTGGGTTCATCCATGGCGCGAGGCTATCCGCGCCGCGCCGGACCCCGCATCCCGATTACGCGCCGTCGTGCGGGATGTTCTCGACGGCGTGCTCGGCCTGCCGCAGCGCCTCGTCGAGCAGCCGCCTGATGTGGTCGCCGCGCAGCCGGTAGAAGCGCGCGCGGCCCGCGGCGCGCTGGTCGACGAGACCGGCGAGGCGCAGCTTGGCCAGGTGCTGGCTGGCCGCGGTCGGGCTGCAGCCGGCCCGCTCGGCCAGGGCGCCGACGCCGAGCTCCTGCTCGCGCAGCGCCCAGAGCAGGCGCAGCCGGGTCGGCTCGGCGAGCATGTCCAGGTAGGAGACGGCGAACTGGACGTGGGCGTCGGGCAGGGTGCGGCCGAGCGCGGATCGGTGGTGCTCCCGGGCTTGGTCGCCGGGTTCAGCTGGGGCCATGCCTCATCTTCCCACTTGCGAACATTCCGCAGGAACCAGTTCCGGGCATTTACCTTCTCATCTTCACTGATGCGAAGACGAAGTGCTACCGTGAGCCCATGAACTCCGCCTCCGCGCTCGTCCTCGCCGCCGCCGGGGTCGGCTTCGGCCACGCCGTGCTGCCCGACCACTGGGCCCCGCTCGCGGTCCTCAGCCGCACGCGCAAGGACCCGCTGCACCGCGTCGTGCGCCGATCGCTGGCCGCTGCGGGCACGCACGTGGTGGTCTCGCTCCTGCTCGGCGCGCTGCTGATCGGGGTCGGGCTGAGCTTCCGCGAGACGGTCGTGCGCTACGAGGACTACGTCGTCGGCGGGCTGCTGCTGGTGACCGGCGCCCTGTTCGTCGCCCTCGAACTGACGGGCCGCGGGCAAGGCCACTCGCACGCTCAGGACCACGGCCACGGTCATTCCCACGGCCACGGCCACTCACATGATCACGGTGATTCCCAGGGGCACGCCCACGCCCGCGACCATTCCCACGACCACTCCCACGCGCACTCTCACTCGCACGACCACGGCCGGTTCCGCGCCGCCCTCGCGCTCGCGGTCCCCTTCGGCGCGGCCGCCTCGCCCGACCTGACGATCCTGCCGGTCTTCCTCGCCGCCAGCGCGCTCGGCGCCGCGACGGCGGTCGGCTCGCTCCTCGTCTTCGCGGGCGTCACCGTGGCCACGATCGTCGGCCTGACCGTCGCCGCGTCGCTCGGCGCCTCGATGCTCACCGCACCGTGGATCGAGCGCCGCGCGAACCTGCTGACCGCCGGCACGCTGCTGCTCTTCGGCTGCCTGATCGCGTTCGGGCTCGTCTAGTACACGTGCGGACCGCGCATCACGGTCCGATTGCGGTGGGAACCAGGCCGAGAGCATTCACATCCAAGGTGCGCCGAACACGCGGCAGTGGGATGGGGAGCCTGGGATGGCGAGAATGCGCAGACGCGTCGCGCGCACGACCGGAATGATCATATTGGCGACACTGGGGATCGTGGGTACGGGAGCGCTCGCTGGATGCAGCGGGAACAGTACGTCGAGCGGGTCCTCGACGGCGGCGCAGAACGGCGCGGCGGCGCCGGCGGCCGGGAACGGCGGCGTCAACACGACGACGAAGAGTTCGACGAAGACGAACGTGGCCGACACGGCAAATCTGATCATCACGGCCGGACTGCAGTTGGCGGTGAAGGATCCCGAGCAGGCCGCGGGTCAGGCCGAGCAGGTGGTCGAGGCGGCGGGCGGGTACGTGGCGGGCGTGGCCGAAGGGGCGGGCTCGCAGGTGCTGCCGAGCGCGGACACGTCGGCGAATACGAGCGAGAGCGCTGATACCGGCGTCAGCCCGGTGATGCTGCCCACGCCGTCCGCCGATCCGCACGCGGACCAGGCGCTGCTGCTTCTGCGCGTCCCGCCCGCGAAGCTGGACTCGGTGCTCGCCCGACTCGCGGGCGCGGGCAGCGTCAACTACCGGACGCAGTCCGAGACGGACGTGACCGGGCAGGTCGCCGACGTGAACAGCCGGATCTCCTCCGCGCAGGCCTCGCTCACCGAGCTGCGCGGGATGATCGACAAGGCCGCCTCGATGAACGACCTGATCTCGCTGGAGCAGGCCCTGGCCAGCCGCGAATCAGACCTCGAGTCGCTCGAGGCGCAGCAGCGCGCGCTCGCCGACCAGACGGGCCTCGCGACCGTGACCGTGGGCTACTTCGTGCCCGCTGCCGCCGCGGCGGCCACGCCGGCCGCCAGGCACACCGGGTTCGTCCAGGCGCTGGCCGACGGCTGGCACGCGCTAGTCGCCACGTTCCGGGTGATCCTGGTCGGCCTCGGCTGGGTGCTGCCCTTCGCGGCGCTGGTCGCGCTGCTGTGGTGGCCGGTGCGCAGGCTGCGACGGCTGACCTGGTGGAGCCGTCGTCCGGGGCATCGGACACAATAGGCGGATGCCGATCTTGCCGCAGGCCGGGGAGCTAGCCCCGGCGAGCCCGTACGTCGACCTGGACCGGGAGAGCTGGAGCAGTCTGCGCGAGCGCACCCCGCTGCCGCTCACGGCCGAGGAGGTCGAGCAGCTGCGCGGGCTCGGCGACGAGATCGACCTCGACGAGGTCCGCGAGATGTACCTGCCGATCTCGCGGCTGCTGAACCTGTACGTCGGCGCCGTGCACGGGCTGCGCGGCGCCCTCGGCACCTTCCTCGGCGACGAGCCGGAGCGGCGCGCCCGGGTCACGCCCTTCGTCATCGGGATCGCGGGCAGCGTCGCGGTCGGCAAGTCGACCACGGCGCGCCTGCTCCGGGCGCTGCTGGCGCGCTGGCCCGAGCACCCGCGCGTCGAACTGGTCACCACCGACGGCTTCCTGCTGCCGAACGCCGAGCTGGAGCGGCGCGGGCTGATGCAGCGCAAGGGCTTCCCGGAGTCCTACGACCGGCGCGCCCTCACCCGCTTCGTCGCGGACATCAAGTCGGGCCGCGACGAGGTGCAGGCGCCGGTCTACTCGCACCTGGTCTACGACATCGTGCCCGGCGAACGGGCCGTCGTGCACCGGCCGGACATCCTGATCGTCGAGGGGCTCAACGTGCTCCAGCCGGCCCTGCCCGGCCACGACGGCCGCACCCGGATGGCGCTGGCCGATTACTTCGACTTCAGCATCTACGTGGACGCACGCGAGTCCGATATCGAGCAGTGGTATCTGGCGAGATTCCGGAAACTGCGCGACACCGCGTTCACGGATCCGAGCTCTTACTTCCGCCGCTTCACCGAGGTCTCGGAGGAGGAGGCGATGGAGTTCGCCCGCGGCGCCTGGGCCCGGATCAACCGGGTGAACCTGGTCGAGAACGTGCTGCCCACCCGCGGCCGCGCCACCCTCGTCCTGCGCAAGGGCGCCGACCACCGCATCGAGCGCGTTCGGCTGCGCAAGCTCTGAGAGCTCGAGCAGCCGAACGCGCCCGCGGCGGAGAAGCACCCCGGGCCGCGCCCGCCGAGGGAGCCTGCGGAGTCGGACGCGCCGAAGGCTGAGAAGAGCGCGACGGCTGCGCGGGCTTCGGGAGCCTGCGCAGCCGGGCGTGTCGGGGGCGAGGAGCGCGGCGGCGCGAGAGCAAGGAGCCGCTGCGCCGCCGGATTCGGTGGAGGTGCGGGAGCCGGGAGGCTCAGGCTCCGGCGGCGCTGGAGTCGGTGATGCCGTTGATGATCTGGGAGTTCACCGTGGCGAGGCTGGGGGCCTGGGAGGACTGGTCCACGCCGATGTCGATCAGGGTGAAGTAGCCGGACTGGCCCGGGACCGGGAGGGCGATCACCTCGACGGTGCCGCTCGGGCCCGCGTAGCTCGGCACGACGTTCCAGGTCACCTGGTAGCCGGAGCGGCCGGCCACGGTCACCGCGCCCTGGCCGACGACCGAGTGCGAGGTGAGGGTGCCGTAGTTGCCCTTGGCCATCGTGGCGATGTCCGCGGTGGCCACGCCCTGGGCGGTCGAGCCGGATGTGGTCGTGAAGTTCACCCCGCCGCGGGTGCACTGGGGGGTCGAGCCGGAGGTGCTGCCGTTCTGCGAGGCCAGGGCGCTCGGGCAGGCGTAGGGGCCGGTGGCGAGCGTCGGCCAGCTGCCGTTTCCGCTGGTAGAGCCGGAGTTGCCGGTCCAGCCACTGGGCAGCGGGATGGTCAGTCCGTCGATCGGGTCGGACACGGTCTGGCCGCTGCCGCCGGTCACCGTCGGCTGCGGGGAGGCCGAGCCGGTACCGCCGCCGAGACCGCCGTTTCCGCCGTTGCCTCCGCCGCCGTTGCCTCCGCCGAGGCCGCCGTTGCCGGTCGGGCCGGTGGTCGGCTGGCTGCCGGTCGAGGCCGTGGGGCTGGGGGAGTTGTCGTTGCGGAGCGCGAAGTACGCCCCGATCCCGCCGCCGATCAGCACCACGACGACCGCCGCCGCGATCAGCCCGCGGAACGCCGCGCCGCGCCGCGCGCCGCCCGGGATGGTCCCCTCGCCGCTGCCGAGGGGCCGGACCATCGCGCTCCACGCGGCGCCGTCCCACCACCGCTCGACGGGTAGTCCGTCGGGACCGGTCTCTCCGGTCGGGTACCAGCCGGAAGGGGCTGAGGATTGCGTGGGGTCCGGTATCGACATGTCTGGAGGATATCTGTGCGTCGCCTGGAGACGATCGTGACCAGGCTAAGAATTCCCCGAACAACACCTGTGGGAAATTAAGACAGTCCGGCTTTCTCTCATCCGATCACCTCCAACTCGGCCCCGACTCGCAGCTTCCCGACGGTGTCCGGGATGAGGTTGACCGCGAAGTGCACCGCCTTGCCCTCGCGCCGGAACCTGCGCAGCGCCTTGAGCGGCTGCTGCCCGGTGAAGCGGCCGAGCTCCGGGTCCACGGTCGTCATCACGCAGCGGTCGCAGCGCTTGACCACGCGGAAGCTCTGCTCGCCGACGCGGATCCGCTTCCAGGTGTCCTCGGCCCAGGGCTCGGCCCCCTCGACCACCACGTTCGGCCGGAAGCGGGTCATCGGCACCGGCTCGCCGCCCATCTCGACGATCCGGTCGTTGAGCGCGGCCAGCGAGGCCCCGGAGGCGAGCAGCAGCGGATAGCCGTCCGCGAAGGAGACGCGGTCCTGCGCGCGCGAGTAGTCCGGATTCGTCGGACGCACCGAGGTGTCATCCATCCGGACCAGCCGCGAGGGCAGCCCGAGAAACGAGGTCATCCAGGCGTCGGCCTCGGCTCCCGCCCGTGCGGCCGGACCGGTGAAGCGCCACACGGTGACGGTCGCCTCCTCGGCGCCCGATGCGCGGGAGACCGGAGGCAGTTCGAGGTCTGGCATGCCGGGCGCGCAGAGCCGCAACCCGCCGCCCGCGGAGTACGTCGGCCTGATCAGGGCCATTCGGGGGAGTTCGCGCTGGGTGCGCTTGAGCCCCTCGGCATCGGTGACGAGCCAGCGCCGATCCCCGGCCAGCCCCCAGGGCTCGAGCTCGGCGGACTCCAGGTCCACCCGATGGCAGGACTTGACCGGGTAGATGTGCAGTGACTTGAGGTACGGGGTCATGATCCGGATCAGCCTGTCAACGCGAGCGCGAGGGGGAGGACGGCGGGCGCGCCGGCTTGGCACAGCAGCCGGGCGGCGACGGTCATGGTCCAGCCCGAGTCGACATAGTCGTCGACGAGCAGGACCGGGCCGGGGCATTCGGTGAGGCGGTTGCGGAGCTCGGCGGACAGGTCGAAGGCCTCGTGCACGGCGCGCAGCCGCCAGGCGCTGTTGCTCGGGCCCGCGTGCGCGTCCTCGCGGACGCGGTGTACCGACCCGGCGATCGGCAGCTTGCCGATCTGCGCGACGCCCTCGGCGAGGGAGGCGAGCAGGCGCGGCCTGGTGCGCGACTCGACGGTGACGATCCCGACCGGCCGCCCGACTCCGGACCAGCCGGAGCCGGGGCCGGCCGCCTCCGCCGCCCACTCCTTCAGCACATTGACGATGGCGCCGAGCAGTTGCGGTTGGACCTGCTGGTCCGGCGCGCCGGTGCCGAGCAGCTCGCGCAGCGCGGAGCCCCAGCCGAGGTCCGTGAGCCGGGCCAGGGCTCTGCCTTCCGCGGCCGTCTCGCCGGCCGGGATCCTGCCCTTGAGCGCGACGCCGACCGACGCCATCCCGGTCGGCCACTGACGGCGCGGCTCGATCGCGACCCAGGCGCGCTTGGCATGGGACCCGGCCGCCTCGACCACATCCTGCGTGACCGAGGCCTGCAGCTTGCGGCCCGTGCAGTTATCGCAGCGCCCGCACGGCGCCGCCTCCACGTCATCGAGCTGGCGGCGCAGGAACTCCATGCGGCAGCCGGTGATCCGCGCATACTCCAGCATCGCGCGCTGCTCGCTCTCGCGGGCCGCGGTGATCCGCGCATACCGCTCCGCGTCGTAGAACCACGGCCGGCCGGTCGTGATCCAGCCGCCCTGCACGCGTTTGACCGCGCCGTCCGCGTCCAGCACCTTCAGCAGCAACTCCAGCCGCGAGCGCTTGAGGTCGACGAGCGGCTCCAGGGCCATCGTGGACAGCGGCCTGCCCGCCTCGGCCAGCGCGTCGAGGACCCGCTCGACCGTGGCCTGGGGAGGGAACGCCAGCGAGGTGAAATACCGCCAGATCTCCTTGTCCTCCACGCCCGGCAGCAGCACGACCTCGGCCCGCTCCACCCCGCGGCCGGCGCGGCCGACCTGCTGGTAGTACGCGATCGGGGACGAGGGGGCGCCGAGGTGCACGACGAACCCGAGGTCCGGTTTGTCGAAGCCCATGCCGAGCGCCGAGGTCGCCACCAGGGCCTTGATCTTGTTGTCGAGCAGGTCCTGCTCGGACTGGCGGCGGTCCTCATCCTCGGTACGGCCCGTATAAGCAGCCACCCCGTAGCCGCGCGAGCGCAGGAAGTCCGCCGTCTCGGCGGCCGCGGCGACCGTGAGCGTGTAGATGATCCCGGAGCCAGGGAGCGCGCCGAGCTGCTCGGCCAGCCAGGCCAGCCGGCTCGCGCTGTCCGGGAGCGAGAGCACGGACAGGTGCAGCGACTCGCGATCGAGCGGACCGCGCAGCAGGAGCGTGGAATCGCCCGCGCCCAACTGCTCGGCGACGTCCTGCGTCACCCGGGCGTTGGCCGTGGCCGTCGTCGCGAGGACGGGCAGGCCGGGGGCCAGCGAGGCGATCAGATCGCGCAGCCGCCGGTAGTCAGGGCGGAAATCATGGCCCCAATCAGAGATCGAATGCGCCTCGTCCACGACGAGCAGGCCGACCGTGGCGGCGAGGCGGGGGAGGACCTCGTCGCGGAAGGAGGGGTTGTTGAGGCGCTCGGGGGAGATCAGCAGGACGTCGACCGCGCCCTCGGCGATCCGGGCCTGGATCTCCTCCCACTCGTGCAGGTTCGCCGAATTGATCGTATGGGCGCTGATTCCGGCGCGGGCGGCCGCCTCGACCTGGTTGCGCATCAGGGCGAGCAGCGGGGAGACGATCACCGTCGGGCCGGAGCCGCGCGCCCGGAGGAGGGCCGTGGCCACGAAGTAGACCGCCGACTTGCCCCAGCCGGTCCGCTGCACGACCAGCGCGCGGCGCCCCTCGACGGCCAGCGCGCGGATCGCAGCCCACTGATCCTCGCGCAGCCGCGCGCCCTCGCCGGCGAGGCGGCGCAGGACGGCCTCGGCCTCCTCGCGGGTCGGGGCGGCCGGTGCTGCGGACGGTGAAGTGCTCATGCCGTCTTTTGTACAGGTTCGTTCCGACCGAGAGCGAGTTCGGGCCGGTCACGCGGGAGGATCTGACCCGCTTCACGCGGAAAACTCACCGCGGGAGCGGCACTCCGAGGCCGTCCAGGACCTGCGCGGAGGGCAGTTCGGCGAGCGCGGCTCCGGGCAGCCAGAGCTTCGAGCCGCGGATTCCGGAGCCGATCACGACGCGCGGCGCCTCGGCCACGGCGCGGTCCACCAGGACGGGCCAGTCGGCGGGCAGGCCGATCGGGGTGATGCCGCCGTACTGCATGCCGGTCAGGCCCACCGCGTCGTCCATCGAGGCGAAGGAGACCTTGCGCGCGCCCAGGTGCCTGCGGGCCACGCCGTTGACGTCGGCGCGGGTCGTCGCGAGCACCATGCACGCCGCGTGGAAGACCTCGCCCGAGCGCTTGCCCGCCAGCACGACGCAGTTCGCGGACTCCTCCAGGGGCACGCCGTACTCGGCGCAGAAGGCCGCGGTGTCGGCGAGCGCGGGGTCGATCTCAGCCACGCGGACCCGCTCGCCTGGACCGAGCTTCCTCAGAGCATCGAGGGTTGATTCCGACAACAGTTCGGGCCGGTCAAGGGCGGGTGCGTGTGCGAGCTTCCCAGACATGGGGTCCAGCTTGCCATGGCTTTGCCAAGCCCGTGGTGTGATGGCCGTGGCGCGCAGGTGCCGAAGTTTTTGAGATTCACCCGGTCCTGGACCGTCTCCACTGAGGAAGGACGGCTGATTCGCGCGGCCCACGCGCGAGGCGATGGGAGTGGTGCCGACGTGGCCCTGCAGATGGATACGGCGCGGATCAGCGCCGCGCGCGCGGGCGATCCGGCGGCGCTCGACGCCGTCGTGACGGAGTACCTGCCGCTCGTCTACAACATCGTGCGTCGGTCTTTGCGGCACAGCGCCGACGTGGACGACGTGGTGCAGGAGACGATGCTCCAGCTCGTGCGCGGCGTCGGATCGCTGCGCGACCCCGAGCGGCTGCGCGCGTGGCTGGTCGCGATCACCGTGAACCAGATCCGGGACCACCAGCGTTCGGCGATCCGGGAGCCGGGCCCGTTCGACGACCGGATGGAGGTGCCCGATCCCGGGGCCGACTTCGTCGGGCACACGCTCATGCAGCTCGACCTCTCCTTACAGCGGCGCGAGACCCATCAGGCCGCGGACTGGCTCGACCCGGAGCACCGGGAGCTGCTCGCGCTCTGGTGGCTGGAGGCCTCGGGCCAGCTGACCCGGCCGGAGCTCGTCGACGCGCTGCAGGCCGATCCGCACCAGGTCGCCGTGCGGGTGAACCGGATGAAGGAGCAGCTCGACGCCGCGCGGCGGATCGTGCGGGTCCTCGCCCTCGCGCCACGCTGCCGGAGCCTCGACGAGCTGGCCTACGACTGGGACGGCTCGGCGACCTCGGTCTGGCGCAAACGCCTCGCCCGGCATGTCCGCGAGTGTCACCACTGCACCGCCGCGAACCGCGACCTGATAGCTCCGGAGCGGCTGCTCGCCGGGCTCGCACTGCTGCCGATCCCCGCCGCGTACGCCGGTTTCCGCGCCTCCTCGCTCTTCATCGAGGTGGAGCGGCCCAAGGTGCGCGCACGGCACGGCGCCCACCGCGGCGGCAAGGCGACGGGGATGGCCGCGGCCAAGCCGCTCGGCCTCGCCTTCGCGGCGATCGCGGTCGTGGCGGTCGGCGCCATCGTGGTGGAGGGCATGAGCCCGAAGCAGAGCACCGTCGCGATAACGACGACGGCCACCGGCTCCGCGCTCGCCTCGACGGCCCAGGCCACGCGGAGCGTGATGGCGATACCCACGGTCTCCGCCTCGCCGAGCGCCTCGCCCACGACCGCGAAGCCGACCGTCGCGCGGACCTCGGCGGCCCCTCGCACCAGCAGCGCCCCGCGGACCAGCGCCGCGGCCGTGGTCACCAGCTCGTCCACGAGCGCGGGTTCGAACTCCGAGACGGCCGCGCAGCAGGTCCTCGACGTGATCAACAAGGCCCGCGCGCAGAACGGGCTCAAGCCGTACACGATGAGCACGGACCTCATCGACAGCGCCGGCGCGCACAACACGCGCATGGAGAACGGCTGCGGCCTCTCCCACCAGTGCTCCGGCGAGGCGGCGCTCGGCGACCGGGAGACGGCCGCGGGCGTGCAGTGGACCTCGGCCGGCGAGAACATCGGCGAGGGCGGGCCGGTCAGCGACACGCAGTCCTCGATCGCGAGCATGGCCGTCGGGCTCACCAACAGCATGCTCGCCGAGCAGCCGCCGGACGACGGGCACCGCCTCAACATCCTGAGCAGCTCGTACACCGAGGTGGGCATCGTCGTGACCCGGGACAGCTCCGGCACGGTCTGGATGACCCAGGACTTCGCGGGCGACGGCTGAGCGGTACGACGGCTGAGCGGTGCGACGGCCGGACCCGGCAGGGGGCGGGGCCCCGCCACGGCCGGCCCCCGCGCGGGCTCAGCCCTCGTCGGCCAGCGCCGCCTCGGCCTCGGCCAGCTCGCGCTCGGCGTCCGCGATCCGCCAGGGCAGCAGGCCCTGCTCGCGGGCGATCAGGACGGCGCGCCGCAGCAGCAGCACGGCGCGCCGCGGGTTGCCGTTCTCCCGCTCGGCCCAGCCGAGCGCTACCAGGCCGCTCGGCACGCGGCGCGGTTCGCCCTGCTCCTCCTGCAGGTCCAGCGAGATCTGCAGATGGCCCACGGCCGTGGCCGGCTGCTTGTCGGCGATCAGGTGGTAGAAGCCGAGATGGCGGTGGATCTCGGAGCGGGTGTAGAGGTCGTTCTCGGCCTCCAGCGCGGGGATCAGCGACTCGGCGCGGCGGTAGTGCGCCATCGCCGCGTCCCAGTCCTGGTGCAGCACCTGCTCGACCAGGCCGAGCGCGAAGTCGGCGCGCGCGGTCCCCGGCTCGTCGCCCAGCGCCTCGTACGCGGCGAGCGCGTCGGCGAACAGGCCCGTCTCCCGCGCGACGATCGCCGCGTCCGGCCGCCCGCCGCCGATCAGGGTCGTGATGTTGCGGTAGTGCAGCACGTAGCCGAGCCGGACGGACGCCGCGGCCGCCCCGGCCCGGTCCCCGTCCGCCGCGGCGCGCTCCACGGCGGCCGCGGCCAGGCTCTCGGCGTCGTCGAACTCCCCGGTCCGAAAGCCGGCTTCGATCAGGGCCTCCTCCGCCGCGGCGTGCAGCTCCGCCGAGGTCATCTCAGTGCTCTGTTCTGAAGTCATGCTTCCACTGTAAGGGGTGCCGAGTCTCCCCAGTCCCAACGGATTCCCAAGCGGCACGGGCCGACCGAGAGCGCCACGGCCAGGACCGAGCCGATCGCGTCCGGCTTGAGCAGGCGCTCCTGCGGCCGCGCGTCCGCTTCCAGCTCCGCGGTGCGGAAGGAGTAGCAGGACTCCGGCAGGGCCGTCGGGTCGAAGCGCACCTCCATCAGGTACTCGCGCACCGGCACGTGAAGCGCCGTCTCCATGATCGTCGAGTACGGCCGCGGCATCCGGTTCTCGTGGGTGTACTCGAGGATGATGATGTCGCCGCGCTTGAGCGGCCGGTCGAACAGGATCTCGCCGACGGTCAGCCCGGTCTCCGGGTTCTCGATCACCTTGCCGATCCGGTGCGGGGCCTCGACGCGCAGCTTCGCGGGCGGCCCCGGATCGTCGCGCTGGAAGCCGGTGATCCACCGGTCGGGGCCGTCCACCTCGGCGCGCAGCAGCAGTCGGCTGTACATGCCGCGGGCCCGGCCGCGCGCGTCCAGCTCCATCCGGATGTGCGTGCTCAACCGGGTCAGCGTCTCGTCCCAGCGCATGTCCATCCGGCCGAGCGCCTCTTCCATGTTCATCATGCTGAACGCGGTGTGGCCCCGGTTGTCGGCGGTCACGGGCAGCCGGCGCCCGCGCGGGCGCGGCGGGCCGATCAGGGCGGTGAGCGACTTGGCCGGGACGCCGAGGACCTCCTCGAGCTCGGCGAGCACCAGCAGCGAGGCGGGGCGCTCGGGCCGGTAGCGGCCGGACTGCCAGGAGCTGAGCGTGGCCACGGAGATCCGCGAGCCGCGCCGCTTGAGCCGGTCCTGGATCCGGTCCAGGCTCAGCCCGCTCACGGCCACGGCGGCGCGCAGGGCCTCGTCGAAGGGGCCCGTGTTGAGCAGCCGCGCGAGCCGCGCCTCGACCCGCTCCCCGCCGTCGCCGCCGCGGAACGCCACGGGGTCTGCCGGACTCGGGTACATCGCTGATGTCCTCCCGGATTCTCGCGCGGCTCGGCCCCTCAGCAGGGAACCTACCGGCCGCGGCCCTGTGAACAGTGAGGGTTTTCCTCAGGTGTTCTCCGAATCGTGACCTTACGTTGATCTTCAGGTCGACGGCCGGACGCGGTCCGTCCGCCGAGGAGATCGACTCTTCGGGCCCTGCTATGTCCGGAATTGTAGTGACGGTCGGGGAATTCGCTCAAGACTAAACGCGGAGCGAACCCTTGTCGGCTCCCGCGCCCCACCCGCAAGCTGAGCAACGGCCGCACCGATTGCCCACACACGTCGGTGCGGTTCACACGGCGTGCCGGGCGGACGTCCCGTTACCGCCGCCCGGCCGCGTCCCTACCCACCACAGGGAGAGTTCCGCCATGGCCCACAGGTCCCTCGTCCGCACCGCCGCGCTCGGCGTGGCCGCCGCCACCGCCGTCTTCGCGGCGCCCGGCGCGTTCGCAGCGTCCACCACCGCCGCGCCGCTGCAGCTCACCGCCGCCCAGGCCCACCAGGAGAGCCACGGCCTGCACGCGCTGAGCCGGCACAGCAACACCACCGTCTCCTCGAGCAACTGGTCGGGCTACGCCGCCACCGGCGGCTCCGGAGCCTTCACCTCGGTCTCCTCCTCGTGGACCCAGCCGACGCTCACCTGCACGTCGACGACCACGTACTCCTCGTACTGGGTCGGCCTCGACGGATACAGCAACTCCGCGCTCGAGCAGACCGGCACCGAGGCCGACTGCATCGGCGGCAAGGCCGTCTACGGCGCCTGGTGGGAGGTGCTCCCGGCCTCGGAGAGCGCCTACTCGGTGACCGTCAAGGCGGGCGACTCGCTGAGCGCCAGCGTCGTCGACAACGGCAACGGCACCTTCACCATGAAGCTGACCGACTCGACCGAGGGCTGGACCAAGACCACCACGGCCAACGGCTCCTCGGGCTACCAGGACTCCTCCGCCGAGGTCATCGCCGAGGCCACCGAGGTCAACGGCTCCATCGCCAAGCTCTCCGACTTCGGCACGGTGAACTTCAGCAGCGCGAAGGCCGACGGGAACTCGCTGGGCAACTACTCGCCGACCGAGATCGTGATGGCGGGCAGCTCGGACACCAAGGCCCAGCCGGGCTCCATATCCGGCGGCTCGTTCAGCGTCACCTGGGAGCACTACAGCTGATCTCAGCTGCCTCAAGCTAGGAGCGTGGTCGCCGAGACCCCCGCGCATCCCACTCTCCTAGGCGTGTGACCCACGCCTCGGCCCCGTCCCGCCGCCACCACACGGCTGGACGGGGCCGTCCTTCATCTCCGCGAGATCCCCGGCGGACCGACCTAGACTCGGCCGAATGAGGATCCTGTTCGGTTCGACGTCCCTGGCCGGCCACTACGGTCCGCTGCTGCCCGTCGCCCGCACCTTCGCCGCGCTCGGCCACGAGGTGCTGTTCCTGGTGCCCCCGGACGCCCGCGCGGCCGTCGAGGAGGCCGGATTCGCCGTGCACGAGGCGGCCCCGCCCGACCCCGTGGAGCACCAGCGGATCAAGGACGTCGTCGCCGCCGATCCCGAGGCCGCGAAGGTCCTGATGAACCGCGACTACTTCGGCCGCCTGTGCACGGAGGCGACGCTGCCGGCCGCCACCGAGCTGTGCGCGACCTGGAAGCCCGACCTGGTGCTGCACGAGGCCTGCGACTACGCGTCGCCGATCGCCGCGCACCGGGCCGGGATCCCGCACGTGCAGGTCGCCATCGGCCTCGCCTGGCTGGAGTGGGAGTGCCTGCACACCTACGGGGCGCAGGCACTGCCCGCCTTCGAGCCGGACGCGGTCCGGATCATCGCCGAGGCGCCCTACGCGACGCGCTTCCCCGAGGCGCTGGACCCGAGCGGCTATCCGCGGACGGTCCGGTATCAGGCGCCTGAGGAGCCGGCCGCCGAGGGGCCCTTCGACGACGACTTCGCCGCGGAGGGCGTCCTGGTCTACGCGACGCTCGGCAGCGTGGCCGCGACCACGGCGTTCTCTCCCGGCGCCTACCGCGTGCTGCTGGACGCCTGCGCGCTGCTGGAGCGGCACCGCCCCGAGATCAAGGTGCTGCTGACGACAGGCCGCGCGCTCGATCCGGCCACGCTCGGCGCGATCCCGGGCAACGTGCGCGCGCAGCAGTGGGTGCCGCAGGACCGCGCGTTCGCCGTCGCGAAGGCCGTGATCAGCCACGGCGGCTCCGGCACGGCGTACGGCGCGCTCTCGGCCGGGCTGCCCTCGGTCTTCTTCCCGCTGTTCTCGGACCAGCCGTACAACGCGGAGCTGATCGCGCGGGCCGGGGCGGCCGTCCAGATCGACACCGAGGACATGCGCCGCGAGGGCATGCCGGTGGCCGCCGAGCCCGCCGACCGGGCCAGGCTCGCCGCGTGGGCCGAGGAGATCGCCGACGCCGTGATCGCAGTGCTCGACGACGCGTCGTACGCGGCGAACGCGCGCGGGCTCGGCGCGGAGCTGAACGCGTTGCCGAGTCTCGAAACAGTCGTCCGCGTATGGTCGGCGAACGGCGCACTTCGTTCGAACATTTGAGCTAAAGTGGAGGCATGGCAACCACACTCCTCCTGATCGACCTGCAGCGGAACATGTTGGAGCCGCCCGAACCGGTGCCGTCGGCGCGGCAGCTGATCGTCCTGGTGCACGGCCTGCTCGAACGGGCCAGGGCGGTCGGCGCCGCCGTCGTGCACGTGCGCGGGACCGGCCTTCCCGGGGCTCCCGGCTGGGAGCTGCACCACCAGCCGATGGACGGCGAGGCGATCGTGGACGCGTTCGCCCCGGACGCCTTCGAGGACACCGCGCTCGCCGAGCTGATCCCGGCCGGCTCGACCGTCCTCGTCGCCGGGGTGGCCAGCGACCGCGGCGTGCGCGCGACGGTGCTCGGTGCGCGGCGCCGCGGCTACGACGTGCGGCTGATCCACGGCGCGCACGGCGCCTTCGACGCGCGCGACCGCTCCGCCGAGACGATCGAGAAGGAGGTCGAGCACGAGCTGCGCGAGGCCGGCGTGCGGATCGTGGAACCGGGCAGTCCGATCTTCCGAGGGTGACCGGACGTCGGCGAGATCGTGCTCACTGTTCGGGTAAATGTGCGAATCCGGTTCCGAGATCAGGGGAAGTGCATGATCGTGGACGTCTTGACGGAGGCACTGGCCTCGATGCGCACCGACCGGCCCGTGTCGGTGCGCACGAACGGCCGCGCGCCGTGGGGGCTGCGGCTGCCGCCGGGCGACGGCGCCGGATTCCACGTCGTGCTGCACGGCCACTGCTGGCTGATCCCGAGCCGGGGCGCGGCGCCCGCGGCTCCGGTGCACCTGGAGACGGGCGACGTCGTCTTCCTGCGCTCGGGCCCCGAGCTGGTGCTCGCCGACGAGCCCGGCACCCCGGCCACGCCCGCGGGCGCCGAGTACTTCCAGGACGACGGGCTGACCGGCGTGTTCGGCATCGGCGGAGGCGGCGCGCTGACCAGCGTGCTCTGCGGCAGCTACCGGCTGGACCAGGAGCGGCCGCATCCGCTGGTCGGCCGACTGCCCGAGCTGATCCACCTGCACACCGGCAACGGCCGCCACCCGCAGCTGACCTCGGCCGTGGAGCTGCTGCGCGCGGAGCTGGACGACCTGCGCATCGGCGCGAGCGGCATCGTGCCCGCGCTGATCGACTCGCTGCTGATCTACATCCTGCGCGCCTGGATGGACGACGCCCCGGCCGGCCGCGTCGGCTGGGCCGCGGCGCTCAAGGACCCGGCGATCGCCCCGGCCCTCGCCGCGATGCACGCAGATCCGGCCGACGCGTGGACCGTCGAGTCGCTGGCCGCGCGCGCCGGCCTTTCCCGGGCCGCCTTCGCGAAGAAGTTCAACACGATGGTCGGCGAGCCGCCGCTGACCTACCTGACGCGCTGGCGGATGACGACCGCGGCCCGGCTGCTGCGCGAGTCGGACGCCCCGCTGGCGGCCATCGCGGCGAAGACCGGCTACGGCTCCGAGTTCGCCTTCGCCAAGGCCTTCAAGCGCGAGTACGGCCAGGCGCCGGGCGGATTCCGGCGCCGCCGGCCGGCCCGGGCCGCCGCCGGGAGCGGCGCGGCCCCGGCCGCCGCCTGATTCTTGATCCGACCTTGACTCGACCTTTGGTCTAGACCCTTGACATGCTTATTGGTCTGGACCACATTCTCGGCATGCGCTCTTCACCCACCTCGACGGCGCCTGCCGCGCGCAAGCGCCTCGCGATCCTGACCTCCGCCGCCCTCGTGCTGGGCGGCGCGGCGGCGGTCAGCGTGCTCTCCGACTCCGCGGGAGCGGCGACCCTCAACCTGCTGGCCGACCCGGGCTTCGAGTCCGGGAGCCTCGGCGGCTGGACCTGCGACGCCGGCACCGGCTCCGCGGTCACCAGCCCGGTCCACTCCGGCTCCTACGCGCTCGCCGGGGCCGCCACCTCGTCCGACGACGCGCAGTGCACGCAGACCGTGTCCGTGCAGCCGAACACGTCCTACACGCTCTCCGGCTACGTCGAGGGCGCCTACGTCTACCTCGGCGTCACCGGGGGCAGCAGCACCTGGACCCCCTCGGCGACCAGTTGGCAGCAGCTCTCGACGACGTTCACCACCGGCGCGTCGCAGACCTCTGTGCAGGTCTACACGCACGGCTGGTACGCCGAGGGCACCTACTACGCCGACGACCTGGACCTGTCGGGCCCGGCCGGTCCCACGCCGTCCGCCTCCGCCACCACCTCGACGCCGAGCCCGACCCCGACGCCCACCACGTCCCCGTCGAGCTCGCCGACGACCTCGCCCACCCCCAGCGGCACCGGCACGTCCACCGGCGGCTCCGGAGCATGGACGCATCCGGTCTACTGGATGCCGCTCGACAACAACGCGCAGTCGATCTCCTCGATCGTCTCCGGTTCGGGGGAGAAGGAGTTCAACCTCTCCTTCGTCCTCGACTCCGGCGGCTGCACCCCCGCATGGGACGGCAGCTCCAGCCGGCTCGTCTCCAATGACACCGCCGTGCTCGCCGACGTCAACGCGATCCGCGCGGCCGGCGGCGACGTCGCGGTGACCTTCGGCGGCTACAACGGCACGGAGCTCGGCACCACCTGCGGTTCAGCCTCGGCGCTCGCGGCGGCCGAGCAGCAGGTCGTCACCAAGTACGGGCTCGCCCACGTCGACTTCGACTACGAGAACGGCGCGCTCGACGCGAACACCGCGATCCGCTTCGGCGCGATCAAGATCCTCGAGGCGGACAATCCGAACCTCAAGGTCTCGCTCACCGTCCCGATGACCACGGTCGGCTTCCCGGGCAGCGGCGTCGACGAGATCCAGCAGGCCAAGGCGGACGGGGCCCGGCTCGACGTCGTCAACATCATGGACTTCGACACCGGCCTGACCTCCGGCACCGAGACCGCGCAGACCGAGACCATCGCGAACGACGCCGTCTCCCAGCTGGAGAGCGTCTACGGCTGGTCCGCGGCGCAGGCCTGGTCGCACCTCGGCCTGACCCTGATGAACGGCCACACCGACCAGCCCTCGGAGCTGTTCCTGCAGTCGAACTTCTCGGACCTGCTCGGCTTCGCGCAGGTGAACCACCCGGCGCTGTTCTCCTTCTGGTCCGCGAACCGCGACTTCGCCTGCCCGGCCGGCGTCGTCGAGCCCTGGGCCCCGGGGACCTGCTCGGAGGTGACGCAGAACGCCTACGACTTCACCGGGATCATCGTGCGGTACGCGGGCTGAGTGAGCGTCGCGCATCCGGGCGGACCGCCCCGCCGCCCGGATGCCGATAGATTTGCCGCCGTGGACGACGCGACGTGGGAGACGATCGGGCGGCTGGCGGCCTGGCTGGACCGGGGGAGCGAGCTTCCGGCGCAGACCAAGACCATCCTGCAGATCCTCAAGATCACCGAGGAGGCGGGCGAGGTCGCGGAGGCGCTGATCGGCGTCACCGGGCAGAATCCGCGCAAGGGCTACTCGCACAGCTGGCAGGACGTCGAGAGCGAGCTGTGCGACGTGATGATCACCGCGATGGTCGCGCTGACCAGGGTGAATCCGGAGGCGGCGCGGACCGTTTTCCGGGAGCATCTGGCCGGGGTCGCGGCGCGGGTGGACGAGCGGAACGGGGAGTGATCGCATGACGGTCCGGATCAGGCTCGCCGGCGACGAGGACGTCGCGCCGGTGCTGCGGATGTTCGACGGGATCATGGAGTGGCTCGTGGCGCAGGGGCGCACCGGGCAGTGGGGCACGGAGCAGTGGTCGGGGCGCTCCGAGCTGGTCGAGCGCGTCGTCGGGCGGGTCGAGCGCGGCGAGCTGCGGGTCGCCGAGGAGGACGTGGACGGGGCGGCGCGGCTGCTCGGCGTGGTCTCGCTCGCGGAGGACTGCGCCGCGTACGTCAGCGCGCCGCCGGAGCCCGAGCTGTTCATCAACCTGCTCGGCACCGCGCGCGCCGCGAAGGGCCGGAACGTCGGAGGGCTGCTGCTCGACGAGGCGCGGGCCGAGGCCCGGCGCCGGGGGCTGCGGCTGGTCCGGGTGGACTGCTACGCGGGCGGCGACCGCAAGCTGAACAGCTGGTACGTGAGCCAGGGCTTCACCGAGGTCGGGCCCTTCACGGTCCGGCGCCCGGGCCGCGAGGACTGGCCGGGGATGCTGCTCCAGCAGTACCTGGAGAAGTGACCTCCCGCTGAACACGGCGGCTCGCCCCGTGGGATACTGATCGACTGATCCGGTATTCCTGACAGTCGACCGCGGGCGGGCTGAGCATGGTCAACATCATGTGGTCGTGGCAGCAGGCCGCCGCGGTCGCGGGGGTCCTCGCCGTCGTCTGGGGCGTCCTGAGGGCGCGCGGCGCGGCGCCGCGGGCCAGGCCGTTCTTGTTCGAGGCCGCGCTGATCATCCTGCTCTACGGCCTCTGGCAGCTGGTCGGCTCGCTCGCCGGCAGCGGCGACTACTCGGCCGTCGGCCGCGGCCGGTGGATCTGGGACGCCGAGCGCGCGTTCTGGCTGCCCAGCGAGAGGGCGCTGCAGGACTGGATCCTGCCGCACCCGCTGCTCGTGCAGATCGCCAACCTCTACTACGCGAGCATGCACTTCACCGTGCTGATCATCTTCCTGATCTGGCTGTTCACCCGGCACCGCGCGCAGTACGGACGCTGGCGCACGGTGCTCGCGCTGCTGACCGCCGCGTGCCTGCTGATCCAGTTCCTGCCGGTCGCGCCGCCGCGGATGGTGCCGGTGACCGGGATGGTGGACACGGCGATGGTCTACCACCAGTCGGTCTACGGCACGATCGCCGGATTCCAGGCCGACCAGCTCTCCGCGATGCCCTCGGTGCACGTCGGCTGGGCGGTCCTGGTCGCGATCGCGGTCTGCTCGGTGACGAGGTCGCGCTGGCGCTATCTGGCCGTGGCGCACGCGGCGCTGACCGTCTTCGTGGTCGTCGTCACCGGCAACCACTTCTGGGCCGACGGCCTCGTGGCCTGCGCGCTGCTGCCGGCCGCGCTCGGCGTCGAGCGCGTCGGCCGCCGAATGTGGCAGCGTTTTGCGACGATGCGCAAAGAATCCGCCAATTCGTCCGAGGCCTCAGCGAGCCTCGTTGACGCCCGGTGACCGCCGAGACATCATCACTTCAGCTGCGCCGCTACCGGAGAGCAAACCCCTTCACTCTTCACGGAGCTGAACCATGCCCACTGTCGTGCATGCACGTCAGGCCCTCTTCCTCGGCGGCGCGGTCATCCTGGCCTTCGCCGTTCCCGGGAACGCCGACGCCGCGTCCGGCGGCCGCTACGTGGCCCTCGGCGACTCCTACGTCTCCGGACCGCTGATCCCCTTGCAGGCCGGCGGGCTCTGCCTGCGGTCGAGCGAGAACTATCCCTCGCTCACGGCCGCGTCGCTCGGCTACACCCTCGACGACGCCAGTTGCTCCGGCTCGACGACGAACGAGATGGACAACCCGCAGACCGAGCTCGGCCTCACCGTCAACGCCCCCGAGCTCGACTCCGTGACCGGCGACACGAGCCTGGTCACGCTCGGGATAGGCGGCAACGACATCGGTTTCATCGACATCATCGAGACCTGCGCCGAGGAGAGCCTGGCCAGCCCGGCCGGGGATCCCTGCACGCGGCACTACAACGCCGGCGGGAAGGATCAGCTCGCCGCCGAGATCGAGGCCACGGGGCCGAAGGTCGGCTCCGTGCTCCAGCAGATTCACCAGAACGCCCCGCGCGCGACGGTGTATGTTGTCGGATATCCGGATATCCTGCCCGAGGCCGGCAACGGCTGCTGGCCCGTGGTCCCGCTCGCTTCCGGGGACCTGGCCTACCTCCGGCAGACGGAGAAGGAGCTCAACCAGATGCTCGCGGACGAGGCAACGGTGAACGGCGCGACGTACGTGGACACGTACACGCCGACCGTCGGCCACGACGTGTGCCGGGCGATCGGCGTGAAGTGGATCGAGGGACTGGTCCCCACCTCGCCGGCGGCTCCCTTCCATCCGAACGAGGCCGGGGAGGCCGCGATGGCCAAGGCCCTGGAGGCCGCGATCGGCTGAGAGGCCCCTGATCGCGGTAGCTGCCCTCCGTAGACGCCCGTGCCCCCGACCTCGCCCGCCAGGGATCGAAGGTCGGGGGCACGGGCGTTCCCGCTAGCCGGACGTGACCGGGGAGCCGTCGATCGTCACGTCGGTCAGCTCCAGGTCGTCGATGAACTCGAGGGTGTTCGCTCCGGTCTGGTCGGTCAGCGTGAAGTCCTGGAAGGTCACGGTGCCGACGTGGTCCTCGGTGTAGCCGATGATGTCCCACGCGGCGGTCGCCGAGCCGACGTTCCAGTGCAGCAGGTTGATATCGGTGACATTCGGATAGTACGTACCGGTATCGCCCTCTCCGTAGGTGTAGTCGATGACCAGCGCGGGGCCGCCGATGATCGGAGCGCTGACCCGGAAGACGTTGCTGTCCTCGATGTAGCCGCCGCGCACGGAGTTTGTCTTCAGGCGGTGCCCGGCCTGCAGCCCCGTGCTGGACAGGACCAGGTCGCGGGCGTAGAGGTGCGCGACGCCGCCGGTCATCTCGGAGCCGATGGTCACGCCGCCGTGGCCGTTGGCGCACTGCGTGTTCTGGATGACGAGGTTGGTGCACGGCACGTTCACGCGGCGCCCGTCCGCGTTCCGGCCCGCCTTGACGGCCATGCAGTCGTCGCCCGCCGAGATGGAGCAGTGGTCGATCACGACGCGGGTGCAGGACTCGGGGTCGATGCCGTCCGTGTTCGGACCGCTGGTCGGCCCGACCGTCACGCCCTCGATGATCACGTCCTGCGAAAGGGTCGGGTGCAGGTGCCAGAGGGGGGAGTTCACGAACGTGACGCCTTGGAGCAGCACCCGCTCGCAGTTGTAGGGTTCGATCATGGTCGGCGGCAGGTGGTAGCCGGCGCCCATGATCCGCTGCGCGACCGGGACGTCGTCGTTCGCGTAGGCCTGGAGCACGTTCCAGCCGGGCGTCTCCAGCGCCTTCCAGGCCCACCAATTGGCGGTCGAGGCCTGGCCGTTCAGCGTGCCGTCGCCGGTGATGGCGATGTCGGTCGCGCCGTACGCGTAGACGTTGGGGGAGTAGTTGTAGCACTCGATGCCCTGCCAGCGCGTGTAGACCAGCGGATAGTCCGTCGGATCGGTGCTGAACAGGACGGTCACCCCGGCCGGGACGTGCAGTTCGATCCGCGACTGCAGGTGGATCGGGCCGGTGAGGTACGACGCGGTCCCGGTGCCCGGGTCGGCCGGGAGCACGACGCGTCCGCCGCCGTGGTGCGAGGCCGCGGCGATGGCGGCCGCGATGGCCGCCGTGTTGTCCGTGACGCCGTCGCCGACCGCGCCGAAGTCCGTGACCAGGAAGTCGCGGCGCGGGATGCGCGGGCGCCGGGTCTGGCACAGGATGCGGTCGGCGGCGAAGTCCTGCGGCAGATCCCGCGGACCGGCCTGGTTCGCGCAGCCGCGGCCGGCGAACCAGGCGGCCGGGGGCCGGACGGCGGGGTCGAGGTCGTCGAAGGAGCGGGTGGCGGCGGACGCGGTGCCGGGCAGCAGCGGCACGGCGACGGCGGCACCGGTCGCGGCGGTGGCGGCGAGGAAGGTGCGACGATCAAAGGTGGGAGACATCTTTGTCTGTGTCCTTAGTCCCGTGAACGTGCGACGAGTTGGGTGGGATTGACGAAGCGCAGCGCGATGACCAGCAGCACCAGCATCGAGCCGGTGTAGATGACGGCCATCGCGTCGATGTTCTGGGCGGTGCGGATGCCCGCGGAGGTGGCCGCGGAGAAGAGGCTGACCACGAGCGTCTGGCTGGTCGGCCCGGCGGTCAGGAAGGTCAGCTCGAACATGCCGAACGTGCGCACCAGGACCAGGATCCCGGCCGCCAGCATGCCGGGCAGCAGCAGCGGCGCGATGATCCGGCCGAGCACGCTGCGGGTCGGCGCGCCGCACATCCGCGCGGCCTGTTCGAGCCGTGGGTCGATCTGCTCGATGAACGGCGTCATCGTGTAGACCACGAACGGGATCGAGGGCACGAGGTTCGCTGCCACGACGCCGGTGAACGACCCGGCCAGATGCACCTTGTAGAGCATCGTGGCCAGCGGGATGCCGTACGCGATCGGCGGCACCAGGATCGGCAGCACGAAGAGCAGCATCACCAGCCGCTTGCCCGGGAAGTCGCGCCGGGCCAGCGCGTACGAGGCCGGAACGCCGAGCAGCAGCGAGATCAGCACGACCAGCAGTGTGATCTGGAAGGTGACGGTCATGACCTGGCCGAGGTCGAACTCGTTCCAGGCCTCGGAGTAGTTCGAGCCCGTATACCCCTGTGGCGCCCAGCCGCTGAACCAGGTCTTGCCGAAGGAGTCCAGGACCACGGACCCGATCACGCCGAGCATGTTGACCATGAAGAACACGACCAGGGCCCAGACCAGCCAGGCGCCGGGACGCATCCGGAGCGCGCGCGATTCCATCAGCCCTTGCCTCCCGTCGAGCCGCTGTAGAAGAAGCGGCGCACGCCCATGACCAGGCCGATGACCAGGAGCATCAGCGCGGTCATGATCATCGCGTCGGCGCAGCCCTGCGGGTAGTTGAAGTTCTGCAGGGCCTGCTCGTACGCCTCGATCGAGATCACGTGCGTCCTGCCGTCCGGATCGCCGACCATGATCGCCGAGGGGAAGACGGAGAATCCGAGCACGAAGGTGAGGCAGAACGTGGTGAGCAGTCCCGGCAGCAGCAGTGGGAAGGTGACGAAGCGGAAGCGCTGCCACCAGCCCGCGCCGAGCGTCGCCGCCGCCTTCTCCAGCGCCGGGTGGATGCCGGAGAGATAGGAGTGGGTGAGCAGGAAGGCGAACGGGAATCCGCTGATGATCAGCGAGAACAGCACGCCCCAGTAGTCGTTGATCAGGGTCACCGGGTGTCCGGCCGAGACCAGGCCCAGCTTCTGCAGGGTCAGGTTGAACCAGCCGGCCGGGCCGAAGTACTCGAGGATGCCCTCCGCGGTGAGCACGGTCCCGAGCGTGATCGGCACGACCAGCAGCGTCAGCAGCAGCCGCTTGCCGCGGAACTCGCCGCGCATCCGGTAGGAGATCGGCACCGAGAGCCCGACGTTGATCAGCGACGCGGGGATCGCGAGGCTGAACGTCTTCCAGATCGTGCCCTCGGAGAACGAGTCGCTGAAGAACGACGAGTACGCGCCGAACACGCCGCCCCTGGCCGGCTGGAACGACAGGCCGAGGCCGTAGACGAACGGGTAGCAGAACAGCGCCGCGATCGCGATGACGCCCGGCAGGATGAGGATCAGGGTCCTGTCGATGCCGCGTTCGGCCAAGCGGTGGCTGAGCGCGAGCTTCGGCGCGGCCGGTGCCGCGGTCGCCGCGCTCACGTCCCGCTGCCGAACACGAGAGCCCGCTGCGGATCCACCGTCAGCGAGAGCCGATCCCCGGGAGACACCCGCTCCTGCGTCCGCAGGTGCACGCGGTTCCCGGCGCGGGTCAGCGCGTCCACCTGGAACTCGCGGCCGTGGTACTCGACGATCTCGGCGACCGCCTCGAAAGCCGCGTCGGAACCGTCAGCCGCGATCCGCAGATCCTCCGGACGCACCGCGACCTGAACGGCCTCGCCCTCGGTCACCGAACCCGACACCGTGCCGACGAGCTGCATGCCCTCGCCGACGACGGCCGCGGTGTCGTCGCCGACGCGTTCCGCCGTCAGGTTCAGGATATTGCGATACCCCATGAAGGCGGCCACGTACGCGCTGCGCGGTGACTCGTACAGCTCGGACGGAGTGCCGACCTGCGCGACGTGGCCCGCGTTCAGCACGACCAGGCGATCGGCGAGCGAGAGCGCCTCCTCCTGATCGTGCGTCACATAGAGCGTGGTCAGGCCGAACTCCTGGTGGATGCGCCGGATCTCGGCGCGCATGTCCAGGCGCAGCGCCGCGTCCAGGTTCGACAGCGGCTCGTCCATCAGCACCAGCGGCGGCTCCAGCACGATCGCCCGCGCGATCGCGACGCGCTGCTGCTGGCCGCCGGAAAGCTGGCCGGGCAGTTTGTGCGCGTGATCCGTCAGCCGCACGAGATCGAGCACCGCGTCCACCCGCCGCTTCACCTCGGCCTTCGGAACCTTGCGCATGTTCAGGCCGAAGGCGACGTTGCGGCGCACGCTCAGGTGCGGAAAGAGCGCGTAGTTCTGGAACACCATCCCGAAGCCGCGCTTCTCCGGCGGCAGCGTGTCGATCCGTCGTCCGTCGAGCTCGATCGAGCCCGCGGTCAGCGGCAGCAGTCCGGCGATCGAGTTCAGCGCCGTCGTCTTGCCGCAGCCGGACGGGCCGAGCAGCGCGATGAACTCGCCGCCGCGCACGGTCAGGTCGAGCGGATGCAGGGCGGTGTGCGCGCCGTACGCGCGGCTGATCCCGTTCAGCCGCAGCTCCTCGAAGGAGGTGCGCGCGGCGGTCGTGGTCCTGGTCGTCATCTCGTCGATCGTCACTTCGTGCTGCCGATGTGCTTGTCCCACAGGTCGAACGCGGTGACCTGCGCGGTGGCCGGAAGCGAGTTCTTCATCGGGTACTGCGTCATCCAGCTGTCAAACTCCGGCTCGCCGTACGTCGCGATGACCTGCTGCGAGGAGCTGGGTGCCTGCGCGATCGTCACGCCCTTCACGGCCGGGCCCGGGTAGAAGTAGCCCTTGTCGTACGTCACGGCCTGCGCGGTCGGCGTCAGGATGTGGGCCAGCAGGGACATCGCCGCGATCAGCGTGTCGTTCGAGACGCCCTTGGGGATGACGCCGAACTGCGCGTCGGTGACCCAGGTCATGTTCTGGAACTTGGCCACGGCCATCGACTTCGGCACCGTGCCGAGCGCGCGCGGGTTGATGTACCAGCCGGTCGTCGAGGCGATGACGTTCACCGTTCCGGCCGCGAGGTTCTTCATCGTCGCGGTCGTGCCCGAGGGGTACTGGCTGATGTACTTGTTGAGCTCGGTCAGGTAGGCCCAGGTCTTCGACCAGCCGTTGGTCGGGTCGGTCGGGTCCGAGTCGCCGAGCAGGTAGGGCAGGCCCATCAGCCAGGTGCGTCCGGGTCCTGAGTTGCGCGGCTGCGCGTACTGGTACTTGCCGGGATTCGCCTGGGCCCAGGCCAGCAGCGCGTCGGTGGTCGTCGGGACGTTGGTGACGACGGCCGGGTTGTACTCGATCAGCGGGCCGCTCGGGTACCAGACGATCTCGATGCCCTGGTCCTGCGCGAGCGTCGCCATGTTCGCCGCGGCCGTCTGGTAGTTCGCCATCAGGCCAGGGAAGAACTGGCCGTAGTAGGACTTCAGGTTCACATACAGGCCGTCGGTGATGCCCGAGGCCAGCGCGTCCGTGCCGGTGAGCACGAGCGAGGTCTGCACGTTGCCGCCGGCCTGCTCCGCCTTGAGCTTCGCGGGCACCTGGGGCGCGGTGCCGGTGGTGTAGGTGACGCCGGAGACGATGTGCGGGTTCGCGCTCGCGAAGGCCTCGATCGCCGGCTTGGTCAGCGCCAGGTTCCCGGCCACGTCGAGGATGTTCAGGGTGACCGGCGAACTCGGGGTGGCGGCGAGGGAGGCCGCCGGGCTGCTGTTCGCGACGGCCGTGCTGGGCGCCGAGCACGCGGAGAGAATGGGCAGCGCCGCGGCCGCGCCTACAGCCGAACCGAGCAGCGCGCGCCGGTTCAGGGCAGGGGAGGGTGAGGACATGGTGAACCGCCTTTGGTTCGTAGCCTGATGAACTAGGGAAGAGCCGCAGCTCAGTGCGGGTCGGGCTGCGGGTTGTGCCCAGGGCGAGCGAGGAAGTCGAAGTCGCAGCCGTGGTTCGCCTGGGTGATGTGGGACTGGTAGAGCGCGCCGTATCCGCGTTCGAACCGCGGAGCCGGGGGCTGCCAGGCCTCGCGGCGGCGCGCGAGTTCCGCGTCGTCCACCTCGAGGGTCAGGGTCCTGGCCTCGACGTCGAGCGTGACGAGGTCCCCGGTGCGCACCAGCGCGAGCGGGCCGCCGACGTGCGACTCGGGGGCGACGTGCAGCACGCAGGTGCCGTAGCTCGTCCCGCTCATCCGCGCGTCCGAGATCCGCACGAGGTCGGTGACCCCGGCCTCGAGCAGGTACTTGGGGATCGGCAGCATCCCGTACTCCGGCATACCGGGTCCGCCGATCGGCCCCGCGCTGCGCAGCACGAGCACCGAGTCCGCGGTCAGGGCGTGCGCCGGATCGTCGATCCCCGCGCGCAGTTCGGCGTAGGAGTCGAAGACCACCGCGGGTCCGGTGTGCTTGAGCAGGCTCGGCTTCTGCGAGGCGATGTACTTGATCACCGCGCCGTCCGGGCACAGGTTCCCGCGCAGCACGGCCAGGCCGCCCTCTTCGCTGCACGGCTGCTCGGCGCCGCGGATCACGTCCGGGTCGTGCACGGCCGCCTGCTCCCAGTGCGAGCCGATCGTGCCGCCGCCCACGGTCGGACGGTCGGGGTGCAGGGCTCCGGGGACCGCGGACAGTTCGCGCAGCAGCGCCTGCAGGCCGCCCGCGTAGTAGAAGTCCTCCATCAGGTACTCGCCCGACGGACGCAGGTTCGCCAGGACGGGCACCCGCCGCGAGATCGCGTCGAAGTCGTCGAGCGTGAACTCCACGCCCGCGCGGCCGGCCATCGCGATCAGGTGGATCAGGGCATTGGTCGAGCCGCCGAGCGCGAACACGGTCGCCGCCGCGTCCTCGAAGGCCTCGCGGGTCAGGAAGCCGGTGATCCTGCGGCCTTCCTCGGCGAGTCGCACCGCGGTCGCCCCGACCCGCGCGGCCATCCGGTGGTGCGCGCTGTCCACGGCCGGGATCGAGGCGCTGCCCGGCAGGGCCACGCCCAGCACCTCGGCGATCGAGGTCATCGTGCTGGCCGTGCCCATGGTCATGCAGTGGCCGGGGGAGCGCGCCAGGCCGCAGCCGACCTCGGCCAGATCGCAGTCGGCGATCCGTCCGGCGCGGTGCT
>DASTAE010000332.1:0-19921 GCA_035712985.1 Actinospica sp.
GCAATAGGTGCGGCGAGGGTGGGGATGGGAGTCCTAGGGAGACGGGGGCACTGGCAGGGCGCGGCGCGGTGGGCGAGGGTGGGGGTATGACGACGACATTGATCAGCGGGGCCAACAAGGGCATCGGGTACGAGGCGGCGCGGCAGTTGATCGCGGCGGGGCACGAGGTGTGGATCGGGAGTCGGGACGCGGAGCGGGGGAAGGCGGCGGCGCAGCGGCTGGGAGCGCGGCTCGTGGTGCTGGACGTGACCTCCGAGGAGTCCGTGCGCGCGGCCGCGGCCGCGGTGGAGGCGGCGGGCGGCGGGTTGGACGTCCTGGTGAACAACGCCGGGGTCGAGGGGCGCGGGCCGGGCAACGCGATCATCGGGGCGGCGGAGGTGACCGGGGAGGACATGCGGGCCGTGTTCGACACGAACGTGTTCGGGATGGTGCGGGTCACGCACGCTTTCCTGCCGCTGCTTCAGCGGTCGGCTTCGCCGGCGATCGTGAACGTGAGCAGCGGGCTGGCGTCGCTGACGGCCCTCAGCACGCCGGGCAGTCCGGCGCACTTCTACCCGGGGGTCGCGTACCCGGCGTCGAAGGTCGCGGTGAACATGGTGACGGTGCAGTTCGCGAAGGCGTTCCCGAACATGCGGATCAACGCGGTCGAGCCGGGGTTCACGAAGACCGACCTGAACGGGAACACCGGGACGCAGACGGTCGAGGAGGGAGCCCGGATCATCGTGGAGATGGCCACGGCCGGAGCGGGCGGGGCGACGGGGACGTACTCGAGCGTGGACGGGCCCATCCCGTGGTGAGACTCCCCGGGTGACGCTGCCCTGGTGGTGCAGTCGGCCGATCCCCTGGTGAGACTCGCGTGGTGAGATCGGAGATCGCCCTCGTGGTGCCGCGATGGTCTGGGTTTCCTGCGCGTGACGGCGGCGAGAGCGGCGATCCCGCTCTCCGTCCCGGGCGTTCCCGCCGGTGAGCGCGGTGGGGCGGGCGGGTGTCGGCGGGCGCGGTTAGCATCGGAGGCGCGAGGCCGCCACGCCGTCGTGGCCGGAGCGGGGCGGGTCGGGCTCGCGGTGAGGAGCTGGGCGACATGGCGGGGTATCGCGGCAGCGAGGTGACGCTGCGGATCATCGGGACCGATCTTCCCGGGCTGACCTGCCCGCCGGGCGGCGACTTCCCCGGCTACTCCAACGTGCACGTCGCCGTGCAGCGCAAGGACACCCCGTCCGAGCTGCTCGAGATCCAGCCCGCGGACGCCGAGCGGGTCTCCTGGTCGCTGCCGTGCACGGCGGCGACCAGCAAGGAGGAGGGCCTGGTGCTCGACGGCCCGTACATCCAGAACCGGCTCGGCGGCCGCTTCGTCTACCTGTCCTGGGTGACCGTGGACGCCGCCGGCACGCCGACGATGTTCCGGCGCGGGAAGCTGCTGCTGTCCGCGGTCACCCCGCACATGCTCGCCGAGGCGGTCGAGCGCGGGCAGTTGCGGGCCCGGCTGACGATGACGGACGAGAAGGGGCACCCGGTGTGCGCCCGGCTGCTGCCTCCGCGGGTGCAGTGGAACGCGGAGAGCAGGTGAGCGGAACGTCCACCGGGTGCCCGTTCACGGGGGCGCGTGTCAGGCGGGTTCCTGGACGGTGGCGGTCGCGGCCGTCGCCAGGGCGGTGATCGCGAACAGGGCCACGGCCAGGACGTGCACGACGGTGCACCACAGGCAGATCGCGTCGATCTCGAACAGTTCCGCGTAGACCAGGCGGGCGACGAAGCAGACTCCGAGGACGGACAGCGCGAGCCGGGTGTCGCGGATCAGGGGGGACCTGGCGCGCCAGGCGGCGGGCAGGCCGAGGGCCGCTGCCGCCGCGAAGAACGCGAGGCCCAGGACCGCGACGGGGATGCCGAGGAGCATCGATGCGGGGCTGGTCGTCACCTTCTGGCAGTCGATCGCGCCGGTGGCGGGGCAGGCGAGGGTGACGGACTGGGTGTAGTGCGCGATCGTCAGGTACACGGACACGGCCAGGCCCGCGGCGGCGGTGCCGAGGGTCGCGGGGGCGATCCAGGCCGGGACGGCGGACGCGGCGGGTCGCGGGGGCCGCTTCCGGTCGCGGGCGGCGGCGGGGTCGGCGGTGGCGGTCATGAGGCGGACTCCAGGCTGCGGATCGACGGGGTCTGGCAGACGGCGGCGGGCTGATCGTGCGTCAGGGCGCAGAGTTGCCCGGTGATGCGGTTGGCGGTGCCGAGGATCGCCCGGGTGGCGGGGTTCGACGGGTCGGTCAGGCCGTTCGCGATCTGGGTCCAGCTCTGTCCGGACAGCACTTGCGGGTCGTAGCCGGCGCTGCGGAGCATCGTGGTGCCGCCGAGGTCGATGAAGGGGATGCCGCCTCCGCCGGCGCCGGTGAGCAGCTGCTGTTGGGCGGCGGTCGGGGTCTGCAGGGGCTGGTTGTCGCGGTCGTAGAGCTCGACCGAGGTGAACGCGAGGTACGGGCTCGTGTAGGCGGCGTGCAGGAACGTGAAGGTGTTCGTGTTCGGGTACACGTCGCTGGAGCTGGATTCGGTCAGGCCCAGGCCGGTGAACGTGCCGAAGCGGCTGAGGGCGATCACGAGCGGCCAGCGTTCGGCGGCGCAGTAGGGGCAGTACTCGGCGCCGAGGTAGAGGACCTCGGGCTTGCCGGCGACGGTCGCGGCGCCGCCGCCGGGCACGGGCTGCGCCTGGGATGCGGTGCCGCCGGCTCCGACGGCGGCGAGGACACTCGCGGGGACGGTCGTGGCGCGGGTCGCGACCTGGTTCGCGGTGGCCGCGGTCTGGTTCGTCGCGGACTGCGCGGCGGTGGTGTGGCCGGTGGCGGCCTTGGCGATGACGAGGGCTGCGAACAGGGCGAGGACCAGGCCGATGCCGAGCAGCGCCGAGCGGCGCTGGCGGCGCTGCTTGGCGGCGACGGCCTGCTCGTGCACGATGCGGCGCCGGGCCGCGGATCCGCGCCCGGGCGCGGCGGAACGGGACGTGCTCACGGGAAACTCCTGACTGCGCAAGGAAAAGGGGGTGGAGGGGTGCGGTCAGGGCGCCAGGGCACGTCAGCGGTCTGCTGAGCGGTGCGGGGCGCGGCCTAACCGAGCGCGGTGCAGGAGGTGAGGGGAGGCCCGCGGCGGACGACGGCGTGCCGCAGGTCGAGGCGCTTGGGCCGGATCCGGGCCGTCGCGCGCGGCCGCGGGGCGGGCCGGTCGTCGGCGGCCGGGGCGGCGAGCAGCGTCAGGGCGAGGACCAGGCGCGGCAGCCGGCGGCGCATCAGGGTGACGAGCGCGGTGAGCGCGGCGGGCGCCTGGCGCAGTGTCAGCTGGGCGCGTTCGCCGCTGGCCAGGCACAGGGCGCTGATCAGGGCGACGGCCAGTTGCGCGAGCAGCAGCGCGAGGCCGACGTGCAGCGAGCCGTCGGGGGCGAGCGCGGTGGGGGCGGGGGCCGCGGTCTGCGCGCAGCGGATCGACTCCCCCATCGGCGGGATCGCCCGCAGGATGCCGCAGCCGCGCACGACGCTCTGGTCGAGCTGCGCGAGCGCGAACCAGTAGTCCATCGCGACCTGCACGCCGGCGGTGAACGCGGCGAGCGCGGCCAGCCCCAGCGGGCGCGATCCGCCGACGTACGCGAGCGGGTACACGGCGGCGAGCGCGATGACGACCGCCCACATCGGGGCGGTGCCCCGGCCGACGACGGCGAAGGTGACCGCGGACAGCAGCACGCACGCCGCCGCCAGCACGGCGGCGCGCAGCGCGCGCGGGCACAGCCCCTCGTCAGTCATGGCTTTTCCATCGTCCCACGGCGCGGGCGCGCGCGGCGGGCGGGCGGCGGGTTCTTTCTCAAATTCTCACGCTGGAACACGCGTACGAACCCCGAGCCGAGGTGTGGTACCACACCTGCCCGCGCCGGGGGTTCGCGAGGGCGCCGCGGGGGCGCGTTCGCGTGACGTGCGCTGTCTTGCCGCGTGTGCTCGTGGGCTGAGATAACTCCGGCGTGGCGCGAAGGAGAGGATCACGCGTGGACCCCAGGTACGAGGCGTACTGTCTGGCCGACCCGCTCTTCTACGACCTTCCGGCCGCCCGCGCGAATGCCGAGGGGGCGTTCGAGCACGTGGGGCGGCCTGTCCCGGAGGGATGGCGCGCCGCGTCGGCCGGTGATCGGTGGCATCTGGCGCCCGCCGATCACCGGCTGCCGGATCAGGGCTGGAAGATCCACGTGTCCGCCACCCCCGGGTCCGCGCCCGCGGTGCTGGACACGGTGTGGGACCACAGTCTCGGGGCGCGGCTGGCGTTCGCGTTCCTGCGCTCCCCCGCGGCGCTGCTGGCGCGCAACTCCGTCCACGCCGAGCGCGGCGCGGCCGGGAAGTTCGCGACCCTCTACCCCGCGGACGAGGACGAGCTCGAACGCACCCTGAAGGAGCTCGACGGGGCGCTGGCCGGGCAGCCGGGGCCCTGCGTTCTCAGCGATCTGCGCTACGGGGCGGGCCCCTTGTACGTGCGCTACGGCGGGTTCGCCCCGCGCTGGTGCCGGGACGCTTCCGGGGAGCGGGTCCCGGCGATCGCGGACCCGCGGGGGCGGCTGGTGCCCGATCAGCGCGGGCCCGCGTTCGCGCCGCCGCCGTGGGTGGCGGTGCCGCGGTTCCTGGCCCCGCATCTCGCGGCGCGCGGGCCCGCGGCGCTCAGGGATCTGCCGTACCCGGTGGAGCGGGCGCTGCACGTGGGCAACGGCGGCGGCGTCTACCAGGCGGCGGACGCGCGCACCGGCCGGAAGGTGCTCGTCAAGCAGGCGCGGCCGCACGCCGGCCTGACCGCGGACGGCCGGGACGCGGTCGCCCGCCTCGAACGCGAGCGCGACGTGCTGCGGTGGCTGGCGGGCACGGGCGCGGCCCCGGAGGTGCTGGACTGGTTAGAGCGGGGCGGGCACCGGTTCCTGGTGCTGGAGTTCGTCGAGGGCCGGAGTCTGGACACGCTGTTCGGCGAGCGGTTCCCGCTGTACGGGCCGGCGCCGGAGCCGGCGGCGGTGCGCGCGTACACGGCGTGGGCGCTGGGGATCGCGGCCAGGGTCGAGCAGGCGGTCGCGGGCCTGCACGCGCGCGGGGTCGCGCTCGGCGGCCTGGGCCTGCGCGACGTGCTGGTGCGCCCGGACGGCACGGTCGCCCTCATCGGCTTCGCGTCCGCGGCGACGCTCGCCGACGCGGGCCGCCGCGCGCTCGACGCGTACGCGCTCGCCTGCCTGCGCCTGGCGCTGTTCCTGCCGCTCACCGGGCTGCTGCCGCTGGACCGCGGCCGGGCCAGGGTGCTGGCGGGGGCGGCGCGCGGCGAGTTCCCCGAGGTGCCGGACGGGTTTCTGGAGGATGCTGTGGAGCGGATCGAGACGGCCGGGCGCGCGGCGCTGCGGCCCGTGGAAAGCGTGGACGCCCCGATCGTCGACGGGGACTGGACGGCGGTGCGCGCCTCGCTCGGCGCGTCGATCGCGGCGATGGCGACCCCGGAGCGCGAGGACCGGCTGTTTCCGGGGGACGTGCGGCAGTTCGCGCATCCCGGGGCCGGGCTCGGGATCGCGCACGGGGCGGCCGGGGTGCTCTACGCCCTCGACGCGGCCGGGCTCGAGGTGCCCGGCGAGCACGCGGACTGGCTGGTGCGCCGCGGGTACGCGCTGCCCGCGGACGCGCGGCTCGGCTTCTACGAGGGCGTGCACGGCGTCGCGTACGTCCTGGACGCGCTCGGGCGCCGGGAGGAGGCGCTGCGCCTGGTGGACGCGGCGCTGGAGGAGCAGTGGCAGCGGCTCGGCCCGGATCTGGCGGACGGCCTGGCCGGGGTGGGGCTGAACCTGCTGCACTTCGCGGCGGTCACCGGGGACCGCGGGATGCGCGGCGCCGCGATCGAGGCCGGGCGGATCGCCGCGGAACTGCTCGCGCAGCAGGACGCCGCGCGCGCCGGGACCCCGACCGGCGCGGCGCGGGTGTCGGGGCCGGCCGGGCGCGCGGGGCTGCTGCGCGGCGCGTCGGGTCCGGCGCTGCTGTTCCTGCGGCTGTTCGAGCGCACCGGGGACCGGGAGTGGCTGGCGCGGGCGCGGTCGGCGCTGCGGATGGATCTGGCGTGCTGCGTGGTCTCGGCGCGGGACGGGTCGATGCGGGTGAACGAGGGCTGGCGGGCGGTGCCGTACCTCGCGGGGGGCGGCGCCGGGATCGCGCTGGTGCTGCGCCGGTATCTCGCGTACGCCGAGGACGAGCGGTTCCGGACGGCGCTGGAGGGGTTCCGGCGGGCGTCGTCGGCCGGGTTCTCGGCGAACGCGGGGCTGTTCAACGGCCGCGCGGGCCTCGCGCTGGCGCTGGCCGACGATCCGCAGGCGGCGGGCGAGGCGCTGGGGCAGGTGCGGCGCCTGGCCTGGCACGCGGTCGGGCACCGCGGGCGGCTCGCGTTTCCCGGGGACCGGCTGCACCGGCTGTCGGCGGATCTGGCGACCGGGAGCGCGGGGGTGCTGCTGGGGATCGGGGCGGTGCTGGGCGGGGCGGGCGCGCACCTGCCGTTCCTGGCGAACCACGAACGATGACTCGCGTTCATGTTTTACCGGCAGCGGAGGCGCCCTTGGCAGACACTTGACCTTACCCGGCGGTAAGTTGACGGATCGCCAGGCTCCCGTAACTTCCCGTGCACTCCCACATGCCCCGGGAGGGACTATGATCCGCCCCCACCGCCCCCTACTCCAGCGCCGCGGCGGACGGCGGGCATCGCGCCTGCTCGCCGCCGTGACCGCGGCCGCGCTCGCCGCCGCGACGGCCGCGACCGGCGCCGCCGCCTCCTCGAACGCCCGGCCGCGGGCCACCGCGCTGTCCGTGGTCGACGACTGCGCCGGCCAGTGCTACGACATCCTGCCCGCCGGCGAGAACGGCAACGAGACCCTCGCCCAGATCCTGCTGTTCAAGGTGTTCGGCGTGTACCCGTCGAACAGCAACGACCAGCTCGCCCCCTACGCGAACCTCACCACCGCGGCGACCGGCCTGACGGCCGCCCAGATCAACCAGTTCTACAACTCCTCCGCGCTCGGCGTCCCCTCCGCGGACGTGCAGTCCACCGAGTCCCCCGAGACCGGCGTCACGATCGTGTTCGACGACTCCGGGATCCCGCACATCACCGGCGCCACCCGCGCCGAGGCCGAGTACGGCGCCGGATACGCCGGCGCGCAGGAGCGGCTGTGGGTCATGGACCTGCTGCGCCACCTCGGCCGCGGCGAGCTGACCTCCTTCGCCGGTGGCGCCGCCGGCAACCAGGCCCTCGAGCAGAACCTGTGGCGCGGCGCCCCCTACACCGAGGCCGACCTCCAGGCCCAGGTCGCCGCCCTCGCCGGCGCCGGAACCAACGGCGCGCAGGTCAAGAGCGACATCGACAGCTACCTCGCGGGCATCAACGCGTACATCACCGCCACCGGCCCGTCGGCGGGCAACGACTTCCCCGGCGAGTACGACCTGACCGGCCAGTCGATGGCGCCGTTCACCGAGACCGACCTCATCGCGATCGCCGACGTCATCGGCGCGCTGTTCGGCAACGGCGGCGGCGCCCAGCTGCAGTCCGCGCTCGTCAAGCAGGCCGCGGAGGCCGAATACGGCACCGCCGAGGGCGACAAGGTGTGGGCCGGGCTGCGCGAGCAGAACGACCCCGAGGCCACCCTCACCGTCCACGACGGCTCCTCCTTCCCCTACGGCGAGGCCACCGGCGAGACCGGGCTCGCGATGCCCGACCCCGGATCCGTGCAGGCCGTGAACGTCGTGCAGAACGCCACCGGCACCGGCGCCTCAGCGGCGTCGGCGAAGGCGTCGGCGGTCACGTCGGCGAAGGCGCCCGCCGCGACCACCGCCAAGCAGGTCGCCGCGCTCGCGAAGAAGCTCCCGGCGTCGCTGCGCAGCAAGGCGTCGACGCTCGTCGGGATGAGCGACGCCGGCGCGCTGCCCGGCGTCGACGTCCCCGCCCCGGGCCAGCAGCACCCGGGGATGTCGAACGCGCTGGTCGTCTCCGGCAAGGACACCGCCTCCGGAAACCCGGTCGCCGTGTTCGGCCCGCAGACCGGCTACTTCGCCCCGCAGCTGCTCATGCTCGAAGAGGTCGAGGGCCCGGGCCTGAGCGCGCGCGGCGCGTCCTTCGCCGGCCTGAACATGTACGTGGAACTCGGGCGCGGCCCGAGCTACGCGTGGTCCGCGACCTCCGGCGAGCAGGGCACCTCCGACACCTTCGCCGTGCAGCTGTGCAACACCGACGGCTCCGCCGCGACCACCGGTTCGACCGCGTACCTCGACAACGGGGTCTGCACCCCGATGACCAAGCTCGAGCGCGACGACTCCTGGAGCCCGACCACCGCCGACACCACCGCCGCAGGCTCCTACCACCTGGTGATGTACCGCACGAACTACGGCCTGGTCGAGTACACGGCGACGATCGGCGGGAAACCGGTCGCCTACACCGTCCAGAGATCCCAGTACGGCCACGAGGCGGACTCCGCGATCGGGTTCATGCTGTTCAACAACCCGACCGTCATGTCCACCGCGGCAGGGTTCGAATCGGCCGCGTCGAACGTCGACTTCGACTTCAACTGGTTCTACGTCAACTCCGCGCACACCGCCTACTACAACTCCGGCCAGAACCCCGTGCGCGCGGCCGGCACCGACCCCAACCTGCCGCTGTGGGGAAACAGCGCCGACGAGTGGGCGAACTGGAACCCGGCCGCCTACACCGAGTCCGACACCGCGTTCTCCGCGCACCCGAACTCGACCGACCAGGACTACTACGTCAGCTGGAACAACAAGCAGGCCCTGAACTACAGCGCCGCCGACGGCGACTACAGCTGGGGCCCGGTGCAGCGCGTGGACCTGCTCAACTCCGGCATCCAGGCGTACCTCGCGACCGGCGCGAAGTACACCGAGACCTCCCTGATCCAGACCATGGAGACCGCCGCCACCACCGACCTGCGCGGCAAGGAGGTCCTGCCGCTGCTCCTGGACGTCATCGACTCCTCGACGGTCACCGACTCCACGCAGGCCGCGCTCGTCGCCGAGCTGACCGCGTGGATGAACTCCGGCAGCAGGATCCTGCCGACGTCCTCCGGGGCGACCAGCTTCCAGAACGCGGCCGCCATCCAGCTCATGGACGCGTGGTGGCCGCTGCTGCTGCAGGCCGAGTTCTCCTCCGGGATGGGCACCGGCCTGTTCGACGCGACGATCGCGGACATGCCGGTCAACGACTCGCCGTCCGGCGGGCAGCAGATCGCCGTGACCGGGACGGTGCCCTCGGACAACATGGCGCAGTCCCACAAGGGCTCCGCGTTCCAGATCGGCTGGTGGGGCTACGTCAGCAAGGACCTGCGCAGCGTCCTCGGGCAGTCCGTGACCGACCCGCTGCCGGTCACCTACTGCGGCGCCGGCAGCCTCGGCGCGTGCCGCACGGCGCTGCTGAACTCCCTGGTCGCCGCGTCGCAGGAGTCGGCGTCCACCGTGTACCCGGCGGACGCGTACTGCTCGGCCGGCGACCAGTGGTGCGCGGACAGCATCATCCAGGACCCCCTCGGCGGGATCACCCACCCGGGGATCTCCTGGCAGAACCGGCCCACCTTCCAGCAGGTGGTGTCCTTCACCTCCGGCGGCTGACACGCCGTCGGACGGGTTCAGCGGCGCGGCGCCCGGGCGATCACGTACGCCTGGGCGCCGCGCTCGTCCGCGAGCGGCGCGTGCGTGTGCCGGGCGACCGGTTCGAAGCCCGCGGCCGCGAGGTCCCGGTCGACCCGGTCCGGTTGCAGCCGGTACGCGTCGTAGCGCAGGCCCGAGTGCCCGTACGCGTCGGTGATCTCGCGTTTCCCGTCCCCGACGTGGAACGCGAGCAGCAGGTGGCCGCCGGGTCTCAGGACCCTGCGGAACCCCGCGTACACCGCCGGGTGCTCGGCGGGCGGGACGTGGATGACGGAGTACCAGGCGACCAGCCCGTCCAGCCCGCCGTCCGGCAGGTCGAGGCCGGTCATCGACCCGAGCGCGAACCGGATGCCGGGGTGGCGGCGCCGGGCCTCGGCGACCATGCCCGGGGACAGGTCGATCCCGGACGCGTCCAGGCCCAGGGCCGCCAGGTGCGCGGTGATCCGGCCCGGGCCGCAGCCGACCTCCGTGACCCGCGGCGCCCGGCCTCCGGCGGCGGCGGCGTGCAGGAGCTCGGTGTACAGGGCGAGCGCGGCGCGGTCGAAGGGGTTGCCCGCGAGATGCCCGGCGAGCAGCTCCGCGTAGCTCGCGGCGACCGTGTCGTACGCGGCGCGGGTCTGCGCCAGGTAGCCGGACTCGGAGCCTGCCTCGAAGTCGGAGTCGGCGGCGGGGGCGGTGTCAGACAAGCCAGGCGCCTTCCCGCATCAGGGTCCTGCCCTTGAGCTCGTTCTCCTCGCGCCACGCCTGGATCCGCACCGGCGCGACCTCGAAGAACGCGTACCCGCCGGACGAGCTCGAGTCCTGGCGCGGGTCCCAGGAGTGCTTCGCAGCGAACGCGTCGGCGAGCCGCGCGGGCACGTCCGCGCTGCTGTGCGTGCGCACCCGCCCGGAGATGACCACCACGTCACGGGTGGCGCCGAGCGCGATCCGCACCGCCCCCGACGCGGCCAGGTTCCGGCCCGTCGCGCTGCCCTCGGGCGTGGACAGCACCAGCACGGAACCCGTCCACGCGAAGGACAGCGGGATCAGCACCGGCCCGCCCTCGACGTCGGCGGTCGCGACCCACACGTCGGCCTCGGACTCCAGCAGCTTCAGCACATGCGCCTTGCGCTCGGCGGCGCTGCGCGGCGGCATCCCCATGATCCGCGTCCGTCCCTTCCCTCGTATCCCGCGGCCCACTGTAATCCGCTTGCCCGACAGCGGACGGGTTTGCTGGACTTGCACGCATGGACGAGAAGCGCCGCACGTTCCGCGAACAGGGGTACGTCGTCGTCCCCGGCGTCCTCGACGACGCCCGGATCGCCCGCGGCAGGGCGCTGATCGAGCAGGAGATGGCCGCCCTGACCGAGCCGCTGCACGAGTTCCGGGAGCCGTGATGACGCTGCCCCAACTGGAGCTGATCGACCGGGTCAAGGCCGCCTGCCGCGCCGACCGCGGCCTCGACGCGGCCCTGATGTACGGGTCCTTCACCAAGGACGAGGCCGACGAGCACAGCGACATCGAGTTCTGGCTGTTCTTCACCGACGCCGCGCGCCGCCGGCTGGACCCGGCCGCCTGGTGCGCCCGGATCGCGCCCGTCAGCCACGTGCTGGTCAACGAGTTCGGCGCGCACGTCGCGTTCTTCCCGCGGCTGATCCGCGGCGAGTTCCACTTCGCGACCGCCGCCCGGATCGGCGCGGTGTCCCTGTGGCCCGAGCGCGGCGCCCCGGTCGACCGGATGCTGATCCTCGACCGGTCCGGGCGCCTGGAGCCGGTCCTGCGGGCCCTGCCCGAGCACGCCCCGCCCCCCGAGACCGGCGCCGAATACTGCGACCGGTTCGTCAACTGGCTCACGCTCGCCCTGCACCTGCTCGAACGCGGCGAACTGCTGCGCTGCTGGGACGCGCTCGGCCACGTCCAACGCCACCTGCAGTGGATGGCCCGGACGGCGCAGGGCGCGACCCGGCACTGGCTGACGCCGTCGCGCGCCGCCGAATCCGACCTGCCGCCGGACGCGGTACGCGCGCTGACGGCCGCGACCTCCCCCGCAGACGCCGACGGCCTGCACGCGGCGCTGCGGGCCGCGCTCGCCGCCGGGCGCGAATGGTGGCAGGCGATCGGGGTGCCGCCGCCGGCCGGATTATTCGACGAGCTCTCCACCGCCCTCGATGCCTATCATCGGTGACCATGCCGCCGCGCACCTTCGAAGACCTGATCGCCGAGGCCGAGTCCGCGCCCGTGGACGGCTGGGACTTCTCCTGGCTCGACGGGCGCGCCACCGAGCAGCGCCCCTCCTGGGGCTACCAGCGCCTGATGGCCGCCCGCCTCGCCTCGGCGCGCGCGGCACTGGACATCCAGACCGGCGGCGGAGAGGTCCTGGCCGGCGCCGCGAAACTCCCGCCGGTGATGGCCGCCACCGAGTCCTGGCCGCCCAACCTCGCCAAGGCCACCCGGCTGCTGCGCCCGCGCGGCGTCGTCGTCATCGCCGACCGGGACGCACCGCCGCTGCCCTTCGCCGACGCCGCGTTCGACCTCGTCACCAGCCGGCACCCGGTCGGCACGCACTGGCCGGAGATCGCGCGCGTCCTCGAACCCGGCGGCACCTACCTCTCCCAGCAGGTCGGCCCGTACAGCGTCGCCGAGGTCTCCGAGTACTTCCTCGGGCCCCTCGACCCCGACGACCTCGACTCCCGGCACCCCGACCGCGCGCGCCGCGAGGCCGAGGACGCGGGCCTGGAGGTCGTCGACCTCAGGTTCGAGGAACTGCGCACCGAGTTCCACGACGTCGGCGCGATGGTCTACTTCCTGCGCAAAGTCATCTGGATCGTCCCCGGCTTCACCGTCGAGAGATACCGGGACAGGCTGCGCGACCTGCACCGGCGGATCGCGGCCGACGGGCCGTTCGTCGCGACCACGACCCGCTTCCTGATCGAGGCCCGCAAGCGATGACGACCGGCCTCGAACTCATCGCCCAGGGCCGCGACGCCGACGTCTTCGCCCTCGACGACACCCGCGTCCTCCGCCGCTACCGCAACCCCGCGCACAGCAATACCCTGATGGAGGCGAAGGTCATGGAGCACCTCGCCGCCCGCGGCTACCCCGTCCCGCGCGTCCACGACGCGAACGACACCGACCTCGTCATGGACCGGCTGCACGGACCCACGCTGATGCAGGCCTGGCAGTCCCGCCCCTGGCGCCTGGCCCACCTCGCCCGGCAACTCGCCGACCTGCACGACCGGCTCGCCGCCCACCGCGCCCCCGACTGGCTCCCCGCGCCGCGCACCTTCGACGCACGCGACGGCGACCGCATGATGCACCAGGATCTGCACCCGCTCAACGTGATCCTCACCCCCGACCGCGGACCCGTCGTCATCGACTGGACCAACGCCGCGGCCGGCGACCCCGCCTACGACCTCGCGCGCACCCTCGTCACCGTCGGCACCGCCGACCTGCGCCCGAGCCCAGCGATCGCCGCCCGCCGCCTGTTCCTGCGCCACCTGCGCCGCGCGTCCGCCGCCGACCCCGGACCGCGCCTGGCCGACGCCGCCGCGGCGAAACTCCACGACCCCAACCACACCGCGACCGAAGGCGCCCGGCTGCGCGCGATCATCGAACGCGAAACCCGCCGCCGCTGACCGGACCGCGAACCGACCCCGCGTCAGAACGCCGACACCGACTCCGGGGCACGCTCGGCGCGCGAAAGCGCGCGCAGCACCGCGATCGGACCGTGCCGGCGCACCGACAGCGGCATCAGCAGCGCGAACAGCCGCTCATACGCCGAATCCGTCGCCCGCGGCGTCTCCACGCCGACGCTCACCGCCAGATCGTCGGTGTGGATCAGCAGCTCCAGCACCCGCGTCGAGAGCACATCGCCCGCCGTCATCGCACGGCCCTCGATCCACGGCATCGCGATCACCTCCTGCGGAAGAAGCCCGGTGAACGCCGCCGCCAACGCCGCGCGCGCCTCCCGCGCGAGCCGCAGCACCTCGCCCGGCCCGGCCTGCGCCCGCTGCTCCCCGCTGTCCCGGATCCCCGCGTTCACCGGTGCGTCCGCATCGGCGCCCACCCACGCCGCCTGCTCGTAGTGCGCCGGCAGCCCCGTCACCACCGCATCCGGCTTCGGACGCTCGCAGCCCACCGCCCAGGCCGCCGACTGCACCTGCCACGCCAGATGCGCCGCCAACCCGCCCACCGTGAACCCCGCGCACGCGCTCGGCTCCACCCAACGCCCCGTCACCTCGGCCGATTCCAGCAAACCCAGCGCGGCATCCGCCGCCGTGAGGAAGTCCTCGAAGATCTCCGCCATAGCCGGGAAGACTACTAGCACGAACATTTGTACGCTATATAACCGCAACAGCCCCACGGCGCGCCCGCGGACCGGTATCCTCGCCCCTACGATCCGCCCGCTCCCGCCGCGCCACCCCGACGAGGAGACCCACCCGTGAACACCGGACTGCGCAGCTGGTTCGACAAGGCCGGGCCACTCGCCCAGTCCCTCACGATCCTCGCCGCCGTCGTCGCCCTGCTCGCCCTCGGCCTGCTCCTGTGGCGCGGCACCCGGGCCCTGCGCGGCAAGAGGGCCGCCGACACCCTCACCGTCGTCGCCGCCGCCATGGCCTCCTCCGTCGCGGCCACCGGCATGTGGCACTTCTTCTCCCGCACCATGCACCTGCCGACCTGGATCCAGGCCGTGCTGTTCGCGTTCATGGAGATCAGCGTCCTGGCCTCCGCCCTGCGCGCCCGCGCCAACGTCGCCCGCGACGGCAACGCCGGCGCCGACGGACTCGCCGTCTGGGTCCTGACCTGCGCATCAGGACTCATGTCCGCCTCCGAGGCCAACTCCGTCCAGGAGGCCCTCGTCCGGCTCGGCGCCCCGCTCGTCGCGGCCTGGCTCTGGGAACGCAGCATGGTCCCCGAGCGCCGCGCCCAGAAGGTCAGGCAGGGCACCGCCGAATCCGTCCGCTGGCTCTTCTCCGTCAAACGCGTCGCCGTGCGCCTGGGCCTGGCCACCGCCCTCGGCGCCGACCTCGAGACCGAGGACGCCAACCGCCGCATCGACCGCTTCGTGCGCGCCGACAACCGCGCCCAGCGCGCCGGCCTGCTCACCCGCCGCCACGCCGGACGCCGCCGCGACCGCGCCCACGCCCGCCTCATGGAGCAGGCCCGCATGCAGGCCGACCCGCGCGCCCTCTACGCCCACCTCGGGCGCCAGGCGATCCTCGACGTCCTCGCCCGCCTCGGCGGAGACGACGCCGTCATAGACCGCGAGCGCGCCCGCCAGATGCAGCACATCCTCGCCGACGCAGCCGCCGCCACCGGAGAACCCGCCCCCGCCGCGGGCGGCCGGCGCCGCGCCCGCACCGAGACCGCCGCGGCCCCGCAACCCGCCGCCGCCACGTTCGGCCCCCTGGTCCCGGCACCGCCCCAGGGGCCGCTGGAACCGCGGCCGGAGCCCGCCGAGCCGGTCCCGGCCGAACCCGAGCCCGCGCCGGCCCCCGAGCTCACCGCGCGGCAGGACGCGCTGCCCATGCAGCTGCCCCCGCAGCCCGCCCCCGCCGAACCCGCCAACGGCTTCCACATCCCCGCCGCCCGCCAGCCCGCCCCCGCCGCGGCCAACGGCGCCACCGGCAACGGCCACGCCATCACCTTCGTCGCCCCGCCGCTGCCCGAACCGGAACCCGAGCCCGAACCGGCCTACACCGCCTACGCCTACGAGCCCGAACCCGAATACGAGCCCGAACCCGAGCCGGAACCCGCCGCGCCCGTCACCCCGAACCCGGCCCCGGTGCCCGTCCGCGTCGTCGACGAGCAGCTCGTCAACCGGATCAACCGCGCCATGTCCGCCGCCGCGCTCGCCGGAAGCCAACTCAATATCATGAAACTCGCCCGCGAACTCGGCATAAGCCCCGCGTTCCTCGGCGACACCATCGAGTCCATGGGCGGCTACAACTACCTCTGGACCCGCGCCCAGCAGGACCAGGCCGCCGAAGGCAGCAGCAGCGACCTCGAGTTCTACCCCGCGTAGCCCCGCCCCTGCGCTGCGGGCTGCCCCTGCGCCCCGGCGGGCCCGCGGCGCACCCACACCAGCAGCATCACGCTGAGCACCGCCGCATACGCGCACCACGTCGACGCGAACGCGTACCGCCACGCCGCCGCGCACCCCACCGCACCCGCGAACGCCAACACCCCGAACCACCGCACGAACCGATCCGGACTCAGCAACGGCGCGCCCAACGTCGCCACCAGGTAACCGACGATCAGCACCCAGCCGATCCCCGCACCGAGCCCGTAATCCAGCACATGCCCGTGCGCCGACGCCGACACCCCCGAACCGGCCACATCAGCACCCAGAAACACCGACACCGCCGCACCCACCGCCAGACACCCCGCCAGCCGTCGACGCCCCCTCCTGCTCGGCCAGGCCGAGACCAGGACACCGAGCGGCACCAGCGTCGGCAGCACCACGAACGCGATCACGCCCCACACCGTGACCGCCAAGCGCCCGGTACCCGGCGACACCCGTCCCTGCGTGTCCAGCCACACCACCGACTCCACCAGCTGATGCACCCCCAACACCAGCGGCAACGCCCCCAGAACCCGATCCCGGCCACGCCGCGCCCCCACCAGCGCGACCACGCCCATCGACCCGATCACCGCACCCGCGACCGCATCAGCGGTAGGACTCCAACACACGCCACACCCCATACCCACCCGATGTCCGAACCCACGACTACGATGCGCCCCGTGACGGATCTTCAGCTCGCCCACGCCAACCTCCCCGCGCAACCCGCCCCCGCCGCGGACCCCCTGGCCGAAGCGACCGCAGCCTGGCTCGCCGCGAAGAAACCCACCACCCGCGACGCCTACCGCCGCGACCTGCAATCCTGGGCCGCCTTCTGCGACCGGCGCGGACAACACCCCCTGCTCGCCCGCAAACCCGACGCCGACCTCTTCGGCGCCTGGCTCCAAGACCCCGCAGGCCCCCGCCTGACCGCCACCTCCGCCGCCCGCCGCATGGCCGCCGTCTCCTCCTGGTACCGCTACCTCGTCGCCTGCGACCTGCACGAACGCAACCCCTTCAGCGCCGCCGAACGCCCCCGCGTCGACCGCGACTACAGCGCCACCGCGTTCCTCGACGAACCCTCGGCCCGCCGCCTCATCCAAGCCGCCGAAACCCACCGCGGCGTCACCGGACTGCGCGACGCCGCCATGATCCGCCTCATGCTGCAACTCGGCGTCCGCGTCACCGAGGTCTGCGCCCTCACCGCCGACTCCCTCGGCAACGCCGGCGGCCAACGCACCGTCACCATCCACGGCAAAGGCGGCAAACGCGTCGTCCGCGCCCTCCCGCCCAGCGCCGGCGAAGCCCTCGACCGCTACCGCGCCGCCCGCGACGCCGCCCACCCCCAACCCGGCGACGGCCCGCACCACCTGTTCACCACCGACACCGGACGGCCCGTCGACCGCACCCACCTGTTCAAACTCGTCCGCCGCCTCGCCCGCGAAGCCGGCCTCCCGCACCCCGACTCCATCACCCCGCACTCCCTGCGCCACACCTTCGCCACCCTCGCCACCGAACGCGGCGCCGACCTCGACGACCTCCAGGACGCCATGGGCCACGCCGACCCCCGCACCACCCGCCGCTACCAGCGCTCCGCCCGCCGCCTCGAACGCGACCCCGCCCACCTCGTCGCCGCCGCCCTCGGCTGAAACCCGCCCCACCCCGAAACGCCATACCTACGCCAGGTACTGGCCGTGAGCCGAATGGCTGACACACACCGTGCACAAGCGGACGAATGGGGAGAATCTAAATACAAACATCCCCCACAAGGGAAGAAGCACGACGTTGACCCTCTCCCTCCCGGTGGTCCTGCTCTTCGGCGTCCTGATGATCCTGCTGATCCGCAAGGGCGGCATGAAGCTCTCCCACGCCATCGTCGCCGCGTTCTTCGGCTTCTACCTCGCCTCGACCACCCTCGCCACCCAGATCAACTCCCTGGACTCCACCATCGCCCACTTTGTAGACTCCGTGCATCCGTAAACTGCACATGCATCCGGGGCGCGTCCAGCGGCCGGAAGGGCGCCCCCTCACGCCCCACCACGCCGACGCGCCCTTGCCAAAACACCGGTAAAGTAGAAGTCTGCGACAGAACCGACACTCGAGGACACTGCCGAACAAAAGGCGCCGACACCGTCGAGATACCGTCGAGAAGGGGACTTGCGTGCCGACGACCATCCCCGAAGCAACCCTCCCCACGGCCCTCACCGCCGTACGCCACGGCCAGTCCACCGCCAACGCCGCGTTCGCCGAAGCCAACGCCACCGGCGCCCTCACCGTCCCCATCACCGAACGCGACGCCGACCTCCCCCTCACCGACCTCGGCCGCGCCCAAGCCGCCGACCTCGGACGCCGACTCGCCGCCGACCCCCCGCAGCACGTCTACTGCTCCCCCTACCTGCGCGCCCGCGAAACCCTCGCCATCGCTCTCGCCACCGCGCACGAACACGGAGCCCCCCACCCCGACCGCATCCCCGTCCACCACGACGAACGCATCCGCGACCGCGAGACCGGCGCCTGGGAGATGCTCACCGAAGCCGCCCTGCGCCGCAAATACCCCGAGGACATCGCCCGCCGCGAACACGTCGGCCACTACTACTTCCGACCCCCCTCCGGCGAAAGCTTCCCCGACGTCCAACTCCGCATCCGCTCCCTGCTCGGCGACGCCCTGCCCGCCGCAGCCGGAAGCCACCTGCTCATCGTCGCCCACGACGCCGTCGTCCTGATGCTCCGGATGATCCTCGACCCCCTCGACGAAGCCGCCTTCCTCGACCTCTGGGCCCGCCACGGCGCCGTCACCAACTGCGCCGTCACCCGCTGGGACCGCGACCCCGCCGCCACCCGGCTCCGGCTCACCCACGCCAACGACGCCGCCCACCTCACCCCCGAACGGCACACCGCGTAAACCCCCAGACAGACCAGGGGCCGCCGGCGACACCACGTCGCCGACGGCCCCTCACGCGTTCCCGCCCCGACGGGCTCAGGTATCCGCCGGACGCTCGTTGTAGACCCCCGTGTACTCCTGCCCCGACAACTTCCCGATCTCCGACAGCACCGCATCCGCCACCGCACGCCGCGCCCGCGAATTACCCTCCACCGCCTCACCCGGGAAACCCACCTCAGACACCAGGATCGGCTCCCCGAACCGCACCGTGATCCGCCGCATCCGCGGAAACTTCGCCCCCACCGGCAACACCTCGTTCGTCCCGATCACCCCCACCGGCACGATCGGCGCCTTCGACTTCAAAGCCAACCAACCCACCCCCACCCGCGCCCGATACAGCCGACCGTCCCGCGACCGCGTCCCCTCCGGATAGATCCCGAACGCCACCCCCGACGACAACACGTCATACGCCGTATCCAACGACGCCTGCGCCGCCTTGTGATCCCCCCGACGCACCGGCACCGCCCCGATCCCCGTGAAGAACCCCTTCATGAACCGCCCCTTGAACCCCGGCGTCGTCCAATACTCCTCCTTCGCCAGGAACGCCACCCGCCGCGGACAGATCATCGGAATCAGAATCGAGTCGATGAACGACAGATGGTTCGACGCCACGATCACCGGACCGGTCTTCGGCAGGTTCTCCAGGCCCTCCACCTGAGGCCGCCAGATCGCCAGGGTCAACCGGGTCACCAGGACCTTCAGCACCGCGTAGAACACGCTTCGCCTCTCTCACGTACCGAACCAGCCCGCCGCCCCATCGCGGACGCGACGGTAACGAAGGATACGGGGTCCCCTCGAACGAGTGGCAACCCGGCGACACGATCCGGACACCGCCACCGACACACCACAGCCTGCTCCACTGGCCCCATGGAGCCCACACCCAGGCACAGCACAGACCCCCGCGACAAGCCCGAAGACCTCCCGCCCACCCGCTTGACAGACCCACGCACCGCCGCCGCCTACGCCACCCGCCTCGACACCCACGACCCCGCCACCGCCAGGCCACGCCTGACCGAACAGCTCACCAACCCCCGCCCCCGCCACGGCCTCGGCCGCCCCGACGCCACCCTCATCGAACTCGGCAGCGGCCCCGGACACTACGCACACCATCTCGCCGAACACCACTGGACAGCCACCTACGCCCTCGACATCTCACCCGCCGTACACCGCCACGGCGAACACACCCTCCGCGACGCCTGGATCCACCGCATCCTCCCCGCTCGTGACGGTAGCCTCCCGCTGCGCCGCTGCCAATGCACCGGAGCCCTCGCA
>DASTAE010000333.1:0-30573 GCA_035712985.1 Actinospica sp.
GCACCTCGTCCACGAGGCTGTTGAGCATCGCCCAGCCGAGCTCGTCGCGCTCCGGCCAGCCTCCGGGCATCCGGGAGCGCACGATCACGTGCAGGCTCGCGGGATAGCGGTCGTAGCAGAGCTCGATCGTCTCGGTCGTGGCGGCCGGCACCTCGTCCGCGCCGGCCTCGGGCGAGGCGGGCCGCAGGAACGAGGAGAACGCCTCGTCGACGGCCAGGCGCAGATCGTTGACCTGCGGAAGCGGCAGGAAGAGCAGCGCCCCCACGTGCATCGCCGAGGTTCTGACCAGGGCCAGGTAGTCCTGGTCGGCCAGCAGGGTGAGGGCCACCATGCGCACCGGCGCCCCGTCGATCCCGTCCCGCGTCTGTCGCATCGCCCGCGCCGCTCCTCATCGTCACTCCGGTCTCCGCGATTATCCGCCGAGACCCGCCCCGATGCCCGAAGTACGCCGACTACCCGCCAGGGCCGCCGGAATTCACCTTCGGGTGAACCTCGCCGTACGGGGTTCGCTTTCGGCGAGGCAGGGCACAGGATGGCATTCATCCGCGAGCGGAGCATGAGCGATACGCGGGATCGGGCCGAGACGCCGGGCGCTCACGAAGACCTGCCTACCGCAGGCCGCCCAGCGCGACCCCGCACACCCCCTCAGTCCGCGGCCTCGGCGGGGGCGCAATCGGCCGCGACCTCGTCCAGCGCCGCGTCGAGGTCCGCGCGGCGCTCGAAGGCGTCGACGAGGCTGGTGATCTCGAACACCCGCGCAGCCGCCGGCGAGGGGACGATCAGCAGCCGGCCGCCGAGTCTCGCGACGGTCAGCTCGGCCTGCGTCAGCGCCCGCAGCCCGGCGGAGTCGATGAACTCCACCCCGGTCAGATCGACGACCAGCGGCGCGCCGGGGCCGGCCGCCTCAGCGAGGGCCCTCTCCAGGTGCGGCGAGCCGGCCAGATCCACCTCTCCGGACACGAACAGGACCGTGACGCCCCTCCGGACCTCGGTCCGGGTGGACACATGACGCGTGGCCATCGGTGCTTCCCTCCGCTCAGTGGCAGGCACCGCAAGATTAAGCCGAGGGCTGAATCGCGTCAAGAAATACGTGTTATTTATCTCGTGTGTCTTGACTCGCGAGTTATGCTGGGGGACATGACACGTGCTCGCACAGACGGTTCATGGACCCTGCTGACCGCCCACGGCCGCGCTCTGGTGGAGATCGCGCGCAACCCCGAGTCGCGCATGCTCGACATCGCGACCGTCATCGGGGTGACCGAGCGCACGGCCCAGGCGATCGTGGCCGACCTCGAGGCCGCCGGCTATCTCAGCCACGAGCGGGTCGGACGGCGCAACCGGTACACGGTCAACCCGGGCCACACCTTCCGGCACAGCGCCCAGGACGGCCATCAGGTCGGCCCCTTCCTCGACCTGCTCGCGGGCTACCCGTCCGAATCGGAGCCCGCCGGCGCCCGTTGACGGGTTTGGATCCGCGGATCCGGGCAACCAGGCCGCTTCACCGAGCGCGACCTTTGGAGAGCACCGAGATGCGCGACCATTACCACGAGCAACTCGAATCGGTCGGCCGCGACATCGCGGCGACGGCCGCGCTGGCCGGCCGCGCGCTCTCGCTCGCCACCCGGGCGCTGCTCGACGCGGATCCGCGGGCCGCGGAGGCGGTCGCCGCCGCCGACCGCTCGGGCACCGCGCTGCGCCGCGAACTGGAGGCGCGCACGCTCGACCTGATGGCGCGTCAGCAGCCGGTGGCCGGGGACCTGCGCGTCCTGGTCACCGCGCTGCGGATGAGCGCGGACCTGGAGCGGATGGGCGGCCTGGCCACGCATGTCGCCGAGATCGCCCGGATGCGCCATCCGGAGTGCGCGGTTCCCGAGGAGCTGCGCGCGACCTTCGAGCGGATGGGCGCGATCGCGGCCGATCTCGCCGAACGGGTCGGCCGCATCGTCGAGGACCGGGACGTCGAGGCGGCCCGCCGCCTCGAAGCGGAGGACGACGCCGTCGATCGGCTGCATCGGGCCGTGTTCACGGAACTGCTGGCGCGGGACGGCTCCTACCCGGCTGGGGCGGCGATCGACGTGACGCTGCTCAGCCGTTACTACGAGCGCTTCGCCGACCACGCGGTCCTGGTCGCGCGCCATCTGCTGTTCCTGGTGAACGGGGACGAGGGCGGCCCGGCCCCGCTCGCGCCGACCGGCGGCGACCGCGTTCCGCAAGCCGCATGAGGCCGCCCCCGGCATGCCGACGCACCATAATGGACCGGTGACGCAGACCATGATCGAGTCGTGGGCGCTGGCATCCGGCGAGCACGTGTGCTGGCGAGCGGCGTCGGAGCAGGACTACGCGGTCGGCCGCGAGGCGCTGACCGCGCACGCCCGCCGCCACGCCGGCGGTCTGATCGTCGTGGCCGACGAGGAGACCGGACGCGTCCCGGCCGAGCGCGCGGCGGTGTCCCGAAGCGCCCTCGCGACCCTGTCGGCCGTGCGCGAGCGGGTGCACGCCGCGCGGCGCGGCGGCCGCGTCCCCTGGGTGCTCGCGCCGATGGAGCGGCTGACCCCGTCGGACGCGTCGGCGGCCGAGGTCGTCGCGGTCGAACTGGAACTGGCCGAGCTCGCGGCGGACGCCGACACCGGCGTCGTGTGCGCGTATCGCGCGCCGCTGTGGAAGCCGGCGCTCCTCGGCGACATCGCCGCCGTGCACTCGCGGGTCCTGGGAGCCCGGCCGGGCACGGCCGCCTTTCATCTGCGCTCCACCGGCGCGCACGGCTACGCGCTCGACGGCAGCGTCGGGTTCGAATCGCTGAGCGCGTTCACCGCGGCGCTACGCGGAGCCCTGCTGCGCGCGCCGCGGCTGTGCCTGAGCTGCGAGCGGCTCGAACTCGTCGACGCGGCGGCCTGGCGCGCCCTGGTCGAGACCGTGGCCGCGGCCCCCGGCGCGTCCGTGCTGCTCGAGCGGGTGAACGAGACCGTCCTGAGAGCCTGGGAGCTCTCCGGCTACGAGGGCCACGGCGCCGCGGTGCGGGTGCGGTCATGAGCGAGGTCACGACGGCCCCCGCGGGCCTGCTGCACATGATCTACCCGTACGCCGGACAGCAGGAGTACGTGAGCGGCACCCTCGCGTACATCGAGCAGGCGCGCTCCGCAGGAGCCGCGGTGCTCGTCGCCGCCACGCAGGAGCGCCGGGACATGCTCGGCTCGCACCTGGACGGCGACGACACGGTCACCTTCATGGACCCCGCCGAGCTCGGCCGCAATCCCGGACGGCTGATCCCGGCGTGGCAGGACTGGATCGAACGGCAGACGGACGGCCGCGCCGTGCACGGCATCAACGACGCGTCCCCGACCGCGCGCGGCGCCGCGTACGACGCGGAGGCGCGCTACGCGGAGTGGCTGCTGAACCTCGCCTTCGCCAAGGCCCCGCCGTGGTCGCTGCTGTGCCCGGTGGACACGCAGGTGCAGCCGGCCGCGACGGTCGAGGCGCTGACCCGCTGCCACCCGCAGGTCTGGAACGGGGCCGAGCACGCGCCGGTCACCGACTACATCGTCGACCCGTACGCGCACGACGAGCTGGACGCGGCGCCCTCCGGGGCGGAGTTCACGACCTTCACCATCGACGATCTGGTGGCGGTCCGGGCGAGGGCCGGCGCGTTCGCCCGGCAGCACGGCCTGCCGGACACGCGCGTGCGCGAACTGGTCCTGGCCGTGAGCGAGGTGGCGACCAACAGCATCCGCTACGGCGGCGGGTGCGGAGTCCTCGGCCTGTGGGTGCGGGACGGCGCGCTGGTCTGCGAGCTGCACGACGCCGGCGTGATCACCGACTCGCTGGTCGGCCGGCGGCGCCCCGCGCCCAAGCAGCTCGGCGGCCGCGGCCTGTGGTTCGTCAACCAGCTCTGCGATCTGGTGCAGCTGCGCTCGGCCCCCGGGCTCGGCACCCGGATCAGGCTGTGGATCGACCTCGCCCCGAAGCGGGAGCAGCCGCTCCCGGCCGGCTAGCCCTTCAGCGCCGCGGGCACGTCCTGATACAGGCTCAGCTCGGAGAGCAGCCCGGTCATCTCCAGCACCCGGAGCACCGACGTGCCCACGCCCGCGATACGCAGCGACGTGCCCTCCTCGCGCGCCCGGGCGACCGCGTGCAGCAGGGTACGAAGACCCGAGGAGTCGCAGAACCCGCAGTCCGTGAGGTCGAGGACGACCACCGGGCTCTTGAGCGCGTCCGTCAGCGGCAGATGCAGCTTCGTCGCGCCCCAGAGGTCCAGGTCGCCGGACACCGCGACGACGACCCGGCCTCTCTCGCCGGCCTCGACGGCCTCGACGGCCACCGTGAATCCGCTGTGCGCTCCCACGCCCGACGCTCCTTCGGTTCCGGCTCCTCGATTTCGGTCCCCGGAGTAACCCGAATGCCCCCGGGGCAAACCCCGGCCGCGGTTCGCGGCGCTTACCGGGCGGCGGCGCGGGTATCCGGCCGTTCCGGATCACCCAGTGAAGGAGGCGCCGTGGTCGCCCAGGTGCTCGGCAGGCAGCCGCTGACCTTCGGAGTCGAGGAGGAGTTCCTGCTCGCCGACGCGGACTCCCGCATCGCCGCGCCGCGGTCGGACCAGGTCGTCGCGGCCGCGCGCGAGGAGCTCGGCGAGCAGGTGGAGAGCGAGTTCTACCTCACCCAGCTCGAGGTGCACAGCCGGCCGCGCGGCACCGCGGAGGAGCTGCGCCGCGATCTCGCCCGCTGCCGGCGGGTCACCGCGCGCGCCGCCGCCGACGCGGGGTGCCTGCTCGTGGCCTCACCCTGCGCGATCCGCACCAGCCGGCCGCTGCCGATCCGCGAGCACGGCCGCTACCTCGTGGTGGCCGAGCATCTCGGGCCCGTGCTCTCGGCAGCCGACTGCGAGATCAGCGGCTGCCACGTCCACCTCGGCTCCCTCGAACGCGGCGAGGCCCTGGCCCTGAGCGCGCGGCTGCGCCCCTGGCTGCCGGTCCTGCAGGCGCTGGCGGCCAACTCGCCGTTCGCCGCCGAGGAGGAGACCGGCTGGGCCAGCCGCCGCGGATACACCTACGGGCGCTGGCCCACGGTCGGTCCCGCGCCGGTGCTCGACGAGAAGGGCTATGAGAAGCACGTCGGGCAGTTGGTGGACACCGGGGTCATCCTCGACCGGGCGATGCTCTACTGGTACGCGCGGCCGAGCGAGCGCTACCCCACGCTCGAACTCCGCGTGGCCGACGTCAACGGCGATCTCGACACCACGGTCCTGCTCGCCGTGCTGCTGCGCGGCCTGGCCACCGCGCTGCTGTCGGAGAGCGGCGGGCTGGCGGACGGCATCGACGACGCGCGGCTGCTCGACAACCACCTCCGGGCGTGCCGGCACGGGCTCGCCGCCCGGCTGCACGACCCTGCGACGGGCGCCGACCGGCCGGTGCCCGCCCTGCTGGACGCGCTGATGCTGCGCGCCGGTCCCGCGCTCGAAGCCCTCGGCGACCTGCCCTTCGCGGCCGCCACCGTGCGCCGGCTGCTGCGCGAGGGCAACGGCGCGGACCGCCAGCGCGCCGTCTTCGCCCGCACCCGCTCGTGGACCGCCCTCGTCGACCATCTCGCCCGCGAGACGCGATGAAGCCGGGTGGAAGGCATAGGGTGGCGGAGTGCTGACGGACGGGAGGTGAGTCGTGGAGTGGTCGGAGCGGTCCAGGCTGCGTTTCGCGGTCGACGAGCGGGATCCCAGGGCGGTCGTCCTGAGCGTCGCGGGCGAGCTGGACATGACCTCCACTCCCCTGCTGCTGGAGGCGTTCGCCGAGGCGGGGGCGTCGCGCGCCCCCGGATCGTCCTGGATCTCAGAAGGCTGACCTTCTGCGACGCCGTCGGCGTGCAGGCGCTCTACCAGCAGAAGGAGCGGCTGGAGGCCGAGGGCGCCCGCCTCGAACTGAGCAACCCGCACAGCGCGGTGCGCCGGGTGCTCGAGTTGTCTGGCATGACCGGCGAATGGCCGGCGCACCGCTCGGCGGCGGCCGATGACGAGGCCCACGAGCACGCCGCGCGCCTGGCCGGGGTGATGGAGGCGGCCATCCACGCGGTGAGCGGCTCGATGGGAACCGCCCAGTATTTCGATCGCGCCGCCGACACCCTGCACCTGACCGCGCACCGCGGCTTCGCGCAGCCCTTCGTCGCGTTCTTCGAGACCGTCCAGGGCGACGACACCTCCTGCGGCGTCGCCGCGAGCGATCTGCGGCCCGTGTACGTCGAGAACGTCGGCACGTCGGCGATCTTCGCCGGGCGCCCGGAGCTGGACGTGCTGATCGAGGCGGGCGTCGGCTCGTGCGCCTCCATCCCGATCAGCACGGCGCGCGACGGACTGCTCGGCGTCGTGTCCACCCACCGGCCGTTGGCCGGGCCGTGGAACGACGCGGACCGCGCGCTGCTCGAGCTGGTCCAGGTGCACGCCGGCGAGGTCGCGGCGGCCTAACGGGCCGCGTCTGGCCCGGTCGGGTCGCCGGGTCGTTTGCCTTTCGGATCCGGGGTTACCAGCGCGCCCTGAACGCCCGAAGCGGATCATCGCGCGAAAGGGAGACGCATGACTGACGTGACCGAATCCGTCGACGTGAACGTGCCCGTGACCACGGCCTACAACCAGTGGACGCAGTTCGAGTCCTTCCCGCAGTTCATGGACGGCGTCGAATCCGTCCGGCAGCTCGACGACCGCCACACCCACTGGGTGACCGAGATCGCCGGCGTGCGCCGCGAGTTCGACGCCGAGATCACCGAGCAGCACCCGGACGAGCGCATCGCCTGGAAGAGCGTGGGCGGCGACAGCCTGCACGCCGGAGTCGTGACCTTCCACCGGCTGAACGACGCCCAGACCAGGGTGACCGTCCAGCTGTCCTGGCAGCCCCAGGGCCTGACCGAGAAGGTCGGCAGCGCTCTGCACGCCGACAACCGGCAGGTGAAGGCCGACACCGCGCGGTTCAAGAGCTTCATCGAGCAGCGCGGCGTCGAGACCGGCGGCTACCGCGGCGAGCACGCCGCACCCGGCCACGGCGGCTTCACCGGCTGACGGCCTGAAGCAAGGCGGGCGCCGGATCCGAACCGATCTCGGATCCGGCGCCCTTCGCCGTGCACAGGCGCGCGGCGCACGTGAGCACCCGAACGCTCGGGTGGCGGGGTGCCGGCGACCGCTTCGCGGCGGACTCAGGCCGCGAATCCGTCGCGCAGCCCGGCGAGGATCTTCGCGATCAGCCGGGACACCTGCATCTGGGAGACGCCGAGCTTCTCGCCGATCTCGGACTGGGTCATCCCCTCGAAGAAGCGCATCAGCAGGATCCGCCGGTCCCGCTCCCCCAGCCGGTCCACCAGCCCGCGCAGCACCTCGCGGTCGACGGCCAGCTCGTAACCGGGGTCGTTGCGGCCGATCAGGTCGCCGAGGCTCGCCCCGTCGTCCGTGTCGGCGTGGTTGACCGGACGGTCCAGCGACGCGGTGGTGTAGGCCTCGGCCGCGTCCATCGCCTCGACCAGCTCGTCCATGCCCACGCCGAGCCGCTCGGACAGCTCGTGCAGCGTCGGGGCGCGGCCCAGTTCTGCGGTCATGACCTCGGCCGCCCGGTGCATCGCGCCGGTCAGCTCCTGCATCCGGCGCGGCACGTGCACCGACCAGGTCGCATCGCGGAAGTAGCGCTTGATCTCGCCCAGGATCATCGGGGTCGCGTAGCCGAGGAAGCCGGTGCCGTACTCCGGATCGAAGTTGTCCACGGCCTTGACCAGGCCCAGGAAGGCGACCTGCTCGAAGTCCTCCGCCGTCGAGCCGTGGCTGCCGTAGCGCCGCGCGATGCGCCGGGCGTACGGCATGTGGTCCTCGATCACCTCCGCGCGGATGCGCTGCCGCTCCGGGTCGCTCTCGGGGAGGCTCACCATGCGCCGCAGCAGCCTCATCGTCTCGGCGCGCTGCGCCTCGCGGTCGGCCGCGGTCGGCCGTGCGGGGCGGACGGTCGTGACGTCGTTCGGGACTGCGGTGATCACGGGTCGACCCTCCGAGCGCAGATTCTCCGCCGCGGATCTCACGACGGGAGACTCAAGTAACCGGACGGTCGCGAGGCAAACGGGGTGACGCGATCAGCGGTGCGGCGGGGAGGCGATCTCCTCGGCCGGCGCGGCGCGGGCCGGTTCGCGGGCAATGAAGTCCTTCTTCCGGATGAGCGACGCCGCGAGGACCCCGCCGACCAGGGCCAGGACGGCCGTGACCAGCAGCAGGTCGTTGAGCGCTCCGGTGAAGCTGGAGCGGATCGCGGCCTGCACCTCGGCGCGCAGGGCCGGGCTGGAGGCGCCGCCGGGGCCGGACTGCCCCTGGCGCACGGCGTCGACGATCTGGCCGGCCCGACCGGCGAGCGGGGTCGAGGCCAGCGCGTCGCCGAGCTGATTGCGCAGCGCCGTGGTGAAGATCGAGCCGAGGGCGGCGATGCTGGTCGCCAGGCCGACCTGGCGGAAGGTGGAGTTGATGCCGGACGCCATGCCGGCCCGCTCGGGCTCGACCACGCCGATCGCCGTCGAGGCCAGCGGCGGATTGACGAAGCCCGCTCCCACGCCGGACACGATCAGTCCGGGGATCAGGTGTGTCCAACCGCTGGTCCCGGTCAGGCCGGTCATCAGCAGCAGCCCGGCGCCGACGGCGAGCAGGCCGGGGCCGATCAGCCAGCGCGCCGGGACCCGTTCGCTGAGCCGGCCCGCCACGGTAGCGGCGACCAGCAGTGATCCGCTGGAGACGAGCATGCGCGTTCCGGTGGCCAGCGCCGAGTAGCCCAGGACGTTCTGCAGGTACAGGACCAGGTAGAGGAACATCGCGAACAGCGAGCCGTTCATCGCGAAGGCCGCGATCAGGCCCCCGACGAACGTCGGCTTGCGGAACAGGCTGAGATCGAACATCGGGTGGGCGACGGCGCGTTCGGTGAGCACGAACGCGATCAGCAGCGCGCCGCCGGCCGCGAGCGCGATGATCGCCCCGGTGTCGCTCCAGCTGGTCTCCCCGGCCCTGATCAGGCCGTACACCAGCCCGACGAGGCCGAGGGTCAGCAGCGCGAAACCGGCCAGGTCCAACGTGCCGGGATGCGCCACGCGCGATTCGTCCACCCGCCGGCGCGTGACGATCAGCGCGGCGAGGCCGATGGGCACGTTGACCAGGAAGATCCCGCGCCAGCTGATACCCGTGGTGATCACGCCGCCGAGGATCGGGCCGAGCGAGACGGCGGCGCCGGTGATCGCGCCCCACAGCCCGAACGCGACGCCGCGGTCGCGGCCGCGGAAGCTGTGGCCGAGCAGCGCCAGCGAGGTGGCGAACATCATCGCGCCGCCGACACCCTGGCCGGCCCGGGAGACGATCAGCATGATCGAGGTCTGTGCGAGGCCGCACAGCAGCGATCCCGCGGTGAAGACCACCAGTCCGATCAGGAACAGCCTGCGGCGGCCGTAGCGGTCCGCGAGGACGCCGGAGGTCAGCAGGAAGGAGGCGAGCGCGAGGGCGTACGCGTCGATGACCCACTGGACGTCGCCGAAGCTCGCCTTCAGCGCGTGCTGGATGTCGGGGAGCGCCACCACCACGATCGTGACGTCGAGCAGCAGCATGAACGTCCCGACGCAGACCGCCAGCAGCGTCCACCATTTCCTCTCCATGCGCTTCACTCCTTGCGGGCCCACCGGCTGGAGCCGTTGATCAGGGCGAGGAGGCCGGCGATCTCGTGGTCCGCCTCGGCGGCGTGCCGGAAGCGGGTGCCGGTGGCGACGGCGTAGCGGTTATGGTCGGTCAGGAACGTCCACGTCGGAGCAGGTGTCCCGTCCACGGGTCCCATCCTGCGCTCTAAACATGTGAATCACAACGCCCGAGATGGATTTCCGGTGGCGGTCGACGCGTGTGCGGGACGGGCCGACGATGGGATCTCCTCCGGGCTGCGCGCTGGTCGAGGCCGAGCAGGCCGCGCGCGGCAACGGCGCCGCCTTCCGGCTGGCCGCGGTCTCGCAGGGCGAGCGCGCGTTCGACGAGCGCGTGCAGCACGGCGAAGACCGCGCCCTGCAGCGCCGCGGCCGGCAGCACGGCGCGCCATGAGCGGGTGGTGTCGGTGCTCTCGGGCACCTCGTGGCCGTGGTCGATGCTGCGCCAGAGCGAGCGGAAGGCGATACCGCCGACCGATCCGGCGACCGCACCGGCCGGCTTGACGACGAGCAGTTCACGTACGTTCGGCACGTCGGCTCCTTTCCGATGGACGTTCACGTGTGCGCGCTGCTGGTTGCCGAGGCGGCCGAGGGCAAACCCGCGGCGGCCCGCCGGTTTGCCGGGCCCGCGCCCGGGCACCCGCGTGGACCTGACAGGCGGGAGTGTGCAGCGTGAAATTCATCTCGGGTGACGACGAGCACCGCCGCGCCGCAGTGCTCTTCGATGTGGACGGCACCTTGGTGGACAGCGCCTATATCCACGCGCTCACCTGGTGGGAGGCCTTCCGGCAGTACGGGCATTCGCCGTCCACCGCGCTCATCCACCGCTCGGTCGGCATGGGCGGCGAGGAACTGCTCGACCACGTGCTCGGCAAGGACCGCGACGCGGATGAGGGCTCTGCGATCTCGGGCGCGCACACGGCGCTGGCCGCGCGGTTCTGGCCGAGTCTGACGGCGTTTCCGAGGGCGGGCGACCTGGTGCGCGCCTGCGCGTTGCAGGGCTGGTCCACGGTGCTCGCCACCTCGGCCTCGGCGCGCGAGGCGCGGGTGCTGCGCAAGGTCCTGGACGTGGACGACGCGCTCGCCGCGGTGACCGACGCGGACGACGTCCAGCAGGCGAAACCGGCGCCCGACCTGGTGAGCGTCGCGCTGGCCAAGGTGGACGCGGACCCCGGACGCTCGGTCATGGTCGGCGACACGGTGTGGGACGCGCAGGCCGCCGAGCGCGCCGGGGTGCGCTGCATCGGCGTGCTCTGCGGCGGCTTCAGCAGGGGGGAAATGCTCGACGCCGGGTGCCTCGAGGTGCACGAGGACCCGGCCGCGCTGCTCGACGCGCTCGACCGGAGCGTGCTGGGCCATCCGGACCGGCTGCTCGACGGCCGGACCTAGGCCACGGGGTTTGGGCCCCGTCGGCGCGGTCACCGGGCGGATCGGGCTGATGACGTACGTAACCTGCCCGACCTTCCGCTACCACCCGGAGGTCGTGGCGCAGCAGGCGGCCACCGTGCAGCTGCTCTCCGACGGGCGCTTCCGCCTCGGGCTCGGCTCCGGCGAGGCGCTCAACGAGCACGTGGCCGGCGGCGGCTGACCCTCGGCCGCGGTGCGGCAGGACCGGCTCGCCGAGGCGGTGGAGATCATCGCGGGCCTGTTCGACGGCGGCTACGTGAACCACCGGGGGCGGCACTTCCAGGTCGAGTCGGCGCGGCTGTGGGACCTGCCGGAACTGCGCGTGGGCCAGCCGGGGGGCGGCGGCGGACAGGTCGATCTCCCCCGAGATCCGCAGCATGCTGATGCCTTCGCGGTTCTCGGACCAGATGAACAGATTCGTCGGCGAGGTCGGGTCCGTCCGTCGGCCGAAGGCCTTCGTCGGGCCATACGGTATGTCGGCCCGCGCCGGAGAACGGCACGGAATTCGCGAATCGACCGGATTTCGCTTTCCGGCCCGCCCGGCGCCGCGCCGCGCCGGGCGTTATGTTGGCGCCATGGACGCATCCGCGGGCGAGCTTGCCTCCTTCCTGCGTGCCCAGCGCGCGCGGGTGAACCCGGCCGCGGTCGGGCTGCCGGCCGGCGGGAACCGGCGGGTCGCGGGGCTGCGGCGCGAGGAGGTCGCCGTGCTGGCCGTGGTGAGCGCCGACTACTACACGCGGCTGGAGCAGGGACGGGAGCGCAATCCCTCGGCCCAGGTGGTCGCCGGGATCGCCCACGCCCTCCGCCTGGACGCCGACGCGCGGGCGCACCTGTTCCGGCTGGCCGGGCTCACGCCCGCGCCCCGCCTCGGGGCGGCGCGCGACCAGGTGCACCCCACGCTGCTGCAACTGCTGGAGAACTTCCCGGCCGCGGCCGCGTACGTGCTCAACCCGGCCTATGACATCCTCGCGACCAACCGGGTCGCGCAGGCGCTGCTGGCGCCGTTCGGGATGACGAACATGCTGCGGATGATGTTCGAGCACCCGCAGGCCAAGGCGATCTTCGGCGACTGGGAGGCGGTGACCGCCCGCGCGGTGCACGCCGTGCGGCTCAACGCCGGGACCTACCCCGACGCGCCCGAGATCAAGGCGCTGCTCGAGGACCTGCTGCCGCGGTCCGCCGAGTTCCGGGAGCTGTGGGACGAGCAGACGGCGCGCGGCCTGAGCCGGGCTTACAAGATCTTCCACCACCCGCGGGCCGGACGGATCGAGCTGACGTACCAGACCTTCGACGTGCGGGCCGCGCCCGGACAGCAGCTGCTCGTGGGCACCGCGGAACCCGGCAGCCCGAGCGCCGCCGCGCTGCTGAGGCTGGCCGCGGACTGACCGGGTGCGGCGCACCCAGGAAGCCGCGGCCTTCCGCGCCGCGGACGGCGGCCGCAGTCTGGACGCATCGGCCCAGGCGACGAAGCGAGGAGCAGACACATGACAGGCCTCGAATACTCCGTGTACGTGACCCCGTCCAAGCAGGCGGTCTCCGACGACCTCCCTCCAGGCGAGGACCGCCGGATGTGGTCCCCGACCGCCGCCACGCTGATCCACGGCGAGCGCGACGCGGTGCTGGTCGACCCGCTGATGACCATCGCCGAGTCCCGCGCCCTCGCCGACTGGGTGGCCGCCGCCGGCAAGAACGTGACCATGATCTTCGTCACGCACGCGCACGGCGACCATTTCTTCGGCGCCCCCGCCATCCTGGAGCGCTTCCCGAACGCGCGGCTCGTCTCGACGGCCGGCGTGGTGAAGTACATGGACGCCCAGTACGGTCCGCGCTGGTTCGACGGTTTCTGGGATCCCCGCTTCCCCGGCCAGATCTCCGAGACGCATCTGATCGCCGAACCGCTCGGCGCCGACAACGCCATCGAGCTCGAAGGCGAGACGCTGCACGCGATCGAACTCGGCCACGCCGACACCGACGGCTCCGCAGCCCTGCACGTCCCCTCGATCGGCCTGGTCGTCGCCGGCGACGCCGTCTACGGCGACGTGCACCTCTACCTCGCCGAATCCAAGGGCACCGGACGAGCCGACTGGCTCGCCGCCCTCGACACCATCGAGAGGCTCGCTCCCGCAGCCGTCGTCTCCGGCCACAAGCGCGAGGGCGACCCCGACAGCCCCGAGGACATCGCCCGCACCCGCCGCTACATCCAGGAGTTCGACGCCGCCGCCGAGAACGCCGCCGGGCACCAGGACCTGTACGACGCGATGGTCGCCCGCTACCCGGACCGCCTCAATCGCGGCGTCCTGTGGAATTCCGCGAAGTCCGTCACGGCGTAGAAGGCGTAGGTCGAGGTCCATCCGGCGGCGGCCCAACCCGACGCATGTCCCGGGTCCACTGGGGTACCGCGTAGCCTCGAATCAACCGACAGGATGAGACGACCCCGACGATGCCGCTGCCGCGTGGAATCAAGAGCCTGAGCCGCAGGCTGGCGCTCACGCTGCTCGTCGCGCTGCCCGCGGCGGTGGCCGTGGGCCTGCTCGTGCTCGGCGTCGAGGCCTCCTGGCGGCCGATGCTGAACGCGGACAAGGCGATCGCCGACACGCTGCACGCGCAGGCGCTGCGCCATCCCGCATGGGTGCGCACGATGCTCACGGTCTCCACCATCGGGTCGCCGACCGTGATGCGCGTGGTCACCGGCGTGTTGGCGATCGTGCTCTGGCTGCGGCGGGCGCGCCGTCTGGCGTTGTGGATCACCGCGACCATGCTGGGCGGGGCGGTGATCGACGAGGTGCTGAAGGTCGCGGTCGACCGGGCGCGGCCGGTGTTCCCCCATCCCGTCGCCACCGCGCCCGGGCCCTCGTTCCCCTCCGGCCACACCTTCACCGCGACGCTGGGCGCCGGGGTCGTCCTGCTGATCGTCCTCCCGCTGCTCCCGAGCCGGGGCGCCAGGACTTCGGCGTGGATTCTGGCCGCGCTCGTCCCGCTGCTGGTCGGCTACAGCCGGGTGGCCCTCGGCGTGCACTGGACCAGCGACGTGGTCGGCGGGTGGTTGCTGGGGATCGGTTTGCTCGCCGGCACCACCGCGGCCTTCGAGAACGCTCCCCGCGACGGAACGGACGCATAAGGACGGCCGGAGCGGCAACGAGGGGGCATGGTCACTGCCTGTCCTGAGATAAGGGTGCGGATCCTCGCCGCCAGATTCGCACTCTGCGTGGCCGCGCTGTCCCTAGCCATGATAGTTCCAGGGTTGCTGCTGACCCGGATTCTGGCGCACGCGTGGCCGTTCTCCATAGAGGACGGCGCCGACACCTTCCTGGCCGGTCATCGCGTCGGATGGGCGAACGCGGTGACGCGGGTACTGTGCGACATCGCGAACACCGTAGGCGCGATGACCGTTGCGCTGCTGGCGGTGTGCTGGACGATTTGGCGCCTCGGCCGCTGGGCGGAGGCGCTGTTCATCGTGTTCTCCGTGGTGCTCGAGCTGGCGGTGTTCCTGGTGACGACGCTCGCGGTGCACCGTCCGCGTCCGGCGGTGCCCGAACTCGACGCCTCGCCGCCGACGTCGAGCTTCCCCTCGGGGCACACGGCCGCCGCCCTCGCCTTGTACGGCGCCATAGCCCTGGTGGCATACCGATATACCCGGCGTGCGAGCGCGTGGCTGCTCCTGCTGATGCCCGCAGCCGTGGGCGTCGCGCGTCTGTATCGCGGCATGCACCATCCGTCCGACGTAGTGGCGGGCGCGCTGCTCGGAGCCCTGTGCATCTGGCTCGCGCACCGCTGTGTCCACGGTGAGGAGTCACTGCGATGAGTACAGCCACGAAGGTTCCCCAGACGCGCACGATGCCGGGCGACGAACTCTCCGCGGACGACGCGTGGGCCTCGCTGCGCCGCATCGGAAAGCGGCGGCTGCTGCGCGACGCGTTCGTCCGCTTCCGGTACGCCGACGGCTTCAGCCACTCGCGCGCCCTCGCGCTGCAGGTCTGCCTCGCCGTGCTGCCGCTGGTGATCGCGCTCTTCGGCCTGTCGACGACCGTGCACCACCAGGCGCCCGGCCGGGTGCTCGCCCTGGTCATCGACCAGCTGACGCCGGGCGCGGGGCAACCCCTCGTCCGCCAGGTGCTGGCCGGGGCGCAGGCCGACGGCGGAGCGGGCAGCCTCGCGCTGTGGCTCGGGCTCGCCGTCGCGCTGGTCTCGACGACGACCGCGATGGGGCAGATCGAACGCGGCGCCAACCGGATATACGGGGTCGAACGCGATCGGCCCTTCCCCCGCAAGTACGGGACCGCGGCGCTGCTGACCCTCACCGCCGGCGTGCCGATGGCCACCGGCATGACGGTCACCGTCGCCGGCGGCGCCGTCGGGGACGCGCTCGGCCAGGTCTACCACTGGCCGCACGCCGCGCACCTCGCCTGGGTGATCGCCCGCTGGCCGGTCGGCGCCGCCCTCGCCCTGGTCTCGCTCAGCTTCGTCTTCCGCCGCGCCCCGCGCCGGCGGCAGCCCGGGCTGAGCTGGCTGACCTACGGCGCGGCCGTGTCGCTGACGCTGTGGCTCGTCCTGACCGGTCTGCTCGCCTGGTACGTCAGGGGAAGCTCGACCTTCAGCGCGACGTACGGGCCGCTGACCGCCATCATGGCCTTGATGGCCTGGGCCAACCTGACCGCGATCGCGCTGTTCTACGGCCTGGCCGCCGCGGCCCAGCTCGAGGCGGCGCGCACCGGCGGCCTTCCCCCGGCGCACCCCGATCCGGGCGCCTGAGCCCCCGGAAGCCGCGGTCATCCGGGGCGGCGCCAGACGACGCGCAGGATCTTGCCGCCCGGGGTGGGCCGGATCTCGAACGACGACGAAAGCGAGCCGATGATATGCATGCCGAGGCCACCGCCCTCCACGAGGTCGGGCTTGCGGGCCACGGGCAAACGCTGATCGCGATCGGCGACGTCGAGCACCAGCCTGCTCCGCGTGCAGCGCGCCCTGAGGTTCCACCGGCCGCCGGTGTGCAGCACGGCGTTGGCCAGGAGTTCGGCGGTGACGAGCCGGACGCTGAACACGTCGACCCACGCGCAGTGTTCGCGCACGTAGGCCACGACGGCGCCTCGCGCCCGGGTCACGCTGGTGTCGCGAGAATCGAGTTCCAGCATTTCGGCTACCGCGAGGTCTGCCCGAGTTTCCAACGGCATATTGAATCGCCTCGAATGCATTGGTCATATCAGAGCAATTTATCGGACCGACACTCTCGGGTGCCCTGCCCCGCGGTCCCTAATCGCTCTCGGGGAAACGAATACACTTCACATGCGCGACAGCCGATTGCGAGGAATCTCCGATGGGTGGAACAGGCGAATCAGGGTTCTCGATTCGCGACGGGATCGACGGATTCCTGGGCGACCGGGTGGACCGGCTCGTGTGCGCTCACCACGCGCGCAGGCTGCGCCGCCTGGGCTGGGCCCACGCGCTCTCCCCGGCGCCGAACGACGCCGAGCGCGAACCCCCCGCGCGGGCGGGGTGCACGGTCCGGGTGCTCGTCGACGGCGAGGCCGCGCTGGCGGCGATGGCCGAGGCGATCGCCGGCGCGCGTTCGCATGTCCATGTCGCCGGATGGTTCGCCTCGCCGGAGTTCCGGCCCACCCGCGAGCCGGGCTCGCCCACGTTCGGCGAGCTGCTCGCCGACGTCGCCGAACGCGTTCCGGTGCGGGTGCTGCTGTGGGCCGGACCGCCGCTTCCGGTGTTCAAGCCGACCCGGCGCATGAGCCGGGAGTCGCGCGAGGGCTTCATGCGCGGATCGAAGGTGCGATGCGTGCTCGACGCCCGGGAACGCACGATGCACTGCCACCACGAGAAGATCGTCGTGGTCGACGACGAGGTCGCGTTCGTCGGCGGCATCGACTTCACCGCGCTGGCCGGCGACCGCGTCGACGGCAGCGCCCACCGCCCCGACCGGCCGCTCGGCTGGCACGACGTGGCCACCCGCCTGACCGGCCCGATCGTCGCCGACGTGGCCCGCCATTTCGCCCAGCGCTGGACCGAGACGGCGGGCGAGGAACTGCCCGAGGTCGTCGTGCCGCGGCCGCAGGGCACGACGACCGTCCAGCTCGCCCGGACCGTGCCGGAGCGCACCTACCGCTTCGCGCCGCGCGGCGAGTTCACGATCCTCCAGGCGTATCTGCGTGCCCTGCGATCCGCCCGGTCGCTGATCTACCTGGAGAACCAGTTCCTGTGGTCCGGCGAGGTCGTCGACGTGCTCGTGGACAAGCTCTCGCGGCCGCCGCGGGAGGATTTCCGCCTGCTCGTGCTGCTGCCGACCCGCCCCAACGACGGCGCGGACACCACCCGCGGCCAGCTCGGCCGGCTGGTCGCGGCCGACTCCGGCAACGGCAGGCTGCTCGCGGTCACGATCGACTCGCACGCGAGCGGGCGCACCGGACCGCTGTACGTGCACGCCAAGGTGGGGATCGTCGACGACTCCTGGCTGACCGTCGGCTCCGCGAACCTCAACGAGCATTCGCTGTTCAACGACACCGAGGTCAACGTGATCGTCCGCGAGCCGGAACAGATCCGGCAGACGCGCCTGGACCTGTGGTCCGAGCACCTCCAACTGCCGCGCGAGGAGATCTCCGGGGATCCGGCGCACGTGATCGACACCCGCTGGCGCCCGATCGCCCGAGCGCAGGCGGACCTCGCGGCGAGCGGTTCGCCCCGCACGCACCGGCTCACGCTGCTGCCGAACGTGTCCCGCCGCGCGGAACGGCTTCAGGGCCCGCTCAGGGGCCTGCTCGTCGATGGTTGAGGCGGAGATGAACAGGACGTACAGCTCGGCGCGCGCCCGGCTCGCGGTCGGCGCCGCTGTGGGGATCGTCGTCGGCGTGTCGGCGGCCGTGGCGGGCACGGGACGCGAGGCGCCGCTGCTGGGTTGGTGCACGCTCGGGCTGGTCTACTGCGGCTGGGTCTGGGCGGCGGTCTGGCCGATGGACGCGGCCGCCACGGCCGCCCACGCGCAGAGCGAGAGCCCCGGGCGCGACCTGGCCGACGTCCTGCTGCTCGCCGCCTCTCTGGCGAGCCTGCTCGCCGTCGGCTTCGTCCTGTTCGGCGCCGGCGAGCACCACGGGGCTGCGAAGTACGTGCAGACCGCGCTCGCCGTGGGCTCGGTGGCCGTCTCCTGGCTCCTGGTCCACACCGTCTTCACGCTGAGGTACGCCCGGCTCTACTACTCCGATCCCGTCGGCGGCGTCGACTTCAAGGAGGAAGAGCCGCCGCAGTACAGCGATTTCGCGTATCTCGCGTTCACCATCGGCATGACCTTCCAGGTCTCCGACACCGACCTGCAGGCGAAGGCGGTCCGGCGCACCGCGCTGCGCCACGCCCTGATCTCCTTCCCGCTCGGCACCGTCATCATCGCGACCTCGGTCAACCTCGTGGCCGGACTCGCGAAATGACCCGGCACGGCACGGATCGGTCGGTCGGCGGCCCCGCTCCCGCGGTTTGAACTCCAAGATCGCGGCAACCCGCGCCGGATCCGACCTCGAGGAGGAACCCGCGCATGGAGGCCACAGCACAGATCGGCGTCACCGGGCTCGCGGTGATGGGCGGCAACCTGGCCCGCAACCTCGCCCGCAACGGCTACACGGTGGCGGTGCACAACCGCACTCCCGCGCGAACCAGGAAGCTGATCGAGGAGTTCGGCGGGGAGGGCTCGTTCGTCCCGGCCGAGTCTCCGCAGGAGCTCGTCGCCGCGCTGGAGCGGCCGCGCAGGCTGCTGATCATGGTGAAGGCCGGGGATCCGACGGACGCGGTGATCGAGGAGTTCGCGCCGCTGCTGGAGGAGGGCGACATCGTCATCGACGCCGGGAACGCGCACTTCGCCGACACCCGACGTCGCGAGGCGTCGCTGCGCGAGCGTGGCATCCACTTCGTCGGCAGCGGGGTGTCCGGCGGCGAGGAGGGCGCGCTGTACGGCCCATCGATCATGCCGGGCGGTTCGCCCGAGTCCTACGCGGCCCTCGGCCCGATGCTGGAGAAGATCAGCGCGCACGTGGACGGCGAACCGTGCTGCACGCATATCGGCACGGACGGCGCCGGGCACTTCGTGAAGATGGTGCACAACGGCATCGAGTACGCCGACATGCAGCTGATCGCGGAGGCCTACCACCTGCTGCGCGAGGTCGCCGGATACGCCCCGGTCGAGATCGCCGAGGTCTTCCGCGCGTGGAACAAGGGCAGGCTCGACTCCTACCTGATCGAGATCACCGCCGAGGTCCTCGCGCACAGCGACGCGGAGACCGGCCGGCCCTTCGTCGACATCGTCAAGGACGCCGCGGAGCAGAAGGGCACCGGACGCTGGACCGTGCAGACCGCCCTCGACCTCGGCTCGCCGGTCACCGGCATCGCGCAGGCCACCTTCGCCCGGGTCGCCTCGTCCCGCGCCGAGCTCCGCGAGGCCTACCGGCCGCTGCGCGGCGGCGCCGGCCGCGCGGCGGCGCCCGCCGACATCGACCGCTTCGTCGAGCAGGTGGGCCAGGCACTGTACGCCTCGAAGATCATCGCCTACGACCAGGGCTGGACGATGATCCGGGACGCGGCCGCCGAGTACGGCTGGGACATCGACCTCGGCGCGGTCGCGAAGATCTGGCGCGGCGGCTGCATCATCCGCGCCGCCTTCCTCGACCGCATCCACGCCGCGTACTCCGGCGATCCCGGACTGGTCAGCCTGCTGGCCGAGGAGCAGTTCGCGACCGAGATCGCCGAGGCCCAGGAGCCCTGGCGCGAGGTCGTGGCCACCGCCGTACGACACGGCCTGCCGGTCCCCGCGTTCTCCGCCGCCCTCGCCTACTACGACACGCTGCGCGCCGAGCATCTGCCCGCCGCGCTCATCCAGGGCCTGCGCGACTTCTTCGGCGCGCACACGTACCTGCGCACCGATCGCGAGGGCACCTTCCACACGCTCTGGGCCGAATCCGACCGGGACGAGACCCAGATCGAGGCCTGAAGCTCCCGGCCTTACTCCGCGAAGGCCCGGCTCCACGCCGCGCGCAGCCGTTCGGAATCCGGCTGAACCTGCCGGCTGCGCGCCGCGCCGGAGCGATCCGCGTGGTCGAGCTCGGCGCGCGGGTCCGGCTGCGCACGTCGGTGCGCTCGACCAGGGCCTCGACGAGAGCGCCATGTCGGGCGTTTGGCGGGTATCCCGATTCGCGGCGTCGATTCACCCGAACGACCGGGACTTCTCTCTTCACCGTTTCGGCGCAGCCGACGGATAGCGCACCGGACTGCGGGCACTAGCGCCCCTTCACCGAGAACCCGACGAGGGAGGCGCAGATGACCGACCGAGAGCGCATGGACGCACCGAAGCCGCCGCACGACGTGGGCGACGCCTACGATCCGTTCCGCGCGAGCGATCCGCCGGTCCTCGTGCACGACGCGGGCCTGGACACCTTCGAGCACGCCTGGGAGGACCGCGAGGCCCGCTGCCCGCAGTGCCGCCGCGGCACGGCCGACGAACGCGGCACCGCCCCGCTCGACGGACGCCGCTGGGTCCGCTTCACCTGCGGAGACGTGATCGCGGTGGAGCACACCGCGGGCTGAGCCCGCGGCCGCCGGTCACGCGGTCGCGGTGGATCGCGCGGCGGGAGCGCCCGGTGCCCGGAAACGGCGCGGGTAAACGGAGCCCCGGCGGCGCCGTTTGGCGCCGCCGATCGGGGCAACCCCGCCTGCGGCCGCCGCGGGCCGCCCGGCCCGCCCACGAAAGGACGAAGCTCATGATCAAGGTGCTTCTCGTGCTGCTCTGCCTGGTGCTGCCGTTCCTCGCGGTGCTGCTCAAGGAAGGGCCGAGCCTGAAGGTGCTGTGGGCTTTCCTGCTCCAGCTGTGCGGCCACGTCCCTGGCGTGATCTACGGGATCTACCAGGTCGTCAAGGACTGATCGACGGTGCCGGGGCGACGCGGCGCTCAGCGCGCCAGGCCCGGGGCCGGCTCGGGTTCCGGGGTGACCGGGCGGTCCGGATCCGGTCCGATCGGGCGGTCGGGATCGGGGACGGGATACGGGGTGGGGCCGGGCTCGACCGGCCGGTCCGGATCGGGCGCGGGAACCGGCGCCGGCTCCGGCTCGACCGGCCGGTCCGGGTCCGGCAGCGGCGGAACGGTGTCCGGCACGGGGGTCGGCGGCACGGTGTCCAGGCCGGGTCCGGTGCCGGAGGTGAGGTCTCGAAGATCGTTTCCAGTCATGGCGCGCGGCTACCCGCGTTCGATGCGGATATGCGCGCACGGCCGGGAACCGGATGAAAGGGGGCGGCGATGACCCTCCCGCGCAAGCCCGTGATCGTGGACGAGCGCACCGAAACCGATCCCTGGCTCGGCGACGACGCCGCGATCGGCGACGGGCTGCGGCACATCGTCTGCTATCTGTGCTACCCCGCGTTCGCCGAGCAGAAGGTGGCGCCGCACGACGCCGAGTGCGTCTGCGGCAAGCCGCTGCGCGCCGGAGACTCCCCGGGCCCGGACACCGCGCCCGACTGCGTCCTGTGCGACGAGATGGCCGATCCGCACTACCGCAGGCTCCACGCGGAGCGCTGAAGAGCCCCGCGCGGGCGCGCGGGGCGTTCTCAGCTCTCTTCCTCGGGGATCACGTGCACGGCCGCCTCCTCGGCGGAGGCGCCGCCGCCGTCCTCGCCCACGTCGTGCGCGATCTGGCTCGGCTCGGGTTCGGCGGTGCTCAGCATGCCCGCGTCCCTGGCCGTCAGCCGTCCCGCGCGCTCCCCGCTCCCGGTCGCCGGTTCGTCGGGCTCCTCCTGGGCGAGGCGCTGATCCAGGGTCTCGCCCCGGCGGGCCTCGGCCTCGGTGACGCCGAAGCGCTCGGAGGCCGGATGCCGCTCGGGCGGGCTGATCCCGATGTCGAGCGGGTCGCGCGCGAGATCGTCGGTCTCCAGGGTGTCCGCGGGCTGCAGCACGCCGTCGTCCTCGGGGACGTCCTGGGTCTCCTGGCCCGTCGTGTCCATGCGCTGTCCGGTCTGGTCTCGGCTGTTCATGTCAGGCTCCGGGCATCAGGGCGCGCAGCGAGTCGAACTCCTGCGGGTTCACCGGCGCGACCAGGGAGGACCTGCCTTCCAGGTCCGCGGGCAGGTCCGCCTCGGGCAGGACGTAGATCATCGCGTCCTTGTTCTCGGCCAGCCAGTCGGTGACCTTCGGGGTGTCCAGGCTCGGCAGCCTGGTGTTCGTCAGCGGGACCGCGCGCAGCACGTCGTGCGGGCCGGCTGCGACCAGGCGCACGACGTGGATCGCCGCGGAGTCGGGGTTCTGGTTGGTGTTCGTCATCGCGCCGTGGTGACCCCGATCGGCACCGTCAAACGGCCGGAGTCCGCGCTCGATCGGGCCTAGTCGAGGACGACGAGCAGGTCACCCGCCTCCACCTGCTGGATCGGGTTGATGGCGAGCCGGGTGACGGTTCCGGCCCGGGGCGCGGTGATCGCGGCCTCCATCTTCATGGCCTCGATGGTGGCGACCTTCGCCCCGGCCTCGACCTGCACGCCCTCGGCGACGGTGAGGGTGACGACGCCGGCGAAGGGGGCGGGGATGTGGCCCGGGTTGCCGCGGTCGGCCTTCTCGCGGCTGGGGATGTCGGCGGAGACCGCCGCGTCGCGGATCTGGATCGGGCGCAGTTGGCCGTTGAGCGTGGCCATGACGGTGCGGTAGCCGCGTTCGTCGGCCTCCCCGATCGCCTCCAGCCCGAGGAGCAGGCGTACCCCGGGTTCGAGGTCGACGGCGTACTCCTTGCCCAGGCGCAGGCCGTAGAAGAAGTCCTTGCTCGGCAGCACGCTGGTGTCGCCGTAGGTCTGACGGTGCGTCTCGAACTCGCGGGTGGGCGCGGGGAACAGCAGCCGGTTGAGGGTGGCGCGGCGGTCCTTGTCGAGTCCGTCGCGGTCCTCGGCCGTCAGTTCGCGGACCGGCTTGGCCTCGGAGCGGCCGCGCAGCGCCTTGGTGCGGAACGGTTCCGGCCAGCCGGCCGGCGGAGTGCCGAGTTCGCCGCGCAGGAAGCCGATGACGGAGTCGGGGATGTCGAACCTGTCCGGGGTGGCCTCGAAGTCGGCCGGGGTCACGCCCGCGCCGACCAGGTGCAGGGCGAGGTCGCCGACGACCTTGGAGGAGGGGGTGACCTTGACCAGGCGGCCGAGGATGCGGTCGGCGGCGGCGTACATCGCCTCGATGTCCTCGAACTTCTCCCCCAGGCCCAGCGCGATCGCCTGGGTGCGCAGGTTGGAGAGCTGGCCGCCGGGGATCTCGTGGTGGTAGACGCGGCCGGTCGGGGAGGCGAGTCCGGCTTCGAAGGGCGCGTAGATCTTGCGGACGGACTCCCAGTACGGTTCGAGGTCGCCGACCGCCTGCAGGTCGAGGCCGGTGGGCCGGTCGGTGTGGTCGGTCGCGGCGACGATCGCCGAGAGCGAGGGCTGCGAGGTCGTGCCGGCCATCGAGGCGACGGCCCCGTCCACGGCGTCCGCGCCCGCGTGGATCGCGGCGAGGTAGGTGGCGAGCTGGCCGCCCGCGGTGTCGTGCGTGTGGATGTGCACGGGGAGGTCGAATTCGCGGCGCAGCGCGGTGACCAGGGTCGCGGCGGCCGGGGCGCGCAGCAGACCGGCCATGTCCTTGATCGCGAGCACGTGCGCGCCCGCGTCGGCGATCTGCTGCGCGAGGCGGAGGTAGTAGTCGAGGGTGTAGAGCTTCTCGGCCGGGTTCGACAGGTCGGCGGTGTAGCAGAGGGCCACCTCGGCGACGGAGGTGCCGGTGGCGCGCACGGCGTCGATCGCGGGACGCATCTGGTCCACGTCGTTGAGCGCGTCGAAGATCCGGAAGATGTCGATGCCGGTCTCCGCCGCCTCCTGTACGAACGCGTCGGTGACCTCCGTGGGGTACGGGGTGTAGCCGACGGTGTTGCGGCCGCGCAGCAGCATCTGCAGGCACAGGTTCGGCACCGCGGCGCGCAGGGCCGCGAGGCGTTCCCACGGGTCCTCGGCCAGGAAGCGCAGCGCGACGTCGTACGTGGCGCCGCCCCAGCATTCGAGCGAGAGCAGGCCGGGCAGCGTGCGCGCGACGACCGGCGCGATGGCGAGCAGGTCCTTGGTGCGCACGCGCGTGGCCAGCAGCGATTGGTGCGCGTCGCGGAAGGTCGTGTCGGTGATCCCGATCGTCGGCGACTCGCGCAGCCAGCGCGCGAAGCCCTCGGGGCCGAGCTCGGCGAGCCGCTGCTTGGAGCCCGGCGCGGGCTCGGCCGCGGGCAGCGCGGGAAGCTTCGTGGCCGGGTCGAGCGACTCCGGCCGCTCGCCGTGCGGCTTGTTCACCGTCACGTCGGCCACGTAGGTCAGCAGCTTCGTGCCGCGGTCGGCCGACTGACGGGCGGTCAGCAGGTGCGGACGCTGCTCGATGAACGACGTGGTCACGTGCCCGGCCTGGAAGTCCGGGTCGTCGAGCACCGCTTGGAGGAACGGGATGTTGGTGGCGACGCCGCGGATGCGGAACTCGGCGATCGCGCGCCGGGCGCGCCGCACGGCCGTCGGGAAGTCGCGGCCGCGGCAGGTGAGCTTGACGAGCATCGAGTCGAAGTGCGCGCTGATCTCGGTGCCCGCGTGCGTGGTGCCGCCGTCCAGCCGGATGCCGGAGCCGCCCGGCGAACGGTACGTGTTGATCTTGCCGGTGTCCGGGCGGAACCCGTTCGCCGGGTCCTCCGTCGTGATCCGGCACTGCAGCGCCGCGCCGCGCAGCGTCACGGTCTCCTGCGAAAGCCCGAGGTCGTCGAGGGTCTCGCCGGAGGCGATGCGCAGCTGGGACTGGACGAGGTCGACGTCGGTGACCTCTTCGGTGACGGTGTGCTCGACCTGGATGCGCGGGTTCATTTCAATGAAGACGTGGTCGCCCTCGCGGTCCAGGAGGAATTCGACGGTGCCGGCGTTGCGGTAGCCGATCGAGGTGGCGAAGCGCACGGCGTCCGCGCAGATCCGGTCGCGCAGCTCGGGGTCGAGGTTCGGGGCGGGAGCGAGCTCGATCACCTTCTGGTGGCGGCGCTGGACCGAGCAGTCCCGCTCGAACAGGTGCATCACGTGGCCCGCGCCGTCCGCGAGGATCTGCACCTCGATGTGGCGCGGCTCGACGACGGCCTTCTCCAGGAACACCGTCGGGTCGCCGAACGCGGAGGCCGCCTCGCGGGCCGCCGCCTCGATCGACTCGCGCAGCGCGGCGCGGTCCTCCACCCGCCGCATGCCGCGGCCGCCGCCACCGGCCACCGCCTTCACGAACACCGGGAAGCCGATGGTCTCGGCCGCCGCGATCAACTCGTCCACGTCGCTCGACGGCTGCGAGGAGCCGAGCACCGGCACGCCCGCCGCCCGCGCCGCCGCCACCGCGCGCGCCTTGTTGCCCGTCAGCTCCAGCAGGTCCGCGCTCGGGCCGACGAAGGTGATCCCGGCCTGCTCGCAGGCCCGCGCCAGCTCCGGGTTCTCCGACAGGAAGCCGTAGCCCGGATAGACCGCGTCCGCCCCGGCACGTTGGGCCGCACGGATGATCTCGTCGACCGAGAGATACGCCCGAACGGGGTGTCCGACCTCGCCGATCTCGTAGGCCTCGTCGGCCTTCAACCGGTGCAGCGAGTTCCGGTCCTCGTGTGGAAACACCGCGACGGTCCGCGCTCCAAGCTCATACGCAGCACGGAATGCGCGAATCGCGATCTCACCGCGGTTCGCGACCAACACCTTGCGAAACATGACCCCACGCTCCTTCGAGTCGACGCCAATGATCTAGCACTCATCGACGTCGACCGCGAGTCCTCCGCGAGCCTTACGTCATCTGCGCCCGGTATTCGGCGCACGCGTCGATGAGCCAGTCGGCGAGGTAGGGCGCGAACGACGGCCGCACGAGCAACCCGATACTCGCCGGACCGAGAACGCGCAGAACGACCCCCGCCTGGGCGAGGAGGGTCTGCACACAGGTCCCGGCGGGGCTCACGCTCGGGTCGAGGTCGATCGCGCAGCCTCGGGCCAGGACCTCGCGGACCAGCGGGCCGTCGAGTCGCAGCGTCGTGCGCTGGGCGGAGACGTCGATCACCGAGGCGAAGCCGTCGCCGATCGCCTCCCGCAGCTGAAACGGGAGATCCGTCGACGCGTCAGAGGTGAGGATCAGGAACTCGTCCGGACCCAGCCACAGCACCTCGGCGTCCGCCCCGCGGGTCTCGGTGCAGGGTTCGGGCAGCGCGCAGCCGAGCAGCTGCTTCACCGCGGCCGCGGCCGGGCCCGCCGGGTCCAGGCGGAGCGAGAACTGGCCGAGGAACGGCAGCTCCTTGATGCGCAGTCCGTCCGGCAGCGCGGAGAAGTCGGTCGCGTACGCGGCGAGCGGGCTGCGGCGGCCGCGGGTCTCAACCGTCACGGCGGGCACCTTCCTTGTCGAAGAGCACGGAGTCGGTGACGGTCACGGGCGTGACGCTGCCGTCGTCGAGCGTGGCGTACACCGTGTCGCCGACGCGTTCGCGGCCGGAGCGCAGCAGCGCGAGCGCGAAGGTGCGGCCGAGCGCGGCGCTGCGATAGCTGGAGGTGACGTGTCCGAGCATCGGCACCGGAGGCTCGTGCAAGGCGTCCACGGCGACGAGCTGCGCGCCCTCGGGCAGCAGCACGCGCTCGTCGACCGGCAGCAGGCCGACCAGCTGTTTGCGGTCTGTCCGCGTGTTCTCCTCGCGCGTGAAGGAGCGCTTGCCGATGAAGTCGGGCTTCTTCTTGGAGATGACCCACGACATGCCCAAGTCCTGCGGCGTGACCGTGCCGTCGGCGTCCTGGCCGATGATCGGATAACCCTTCTCGGCGCGCAGCACGTGCATGGTCTCGGTGCCGTACGGCGTGATCCCGTACGGCGCGCCGGCCTCGATCAACGCCTCCCACACCGTGAGCCCGTCCCAGCCGACGACGTTGATCTCGTAGGCGAGCTCGCCGGAGAAACTGATCCGGCACACACGCGCGGGGATCCCGGCCACGGTCGCGTCCCGCCAGGTCATGAACGGGAACGCCTCGTTGCTCACATCGAGCGCCGGGGCGAGCGAACCGAGCACGTCGCGCGATCGCGGCCCCACGAGCGGGATGGTGACCCAGTGCTCGGTGACCGAGGTCAGATGCACCCGCAGCTCGGGCCACTCGGTCTGCAGCCACTCCTCCATCCACTCGAGGATCTTGGCGGCGTTGCCGGTCGTCGTGGTGAGCACGAACTCGTCGTCGGTCACGCGCATGACGGTGCCGTCGTCCAGGATCATGCCGTCCACGCCGCACATGACGCCGTAGCGGACGGAGCCGATCTTCAGGGTGCTCATGATGTTGGTGTAGACGCGGTCGAGGAAGATCCCCGCGTCAGGCCCGCGCACGTCGATCTTTCCGAGGGTCGAGCCGTCCATCAGCGCGACCGACTCGCGGGCCGCCCGGCACTCGCGCAGCACGGCGGCCTCCAGCGTCTCTCCGGGCCGCGGGTAGTACCAGGGCCGGTGCCACTGGCCGACGTTCTCGAACAGCGCTCCGTGGGCGACGTGCCACGGATGCAGCGCGGTCACGCGCACAGGGTCGAACAGCGCGCCGCGGTCGCGTCCGGCGAGGGCCGCGAAGGCGACGGGAGTGAACGGCGGACGGAAGGTGGTGGTGCCGAGGTCCGCGATGTCCACGCCGAGGGCTTCGGCGACGATGCCCGAGGCGATGACGCCGGAGGTCTTGCCCTGGTCGTGCGCGGTGCCGATGGTCGTGTAGCGCTTGACGTGCTCCACCGAGGTCAGCCCGGCACCGGTCGCGCGCAGCACGTCGGCCACCGTGGCGTCGCGCTGCAGGTCGACGAAACCTGCGTTCGCAGGATCGGGGACGGCCCACAGCACCCGGCCCGCGAAGTCGAGGTGGTCACCGTTCGCGGAACCGACGGCACGCACATCGGGCAGCGGTTCGCCCGGGACGAACGCGCCGAGTCCTGGCTCGTAGCGCAGCTCGCCGCGAGCCTGGCCGAACAGGTGCACGGCCGGATTCCAGCCACCGGACACCAGCAGCGTGTCGCACGGGATCTCAGTGCCCGAGGTCAGGTGGATGGCGGTGATCCGCGTGTCGCCGCTGGTCCCGCACACCGTTTGGCCTGGAAGGATGTCGATACCGCGCTCCCGGCACTGCCGCACCCATGCGTCCGGCGCCTGATCACGCGCGTCCACCACGGCCGCGATCCGCACTCCGGCATCGGCGAGTTCGAGCGCTGCCGCGTAGGCGCTGTCGTTGGTAGTGAACACCGCGATCCGGCGACCGGGAATGACTCCGAAGCGGTGCAGGTAGGCACGGGCCGCGCCGGCGAGCATGATGCCGGGCCGGTCGTTGTCGGCGAAGACCACCGGCCGCTCGTGGGCGCCGGTGGCGACCACGATCTGCTTGGCCCTGATCCGCCAGACCCGTTGCCGCGACACGTTCGCCGGGGCGGCGGTACCGAGGTGATCGGTGCGCTTCTCCAGCGCGAGCACGAGATTGTCGTCGTAGCGGCCGAAGGCGGTGGTCCGAGTGAGGATGCGTACATTCGGTAGATCGGCCAGTTCGGCGGCCTTCGCATCGGGAGCTTCCGGAGCTTTCGGCATGCCGAGCAGCGATCCGCCGAGTTGCGGCTGGTCGTCCACGAGCAGCACACGGGCCCCGGAGCGCGCGGCGGTCAGCGCTTCGTCGAGTCCGGCCGGTCCGCCCCCGACGACCAGGACGTCGCAGTGCGCGTGCATCGTGTCGTAGCGCGCAGGGTCGGGTTCCGCCGCGAGGCGCCCCTGCCCGCGCAGGCCGCGCGCCACCAGACCGTCGTAGAGCTCGACGGTGGTCGCGGTCAGCATCGGCTCGGGGAACGGCGCCTCGATCTGCACCAGCGCACTCGGCTCCTCGCCTCCCGCCGAGACGATGCCGCGCGGCCGGCCGTACTTGATGCCGGTCGCGACGTGGTGCACGCCGTTGGCCAGCAGCGCGGAGGCGAGGGTGTCCCCGGGGTGGCCGATGTACTCGGTGCCGTCGAAGGTGAAGGTCAGCGTGCGCGTCCGGTCGATGCGCCCGCCAGAGGGCAACCGGAAGGAGCCGTCGGTCATGATGCGGTCACCGGCTTCGGCTCGTCGGGGCGGTAGGTGGTGAGGAATTCGTGCGTGGCGGTGTCACGGACGGCGTTGAACCACCTGCGGCACCCGGCGCTGTGCACCCAGCGCTCGGCGTAGCTGCCCTTCGGGTTGGCGCGGAAGAACACGTACTCGGCCCACTCGGTGTCCGAGAGGGCGTAGGGGTCCGCCGGGTACGGCACGTGTGCCTGGCCGCCGTAGTGGAATTCGGCCTCCTCGCGCGCACCGCACCAGGGGCATTCGATCAGCTGCATGAGATCACATTCCTCAGTGGGCGACGGCCGCGGCACCGTGCTCGTCGACGAGCGCGCCGCTGGTGAATCGATCCAACGTGAACGGGGCGTTGAACGGGTGCGGCGCGCCTTCCGCGATGGTATGCGCGAAGCACCAGCCCACGCCCGGGGTGGCCTTGAACCCGCCGGTCCCCCAGCCGCAGTTCACGTACAGATCGTCGATCGGCGTCAGCCCGACGATGGCCGAGGCGTCCGGCGTCACGTCCACGATCCCGGCCCACGTGCGCAGCAGGTGCGCCCGCGCGAAGATCGGGAACAGCTCGAGCGCGGCGGCCATCTGACGCTCGATGATGTGGAACGAGCCGCGCTGCCCGTAGCCGTTGTAGCCGTCGACGCCCGCGCCCATCACCAGCTCGCCCTTGTGCGCCTGCGAGACGTATACGTGCACTGCGTTGGACATGACGACCGTGGGATGCACCGGTTCGAGCAGCTCGGAGACCAGGGCCTGCAACGGATGGCTCTGCAACGGCAGCCGTAGGCCCACCATCTCGGCGAGCACGGAGGTGTGCCCGGCGGCGGCCAGCCCGACCTTCCCGGCGGCGATCGGGCCGCGCGTGGTCTGCACGCCCACGACCCGGTTGCCGCGCACGTCGATACCGGTGACCTGGCAATTCTGAATGAGGTGGATGCCGTACTCGTCGGCGCGGCGCGCGAAGCCCCAGGCGACGTAGTCGTGCTTCGCGATACCCGCACGCGGCTGATACGTCGCGCCCATCACGGGATAGCGCACGTCGGGTGAGATGTTCACGATCGGGCATACCTTCGCGACGTCTTCCGGTTCGAGCCACTCCGCGTCGACGCCGTTGAGCTTGTTCGCGAACACCCGGCGCTTGCTGTCGCGCACATCCTGGAGGGTGTGCGCGAGGTTCAGCACGCCGCGCTGGCTGAACAGGATCGGGTAGTCCAGATCCTCCTCAAGCCCCTCCCACAGCTTCAGCGCGTGCTCGTAGATGCCCGCGCTCTCGTCCCACAGGTAGTTCGAGCGGATGATCGTGGTGTTGCGGGCCATGTTGCCGCCCGCGAGCCAGCCCTTCTCCAGCACGGCCACGTTCCTGATGCCGTGGTTCTTCGCCAGGTAGTACGCCGTGGCCAGCCCGTGCCCGCCTCCGCCG
>DASTAE010000334.1:0-39099 GCA_035712985.1 Actinospica sp.
CGCGTTCGCGGCGTACGAGCGCCTGCGGCGGGGCCGGGTCGAGAAGATCGCCGCGAACGCCGCGCGGATCAACCACGCCAAGGCCCCGGGTCCGGTCGCCAAGGTGTTCATGCGGGCCCTGATGCCGATCATGTTCAGCCCGCGGATCGTCGAGCGGACGACCGGGCCGTCGCTGCGCCACCGCATCGACTTCGACGCGCCGGTCGCCGGCTAACCGACAAGAACTGCTTGAAGGGGAAGACTCTCATGATCACTCGCACTGACGCTCACACTGACATCGACGCCGTGCTGACCGCCGAGGACCGGACCACGCTGCAGAACGCCGTGCACGGGGCACTCGCGCTGATGATCGCGGCCAACGGGGGCCCGATCGCCGCGACCCGGGCCGGGATCGCGGGCGGCAAGGCCGTGCACACGGCGACCGGGCTCATCGGCCGCGTGGTCACGGCCAAGCCCGCCGACCTGAACGTGGGCGGGAAGAGCGTGGGGGAGATGGCCGACAAGGTCTTCCCCGCGATCACGGGCTCGGCCCGGCTGCTCGCGGAGAAGGTTCCGGCCGAGGTGGAGAACCTCCGCGCGACGATCGACATGGTGATCGACGCGGTGCAGCGCTCGCACCGGGGCGCGGCGCTGCCGACCGAGGTGGAGATGGCGCGGAAGATCCGGCTCGCCCTCGACGCCGCGTAGCCGCTGGAGCGGGCCACGGGCCACGGGCCGCGTGCCGGACGTCGGCGGGAGCGCGTGAGTCAGCGCACTGCGTCGTCCGGCACGCGGCGTCCGCGGAGCCAGTGGCCGCCGGTGGACCAGCCGGTGAACTGGTAGCCGTCGCCGACTCGGCCGGAGGCGTCGAAGGCGCCGCCGTGCGCGATCGCGTCGAGGCCGTCGAGCACGGGGGAGAGCATCGCCTCCATGGCCGGGCCGCGCTCGGCCAGGGCTATGTGCGCCCCGAACAGGAACGCGTCCACGTCCGCGTCCGGCATCGAGAGGTAGAACAGGATCTGCCGCCACGCGTACGCGAGGTCCTTGATCAGCGGCAGCGGCCTGCGCGCCTGCGGGAGCTGGCGGGCGAGCCGCAGCATATGCGTGAACGCGCGGCCCGCGAGGTGCTGCCATCCATCGCGCGGCCGCACGCCGCACGGGCCCGCGAGGGCGGCGAGGTTGTGCGTGGTCAGGATCTGCGCCTGCTCGATGACCATGCCCTGCGACGCCACCGACACGCCGTTCCGGCCGGCCCGGTCGGCGCGTTCGATGCACAGCTTGTCGAACGCGCCCGGCACGCGCGTGTAGCCCACGCGTCGGCCGGACACGGTCGGATCGGGCTCGGGCGTCGCGAGCAGGCCCGGGTAGTCGATGCCGTAGTAGCGCTCGTACACACTGCCCGCGAGCAACCCGCCCGCGAGCCTCGCGGCCCGCTCGAACTTCGGGGAGAAGACGCCCATGAAGATGTCCGCGGCCAGCTCCTCGACCCACGGCACGTCGAGCTCGGCCGCCCTCGAGAGCGCCGCGAACTCGGTGACCAGCTTGTTCGGAATCTGGGTGGCCGGGAAGCCGGAAAGCGCGAGCGCGCCGAGTTCGCGCAGCGTCTCGCGCGCCTCGGTCCGCGCCGATCCGGTGCGCACGCCGGAGAGCGCCGCGACCCACGGCAGCTCACTGATACGCACCTGGTGCTGCAGGTTGACCAGCAGCAGCGAGCGCCGGGAGCGGAACGCGCGGTAGAGCTCTGCCATCAGGGCACGGAGTTCCGGATCGGGGAACGAGGCGGCGAACGTGCGCGCGGTCAGGTGGGGGAGCAGCGCGGCCAGCACCTCGCTCGAACCGATCAGCCCGAGGTCGACGAGCCGGTCGACGGGCGCCGCGGTGGCCCGGCGCACGATGCGCTCCAGGGACGCGGGGATCGCCGCGCCCTCCGGGACCCGCGGGTGCGCGATGCTCTCCAGCGCGTCGACCGGAGCGATCGCGTGCTCGATGTCCGCGATACCGGTCTGCTGCGGCAGATCGCCGAGGCGGTCCGCGAGAATGCGCACGAAGTCGGTGCCCGTCGGCAGTTCGGACTGCGCGGCCTGCTCGTCGCGCAGCTCACGGTGCCGCTCCTCGCCGGGCACGCCGCGGCGGCGCACCATGGACTCGACGGCCGGCCGCAGCCGGCCGCGCCGCCGCGCGTCGAGCTCCTCGCCCGCGATGACGGTCTCCAGGCAGGACAGCAGCAACGCAAGGTTCTGCTTCGGGTTGCGGTGCTTGCCGCAGAGCGTGTGCTCCGCCGCGAGGGCCCGGTAGCGCGCGGACAGCTCGCGGCCGCGGTCCAGCCAGGCCTCGGAGACCACCTCGCCGGGAGCGCGGTCCCCGACGGACTCGAGCCACCAGGAGAGGACCTCGTCGGAGAACGGGTTCCATACGGTCAGAGCCTCGTTCATGGTGGCCACGCGCCGGTTCGGCCGACGGCGGTCCAGCGCGTCACGCACGTCTCGCACGGTCTCCCGGAAGACGAATCCGTCGTCGGAGACGGCTGCCGAGGTCGGAGACGGGATCGGGGTGAAACGCAGTCGCGCGGCGAGGGGGGCGATCCGGCCGACCAACTCCTCGGCCTCCGCGGCACGGCCGTTCGCGACCAGCCATGCGAGGACCGGCAGCGCCGCGTTCTCCGGCGCCGCGATCCGGTATCCGCCGTCGTGCATCAGGGCACGCAGTTCCTCCTGGCCCTCGCGGCTCAGGTGGTGCACGAACAGCGCGGCGCGGTCCGCGGGGATGCCGTGGCGCGCGGCGAGCACGGCCTCCTCGTCGTCCACGGGAGTCTCGGCGAGCGCGCGGCCGGTGGCGAAACCGCCGTGCAGCACCTCGAGCGTCACCCACGCGGGCAGATCCTTGACCGGCGTCCGGTCGCCGACCACGACGCTCCCGTCGGCCATGCCCCGGATCACGTCCTGCCACCGGCGCATCCGCGCCGCCGCGTGCTCGCGCACCTCGGGATCGGTGTCGACGGAGGCGTGCAGCGCCTTCGTCCACTGCCCGAAGGCGTACCCGATGGAGACGTCGCCGCCCTGCTCACTCATGCCGACGTGGCAGGACCCGCCCCCGCACCCTCCGGGTCTCAAGCCCGGTGCTCTATCTCGTTGAGCTACACGTCGTTCAACCTGTCGAGCCGGTATCGTAGCGGGGCCATCAAGCAGCGTGCCAACGGATTTCGAAGCGGCGCGGAGCGTCAGTCCTCTGCGGACACGTTCGCGGCCAGCCGGCGCAGCAGCAGCTTCGTGTGCTCGAACTCCTCGTCGCTCAGGCCCATCGCGCCGCCCATCGTCCCGGGGATGCACGCGGCGCGCTTGCGCAGGGCGCGGCCCGCGTCGGTGAGGCTGACCTGCACGGTCCGCTCGTCCTCGGGCAGGCGCTCGCGGCGGACGAGGTCGGCCGACTCCAGGCGCTTGATCAGCGGTGTCAGCGTCCCGTAGTCCAGCTGAAGGGCGGCGCCGATGTCCTTGATCGGGACGCTGTCGCGCTCCCACAGCACGACCATCACCAGGTACTGCGGATAGGTGAGGCCCAGCTCGTCGAGCAGCGGGCGGTACCGGGTGGTGACCGCGCGGGAGGCCGCGTAGAGCGCGAAGCAGAGCAGGTCGTCCAGTTCCGCGGGGAATCCGGCCTGATCGGCGTCCTTGTGCCGGGCTGTCGCCATGGCCGCCGCTCCCTTCCACTCGATCGTCCGACCGCGCACCGGGGTCCCGGCGCGGATCCATGATAGCCCACGGCACGATTAACTTGTGCACGAGGCAATCGCGCGCTAGGTTAATTCCAGGCGGAGCCCACCGGACTCCACGAGACGAAGGAGCAGAGCCATGACCAGCGACTACACCCCCGAGGCCCCGGTTCTCGAGCCGGCCGCGGCCGCGTTCGCGGCGGCCACCGGCCAGCCGCCGTTCCTCTTCGACCTCGCCCCGGCCGAGGGCCGCAAGGCGGTCGACGAGGTGCAGTCCGGCGAGATCGCGAAGCCCGCCGTCGACGAGGAGTGGATCACCGTCTCCGGCGGGCCGACCGGCTCGGTCCGGGCCAGGATCGTGCGGCCCGCGGGGGCGACCGGCGCATTGCCCGTCGTCATCTACATCCACGGCGCCGGCTGGGTCTTCGGCAACGCGCACACGCACGACCGGCTGGTCCGCGAGCTCGCCGTCGGCTCCGGCGCGGCGGTCGTCTTCCCCGAGTACGACCTCTCGCCCGAGGTCCGCTACCCGGTCGCGATCGAGCAGAACTACGCCGTCGCCCGCTGGATCCTCGCCGAGGGCGCGGGCAAGGGCCTCGATACGACGCGCATCGCCGTGGCCGGAGACTCGGTCGGCGGCAACATGACCGCCGCCCTGACGCTGATGGCCAAGGAGCGCGGCGACGTGCCGCTGCGCGCGCAGGTGCTGTTCTACCCGGTCACCGACGCGTCCTTCGACACCGGCTCGTACCGCCGGTTCGCCGAGGGCTACTTCCTGCGCCGCGACGGCATGCAGTGGTTCTGGGACCAGTACACGACCGACCCGGCCCAGCGTGCCGAGATCACCGCGAGCCCGCTGCGCGCCACGGTCGAGCAGCTCGCCGGCCTGCCTCAGGCGCTGGTCATCACCGGCGAGGCCGACGTGCTGCGTGACGAGGGCGAGGCCTACGCCAACAAGCTGCGCCAGGCCGGCGTGCCGGTCACCGCGACGCGCTACCAGGGCATCATCCACGACTTCGTGATGCTCGACGCCCTGCGCGAGACCCACGCGGCCCAGGCCGCGATCACCCAGGCCGTCGGCTTCCTGCGCGACGCCCTGACCGCCGCCTGACCGCCGCCTGAGCGCGAGAGGTGCGCCGGAATAACGGCACGGCACCGCCCGTTCGGGGTATAGTTGAATCGTCAACAACCTTGAGAGGGTGAGTGCCGTGCAGTTCGGGATCTTCACCGTCGGCGACGTCACGCCGGATCCCACCACCGGTCGCACGCCGACCGAGCATGAGCGGATCGAGGCGATGGTCGCGATCGCGTTGAAGGCCGAGGAGGTGGGTCTCGACGTGTTCGCGACGGGCGAGCACCACAACCCGCCCTTCGTGCCGTCCTCGCCGACGACGATGCTGGGTTATATCGCCGCGCGCACGGAGAAGCTGATCCTGTCGACGGCCACGACGCTGATCACGACGAACGACCCGGTGAAGATCGCGGAGGACTACGCGATGCTTCAGCACCTGTCGGGCGGTCGCGTCGACCTGGTGATGGGGCGCGGCAACACCGGCCCGGTGTATCCGTGGTTCGGCAAGGATATTCGCGACGGTATCTCCCTGGCCGTCGAGAACTACGCGCTGCTGCGCCGGCTCTGGCGCGAGGATGTCGTGGACTGGGAGGGCAAGTTCCGCACTCCGCTCAACGGGTTCACGTCCACGCCGCGTCCGCTCGACGGGATCGCGCCCTTCGTGTGGCACGGTTCGATCCGCTCGCCCGAGATCGCGGAGCAGGCCGCCTACTACGGCGACGGCTTCTTCGCGAACAACATCTTCTGGCCCAAGGAGCATTACCAGCGGCTGATCGGGCTGTACCGCCGCCGGTTCGCGCACTACGGGCACGGCACCGAGGAGCAGGCCATCGTCGGCCTCGGCGGGCAGGTCTTCATGCGCGCCAACTCGCAGGACGCGGTGCGCGAGTTCCGTCCGTACTTCGACAACGCGCCGGTCTACGGGCACGGACCCTCGCTGGAGGAGTTCACCCGCGAGACGCCGCTCACCGTCGGAACCCCGGACCAGGTGGTCGAGAAGACGCTGAAGTTCCGCGAGCACTTCGGCGACTACCAGCGCCAGCTGTTCCTGGTGGACCACGCCGGTCTGCCGCTGAAGACGGTGCTGGAGCAGATCGACCTGCTCGGCGAGAAGGTCGTGCCGGTGCTGCGCGAGGAGTTCGCCAAGAACCGCCCCGCGACCGTCCCGGACGCCCCGACGCACGCCTCGCTGCTCGCCGCCGCGCGCGGCGGGAACTGATCCACAACCGATCGACAACAGAATCAAGGAAAGGGTGTACGAGGATGGAAGCGCTCCGGCTGGTCGTCGTCTCCGCGGGATTGCGTCAGCCCTCGAGTACGCGGCTGCTGGCCGACCGGCTCGCCGCCGCGGCAGCCCGCGAGCTGCGCGGACAGGGCCGTGATGTGCAGCCGTGGGTGATCGAGCTGCGCGACCTGGCCGTGGACATCGCCAACAACCTGGTCACCGGTTTCCCGAACGCGGAGCTCGGCGACGCCCTGCGCGCCGTCGAGCACGCGGACGGCCTCATCGTCGTGTCGCCGATCTTCTCCGCGTCCTACAGCGGCCTGTTCAAGTCCTTCTTCGACCTGATCGACCCCGCGGCCCTCAGCGGCACGCCGGTGCTGATCGCCGCGACCGGCGGCAGCGCGCGCCACTCGCTCGCGCTGGAGCACGCGCTGCGCCCGCTGTTCTCCTACCTGCACGCCACCGTCGTGCCGACCGCCGTGTACGCGGCGACGGAGGACTGGGGCGGCGAGGCCGCGGAGTTCCTCGGCCGGATCGACCGCTCGGCAAGGGAGTTGGCGCTGCTGCTCGCCCCCCGCGCGGCGAAGCCGCAGCCGGCCGAGGCCGACGTTCCGGACGACGACGATGTCATACCGTTCGAGCAGCTTCTCGCCGGTTGAACCAAGAGCTTGCGAAGCATCTCAGCGGCCTGTGTATCCCTTACGCACGAAAAGCTGCTTAACTAAAAAGGGCGCGCCGTTCGCGGTCCGAGAACCGAACCCGGGTTCGAATTCGGCCCGGAGCGCGGCGCGCCCTGCGGGTGCGCACCGCGCTGACCTGCTGCCGAGCGGGTGCGGTTCGCGTGCGTGATCGTACCGGCGCGTAGCGAATACCCTCAACGCTGAACGCGGATGGTCAACCTGTTGCCCGCGCTTTACTCGGGCATGGGGCGGTGTTCGCCATTCTTCGTTTTATGCCACGCTTCATACCCACGCTCGCTCTCGCGGTCACCGCCGCTGCGGGTCTGTGCGCGACCCCCGCACTCAGCACCGTGGCCGCCGCCGCTACGCCCACCGCCGCCGCCTCCGCCACGTCGGCCGCGAACTGGGCGCACAGCGACGCGATCCGCAACGACGCCAGGTCCCACAAGATCGGCGCCGTCGCCGACGCGACCCCCTCCGGGTTCGGCCCGTCGAGCCTGCAGTCCGCCTACAAGCTGCCGTCGAGCACGGCCGGCAGCGGCGAGACCGTCGCCATCGTCGACGCCTACAACGATCCCACCGCCGCCGCGGACCTCGCCGTCTACCGCAGCACCTACGGCCTGCCCGCGTGCACCAAGGCCAGCGGCTGCCTGAAGATCGTCGGCCAGACCGGCTCCAGCACCCTGCCGAAGACCAACGCCGGCTGGGCCACGGAGGAGTCGCTCGACCTGGACATGGTCAGCGCGGCCTGCCCGAACTGCCACATCATCCTGGTCGAGGCCACCACCGCCTCCAACACCAACCTCGGCAAGGCCGTGAACGAGGCCGCCAAGCTGGGCGCCGACGCGATCTCCAACAGCTACGGCGGCAGCGAGTCCTCCACGGACACGACCTACGACACGACGTATTACGACCACCCGGGCATCGCGATCACCGCGTCCTCCGGTGACAGCGGCTACGGCGTCGAGTACCCGGCCGCGAGCCCCTACGTCACCGCCGTCGGCGGCACCTCGCTGAGCACGTCCTCGAACGCGCGCGGCTGGACCGAGACCGCGTGGTCCGGCGCGGGCGCGGGCTGCTCGGCGTACGAGGCGAAGCCGAGCTTCCAGTCCGGCGCGGGCACCGGCTGCTCGAAGCGCGCCGTGGCCGACGTCTCCGCGGTGGCCGACCCGAACACCGGCGTGGCCGTGTACGACACGACCCCCTACCAGGGCTACTCCGGCTGGCAGGTCTACGGCGGCACGAGCGTCGCGTCCCCGCTCATCGCGAGCGTCTACGCGCTGGCGGGCAACACCTCGTCGATCGACAACGCGGCGCTGTCCTACACGAACAAGTCCTCGCTGTTCGACGTGACCTCGGGCAGCGACGGCTCCTGCTCGACGAGCCAGCTGTGCACCGCGCGCAGCGGCTGGGACGGCCCGACCGGCAACGGCACCCCGGACGGGGTCGGAGCCTTCTGATAAGCCACATTTGAGGGGAGTGCTCGTAGTCCGGTCGGTCTACCCACCCGACCGGGCTACGGCATTTCCCGGCCCGGACCGTCAGCCGTCATGCGTCCGGCGCAGGCCCTGCTTCAGCGCGCTGCGGAAGGCCAGGACGGCGGGATGCCGCGCCGCCCCCGCGCGCACACCGGTCGTCAGCCTGCGGTGCGGGCGGCCGGGGAGCCGGGAGATCCGCATATCGTGGCCCCGGTCGTAGTCGAGCAGCAGACCGGGCAGCAGCGCGGCCGCGTGGCCGGTCTCCACGAGGTGGATCTGCAGCAGCAGGTCGGGGCTGGCGAAGCGGATGTCCGGCTCGAATCCGGCGGTCCGGCACAGGGTCCTGGCCCATTCGCCCGGCACACCGTCGGCCAGGTCGAGCACCCAGGGCACGTCGGCGAGATCGCCGAGCCGCACCGGCGCGCCGTCGTCCGCGCCGCGGGCGTATGGCCCGTGCTTCGGCAGCGCGAGCAGCAGTTCGTCGAGGGCCAGCAGTTGGGTGTGGGCGCCTTCGACCCGCGGCTGCGGAATCCCCGGATACTCCTCGCCGAGTACGACGTCGAATTCGTGCGCCAGCAGCCCCGCGAAGGCCGAACCCGCCTCGTCGTGCGTGATCTCGACGCGCAGGCCCGGGTGCTGCTCGGCGAGCAGCGTGAGCGCAGCCGGGACAAGTGCCAGCAGCACGGACTGGAACGACGCGACCCGCAACGTGCCGGTCACCTCGGTCAGCGACGCGCGCAGATCGGCCTCGGCGAGTTCGAGCCGTTCGAGGACGACCTCCGTGTGCGAGACCAGGATCCTCGCCTGCGCCGTGAGCCGGACGCCGCGCCCCGCCTGTTCGAGCAGCTTGACCCCGGTCTCCGCCTCGAGCTGGCTGAGCTGCTGCGAGATCGCGGACGGGCTGTAGGAGAGGGCGTCGGCGACGGCTTTCAGCGTGCCGCGGCGCTCCAACTCGCGCAGCAGCCGCAGGCGGTGCACGTCCAGCATGGCGGTCCTCTCCGACTCATCAATTCTCCTTATCAGTATCGCTCGAAAAGATTCGCTGGACGAATCAGTCGGCGCGGCCCGAACCTGGAGCCATGAGCTCGCCGTCCCCCGTCAGGCCGTCCGCCTCCGCCACCGCCGGCCCCGCCACGCTGATGGTCATCGGCTCCTGCACCTCGCTGCAGGTCGGCGCCGCCCTGGCCACGCACCTGTTCCCGGCCACCGGCGCCTCCGGGGCGACGCTGCTGCGCCTCGGCCTCGCGGCGGCCGTGCTGCTCGTCGCCACCCGGCCCGGCATCCGCGCGTGGACGCGGGCCCAGTGGCGCGCCGTGATCCTGTTCGGCCTCACCCTCGCGGGCATGAACGGGTTCTTCTACGCCGCGATCGCGCGGATCCCGCTCGGCGTCGCCGTCACCGTCGAGTTCGTCGGCCCGCTCACCCTCGCCGCCGCGCTGTCCCGGCGTCCCCGCGACCTGGCCTGGGTGCTGCTCGCGCTCCTCGGCGTCGCCACCCTCGGACTGAACGGCGACGGCGGCTCGGCGAGCCCGCTCGACGTGGTCGGGGTCGTGTTCGTGCTGATCGCCGCGGTCTTCTGGGCGCTGTACATCCTGATCGGCGCGCGCGTGACGGCCCAGGTCCCGGGCCGCGGCGCGCTGGCGGTCTCGATGGCCGTCGCAGCCCTCGTGCTCACTCCCGGGGGAGTGCGCGGCGCCGAGCGCATCGCCGACCGGCCCGGGCTGCTGCTCGTCGCCCTCGGCACGGCGCTCATGGCCTCGATCGTGCCCTACTCGCTCGAATTCGCGGCCATGCGCAGGCTCCCGCGCCGCGCCTTCGGCATCCTGCTCAGCCTGGAGCCGGTCGTCGCCACCTTCGCCGGCTGGCTCGTGCTCGGCCAGGCGGTCGGCGCGCTCGCCCTCGGCGCGATCGTCGCCGTGGTCGCGGCGAGCGTCGGCTCCACGCTGACGGCCGCTCAGCAGCCCTGACCCGCCAGGAAGTCGTCCGGCGAGAGGTTCCGCAGCTCGCGGCGCATCGCGCGCGGCCCGGAGAGCGGGGCGACCAGCAGCACCGGCGCCCGCGAGGTCCGCACCACCCGGCGCCGGATCGCGCCGCGCAGGTACCCGGACAGCGTGCGCCGCGGCCCGGCGCCGAGGACGAGCAGGTCGTCCGCGCGATCGGCCACCGCGTTCAGCACGAAGGCCGCCGGCCCGCGCACGACGAGCGTCTCGACATGCAGATCCGCGGGGAAGGCGCCGAGCGCCTCGGCCACGGCCGTGTCGAGCCGCTGCCGCGCCTGCTGCTCCCAGTGCGCGAGCAGCGAGGGCTCGGGCGCCCTGCGGTACACGGCCTCGCCGCCCGGCGGCTCCCACGCGAGCACCGCGACGAGCGCGTTCCCGGTGCGCCGCGCCTCGTACACGGCCCGGCGCAGCGCGGCGCCGCTGCTGGCCGAACCCGTCAACCCGACCACCACGCGGGCGGTCCTGACCTCGGGGAAGAGCTCCGTCTCGTTCATGCTTCCCAGTATTCGAGCCGGGGCCGTCCACAACCAGTGGCACTATTGCCCTTGTGCCACAAAATCCTGCCAGGTACCGTGAGGGCATGCTCAAGACCGTCGCGGCCCTGGTGATGGAGGGCACCGCGGCCTTCGAACTCGGCGTCGTGTGCGAGGTGTTCGGCATCGACCGCACCGACGACGGCGTGCCGCCCTTCGACTTCCGCGTCTGCGGCGAGCATCCCGGCAAGCCGCTCGCCTCCACCGGATTCCACCTCGTGCCGGCGTACGGCCTCGACGCCGTCCTCGGCGCCGACCTGGTCGTCGTGCCCGCCGTCGCCGGACAGCCGGCCGCCTGCCCGCCCGCGATCCTCGAAGCCCTGCGCGCCGCGCACGCACGGGGAACGACGCTGCTCACGGTGTGCTCCGGCGCGTTCCTGCTCGCGGAGGCCGGAATCCTCGACGGCCTGCGCTGCACGCTGCACTGGCACCACGCCGACGAGTTCGCCGAGCGCTATCCGGAGACGAAGGTCGACCCCGATGTCCTGTTCGTGGACGAGGGCACCGTCATCACCAGCGCCGGAACCGCCGCCGGCATCGACGCCTGCCTCCACCTCGTCCGCCGCGAACTCGGCTCCGCCGTCGCCAACGCCATCGCCCGCCGTATGATCGTCCCGCCCCAGCGCGACGGCGGCCAGCGCCAGTTCATCGACCTCCCGGTGCCCGACACCGAGTGCGACAGCCTGCAGCCGGTGCTCGACTGGATGATCGACAACCTCACCGCCGACTTCGGCACCGCCCACCTGGCGCGCCGCGCCCGCATGTCCGAACGCACCTTCGCCCGCCGCTTCGTCGCCGAGACCGGCACCACCCCGCTCCGCTGGATCACCCAGCAGCGGGTGCTGCACGCCCGCCGCCTCCTCGAGGAGACGGCGCTCGGCATGGAGGAGATCGCCCACGCCTGCGGCCTGGGCTCCGGCACCCTGCTGCGCCACCACTTCCGCCGCGTCGTGGGCGTCACGCCGGCCGACTACCGCAGGTCGTTCAGCTGCGCCGAGTAGCGATCAGACGGCATCGCTGACCGCTGCGACGGTCGCCGTGGGGACGGTGACGTACTGGCGCAGCGAGAGGTCCCGGTAGGTGACCGGGCCGCGGGGTCCGGGGACGCGGTCGATGTTGATGCCGGTCTCCGGGAGGCGGAGCAGCTTGAAGCCGTCGAGCAGGCGGGTCGGGCAGTTCCAGAAGCCGCCGGAGCCGCCGTAGGCGTCGAGGAACTCGCGGGCGACCGCGGCGTCCTCGGTCGCGACGGCGGCGGCCAGACCGGAGGTCTCCTCGTTGGCGACGCGCGCGGCCTCGGCCGGACCGTCCACGGCGTCGATCGTCACGGTGGCGGCGCGGTCGGAGTCCAGCGCCCACTCGAAGCCGCGCGGGTGGTCGTGCGGGGGCAGCGAGGCCTCGATGCCGAGGCCCTTGAGCAGATCCAGAACGCCCGGCAGCAGCTCGTCGCGCAGCGAGCGGTCGAGAAGCAGAAGGTTGAGACGGTTGCAGACGCCGAGCCGGTCCAGGCTCTCCTCGACCATCCGGTGCGCCAGCTCCGCGCCCGCGCCCGGAGCGATGTAGAGCACGCCGCCGCCGTCCGCGTGGGCCAGGGTGCGCACGCCGTGCTGCGCGGCCTCGCGGGCCAGGTCGCGGGTGCTCTCGCCGCTGCCGCGCAGAATGACCAGGGGAACGAGGTCGGGCACGGCGACCAGCGCGTAGGCAGCCGAACGGTCCTCGACCGGGATCAGCTGGATCGCGTCCGGGTCCAGGCCGGCTTCGGCGAGCGAGGGCGCGACGACCTGGTCCATCAGCGCCTGGCTGGAGCGCAGCGCCGCCGAGCCGGTGCGCAGCACACCTCCGTTGCGCGACTTGAGCAGCTGGGACGCGACGTCCACGGTCACGTTCGGCCGCGCCTCGAAGTTCGCGCCGATCACGCCGACCGGCCGACGCCGCTCGAGCAGCGTCAGTCCGTCCGGCCGCTGCTCGACGACCCGGTCGCGCGGCTCCTCGGCCACGTCCGCCAGCGCGGTCAGCTGCGCGGCCATCGCGTCCAGCCGCTCTGAGGTCAGACGCAGCCGGTCCTGCAGCGCCTCGGACATTCCGCCCGCCCGGGCGGCGGCGAGGTCCGCCTCGTTCGCCGCGATCAGCGCCGGAGCCGCCGAGCGCACCCGCCCGGCCATGCCGCGCAGCGCCGCGTCGATCGCCGACTTCGGCGCGTTGACCAGCGACGAAGCCCCTCGTGCGGCCCGCTCGGCGCACCCGTGGACCGTGGCGTGCACCGGATCACCGGTGGCGGCGGCGGAGTCGTCGGTACCGTTCCCGTTCGCGTTCGTCACGGATCGAGCCTTCCCAGAAGCGCGAGGATTGTTGAACGATACTTAGCGTACCCCCGCCGCGTCCAAGAGCGTGCCGACCGTCGCGATGGTGAGACCCTGCACGTCATCGGCCCGGATCCCGGCCCGCGCGCTGGCCCCGTCGAAGACGAGCACGAGCTGCCGGCCGAGCAGTTCCGGGTCCGCGGCGCCCGCGCGCTCCGCCTCGTGCCGGAAGAACAGCTCCAGGTCCCGCTTGATCCGGCGCCCGACGACGCTCGCCGGATGCTCGGCGTCCTTGAGCTCGACCTGCATCGCGAGGTACGGGCAGCCCCTGTACTCCGGGAGCAGCGCCTGCTGCTCCAGCCGCTCGAACACGTGCAGGATCCGCGCGCGCGGCGGCAGCGGCGCGTCGGCCGGGGGCATCAGCAGTCCGCCGGTCTCCGCCGCGCGCCGCTCCAGGCTGGCCGCCAGCAGTTCGTCCTTGCTGGTGAACAGCTGGTACATCGAGCGCTTCGACACGCCCGCCGCCTTGCACAGCGCCTCGACCCCGATGCCGACCCCGTCCTGGTACGCGAGGTTCGCGGCAGCCTCGAGCAGGCGCTCGCGGGGGTTGGATCTGGTCTCAGTGCTCATATGCCGAGGGTATCCCTACTCATCGCGCCAGCTGCGGGTACATCTGCTCGATCGGCCCGGACAGCGCCGACTTCACGTATTCGGAGACGCCGTCCACGAGCACCTCGTAGTCGCCCGCCTCGATGCCGTCGAGCGCCTTCGAGGCCACCGTGACCGGCGAGACCTTCTCCGCCTCGACCGTGCTGGTCAGGTCCGTGTCGACGTAGCCGACGTGCAGCCCGGTGACCGTGATGCCGCGCGGCTGGAGCGCGAGCCGCAGCGAGTTCGTCTGCGACCAGAACGCCGCCTTCGACGCACTGTACGTCCTGCCGTCCGCGAGCCAGGACAGCGCCGAGTGCACGTTCAGGATGTGGCCGCCCCCGTTCGCCTCGATGACCGGCAGCAACGCCCGCGTGACCCAGAGCGGCCCGAAGAAGTTCGTCTCGAAGTCCTGCCGGGCCTCCTCCTCGGTCGAGGTCAGATAGTCCGCCCGCGCCGACCCGCCCGCGTTGTTGATCAGGATCGTGACGTCCGGAGCCGCCGCGGCCAGCGCCGCCGCCGCCCGCGGATCCGCCGCCTCCAGGGCCAAGCCCACCGCGTCCGGGTGCGTGACCGTCCGGGGGTCCCGCGCCGTCGCGTAGACCTTCCGCGCTCCCCGTGCGTAGAGCTGCTCCACCAGCTCCTTCCCGATCCCCCTGCTGCCCCCGGTGACCAGCGCCACGGATCCCTTGATGTCCGTCATGACTCTCTCCTCGCCAAGTAAACCGATCGGTTTCCTCTCCTAAGGTAAACCGATCGGTTTCCAAACGCAAGCGGGCGGATCCGCCGCTCAGAGCCCGGCGCGCGACCTGCGCCGGACGAGTTCGGCGGCAGCCCGGGGCCAGGGCGCGTACTCGAACTCGAAGCCTGATTCGAGCAGCCTCGCGGGCACCACTCGCCTGCTCTTGAGCAGCAGTTCGACGTCTGAGCGGAGCGCGAACGCCCCGATGCGTGCCATCCGCTCGGTGGCCGGTAGGCCGATCGGCATCCGCCAGGCTTTGCGCAGGGCGCGCATGAAGTCGCGTTGGGGGAGCGGTCCCGGGGACGCGAGGTTGACCGCGCCGTCGAGACGGTCCTCGGTCAGCAGGTGGACGACGGCGCGGACGAAGTCGTGCTCGTGGATCCAGGAGACGTACTGGGCGCCGCCGGCGACGGGGCCGCCCAGACCGAGCCTGGCCAGCCAGGAGAGGTAGTCGAAGATCCCGGCGCGATCCGGGCTCATGACCATCGCCGAACGCAGCGCGACGCGGCGGGTCTCCGGGGTGTCGGCCTGATGCTGGGCCTGCTCCCAAGCCCGCGCGATGCGGACGCTGTACTCCCAGTACTTCGGTACGCCCGGCTCGCCGCCGCCGATCACGCCGCTGTGCTCGTCGTTCGGCGCGTCGTAGCGGTGGGCGTAGATCGTGGCGGTGGACGCTTGGAGCCAGACCTCGGGCGGGGTGTCGCAGCGTGCGATGGCCGCGCCGATCACTTCGGTCGAACGGACGCGCGAGTCCATCATGGCCCGCAGGTTCGCGTCGTTGTAGCGGCAACTGACGCTGCGGCCCGCGAGGTTGATCACGCCGCCGGCCCCGTCGAGCTCCTTGGCCCAGTCGCCGAGACTCGCGCCGTCCCAGGCGATCTCGTGCGGCTGCGTGGGCCGCCGTGTCAGGACGACTACATCGTGGCCCTCGGCGATCAGAGACCTGCGCAGCAGCGTGCCGACCTGCCCGGTGCCGCCGGGAATGACAATCTTCATAGACCCCCCTGTCAACGAGCGCAGCGTAGCAGCGAGTTGAACGCGTTCAGAAAGTGGCCCGCGCGAGGGCCCGAGGGGCGATGTATCAGGACTTGCCGCTCGGTGGCACCGTCCTCTGCATCACGCAGTTCTTCTTGCCCACCGAGCGCTCGTAGGTGAACCCTGCGCGCTCGAAGAGTGAGCGCGTGCCGTTGTACAGGTACGAGGACGACGTCTTGGCGCCCTGCGTATCGTGCGGGTACGCCTCGACGAGCCCACCGCCTGCCTGCGCGATCAGGTCGAGCGCGCCTTGGACCGCAAGCGCCGCGACTCCCTTACGCCGGTAGTTCTTGTCCACGAACAGGCAGGTGAGGCGATACTTCGGCAACTCGGCGAGGCCCGCCTGGTACTCCTTGAGGTGGTAGATGTGCGGCAGCTCCTCCGGCGAGCCGTACTCGCACCAGGCCACGGCCGTCTCGCCGTCGCACACGAGCGCCGCGTGCGCCCGACCCTCGCGCACCAGGCATTCCTTCCAGGCCCGGTTGTCCTCCCGCCCCGTCGGGCTCTCGCCGAAGTCCTTCCCGACGCCCCGGTGAAACCACGTGCACCAGCATCCGCCCCAAACGCCGTTGTGCTTCTCGACCAGCGCGGCGAACGCGCCCCAGGTCTCCGGCCCGAGCGGCTTGATCGTGTATTCGGCCACTTGCACTCCCAGCGCACGTCACCTCGGCTATATCAACTTCGAGGTTAACCGTCGCCACCGACAGGCGGACGGGCCTCCGGGGCGACCGCCCCGTCGCTCCGGAGGCCCTACTCAGTGGTCCGCTTCTACTCAGTGGTCCGCTTCAGCCGTGCCGAGCGGGCCGGTTCAGCCCGCCACGCCGGCCTGGAAGGCCGGGTAGTAGGCATCGGCCTGGCCGGTCGCGGTGGGGTGGTAGGACTCGCTCGTGTCCAGGATGTTGAAGGAGTGCAGCCACGCGCTGCTGTCGCAGATCTCGTGGCCGGAGAAGTACGGACGGATGTCGACGAAGGTGAAGCCGCTGTACTTCGCGACCTCGGTGGAGATCACGCTGTCCAGCGTGTCGGCGCCGCCGTTGATGGCGGAGCGGCTGTCGTAGCTCAGGCCCGCGCAGGTGCCGGACTCGGCCAGGTCGTAGAACTCCGGGTAGCCGATCACGACGACGTGGGCGTTCGGCGCGTCGGACTGGATCTCGCTGTACAGCGTGTCGAGGGCGCCGGGCAGGGTGGTTTCGGCCTCGTTCTCGGCGGTCGCGACGGCGGACTCGCAGGAGCTGGTGCCGTCGAGGATGCAGGTCTCCATCACGCCGCTGAAACCGACGTCGTTGCCGCCCACGGTCAGCGACACGAGCGTCGTGGACGAGCTCAGGCCGGACAGCTGGCTGGACTCGACGGTGGAGGTGGTGGCGCCGGAGCAGGCGTTGTCGGTGAAGGAGGAGGGGGCGTCGGCGGCGTCCCACAGGTACGGGTAGGCGCCCGAGCTCACATCGCAGCTCCCGTAGGAGCTGATGTAGTTGCCGGAGCCGACGCCGGACGAGTAGGAGTCGCCGAGCGCGACGTAGTCGTCGCTGGAGGCGGACGCGGCACCGCCGGCCGCGAGGCAGATCGCGGCGGCGGTGCCGGTCGCGGCGGCGAGGGTGAGGCCGCGGCGGACGAACATGGGGATCAAGGGGGTGTCCCTTCGGTGTGGGTAGTTCTTACTCACAAGTAACCAGGGATCCCGCCCGTCACAAGTACAATGCTCAACCTTTACTGGAACGCACAGCGAAGATCGAGTTCGTACCCTGCGTCACCAGCCGTCCCGGGCGGAAGGGCACGTACGCGGCGCCGTCCAGGCCGAGGGCGTCGGCCCTGGCCTCGAGGGACGCGGCCGAGGTGGTGTCGCCCCAGGTGCCGGTGGCAGCACGCTGATTCACCGTGTCCAGCGCGGCGACGATCTCGGCCGCGGTGAAGTCGCAGTGGCCCTGCCGGGACACGTAGGCCTGACGAAGCAGGGCGCTGTCCCCGGCCTCGGCGACCTTCTCGGCGTACGCCGACTCCTGCTCGACCGGGACGAGCTGGTCCGAGGTGGTGTGGATGTCGAGCAGCGGCACGGCGAGGCGGCCGGTGTTCGTCGAGCTCTGCTCCATGGAGGCGAGGGAGCCGCCCTCGGGCGCGTAGCTCTCGTTGCGGTCGAGCGCCGCGAGGTCGGCGCTCAGGTTCAGCCCGGCGGCCTGGTAGAGGGCGGCGACCTGCTGGAAGTGCACCGAACCGCGCAGCAGCGCGGCGTAGTTCACGCCGAGGTTCCAGCCGCTGTCGCCGCCCGCGGCCTGCTCGATGTAGTAGCGGCCGAACTCGATGAAGCCGAGCTGGCCGCCCGTCGTCATCCACTGCTCCTCCTGCGCCTCCTGGCCCGCGTAGTCGTGCGGCGCCGGGGCGGCCTCGCCCGCGGCCCAGTCGGTCTCGTTGAGCAGCGCGCCGACCAGCGCGATCCGGGCCTGGCCCGCGGCCGTGGACTGGGCCGCGGTGATCGCGGTGGACATCGTGGCGGCGGCCGCGGAGCCGTCGGCGGGGGAGGAGTAGTCGCGGATCCGCACGCCGGAGGCGCCGGGGATCAGCTGGGTGATCGCGTACTCGGCGTTGAGCTGGTAGTTGTTCAGGTTCACGCCGCCGCCGACCAGGCCGCACAGGTTCAGCGCCGCGTTCACCCGGCCGGCGCCGCGCTCGGCGATCTGGCTGTTGATCAGGCCGCCCATCGACTCGCCCATCGAGATCACCCGGTGCGGCCGGACGCCGAGCAGCTGTTCGACGGCGGAGAGCGTGGCGAACTGGTCGGCGGCCGCGGTGTCCAGCGCCCACCACGATCCGTTCGGGTCGTAGGAGGAGCCGGCGAGCGCGTAGCCCTGGTCCAGCAGGGCGGTCTGGCTGTCGGCGCTCGGCGCGTCGGCGGCCGTGGTCGGGCCGAAGCCGTGGCTGAACAGGATCAGGGTGCCGTTCCAGTGCGCGGGCACGTCGGCGATCCAGGTCGCGCCGTCGGCGACGGTGCCGGTGTAGTGGCCCGGGGCCACGGCGGCGGAGGGCGAGGCGGACGAGGCGGAGGCGGCCGGGATCGCGGCCGTGAGCAGGACGGTGGTACACGCTGCGGCGGTGAGCGCCGGCATGCGACGGTGCATGGGGCTGCCTTTCTGCGGGCGGGTAGTGAGGCGCAATCTAAGGCTGGTTTTTGATGGCCGTCAATAGTCTGCCGAATATCGGCGCGCAGGCGGCGGTGGGCTACGGTGGGGCGATGACACCGACAGGCGCCTCCGTACAGCCGCTGGTGCGCGTGCTCGTGGTGGAGGACGACGAGGGGATCGCGTGGCCGCTGCGCCGCGGTCTGACCAGGTCCGGATACCAGGTGGAGACCGTCGCGACCGGCCAGGCCGCGCTCGAGGCGCAGCCCGCCGACGTCGTGCTGCTCGACCTCGGGCTGCCGGACATGGACGGCCTCGAGGTGTGCCGCCGGCTGCGCGAGCACTCCGACGCGGCCGTGATCGTGGTGACCGCGCGGGACGGCGAGGTCGACCGGGTCGTGGCGCTGGACGACGGCGCGGACGACTACCTGGTCAAGCCCTTCGGCCTCGAGGAGCTCAAGGCCAGGATCCGCGCGGTGCTGCGCCGGGTGCGGCCCTCAGGTCCGCGCTACGTGATCGGCGTGCTGTCCGTGGATCCGCGCGCGCGGCAGACCTGGGTGCGCGGGAACGAGGTCCCGCTCACGCCGAAGGAGTTCGACATCCTCGAATGCCTGGTCGCCGAGCCGGGCCGGGCGATATCCCGGCACACGCTGATCACCCGGGTGTGGGACGAGAACTGGTACGGCCCGACCCGCGTGCTGGACGTGCACATCGCGGCGCTGCGCCGCAAGCTCGCGATCGAGGGGCTGATAGAGACGCTCTACGGCCACGGCTTCCGGCTCCTCCCGTCAGCGGCGGTGGCCGCCGCCTCGGGGGATCAGGCCTGTGTCCCGTAGGATCGCGCTGGTCACGGTCGGCCTGGTCGCCGCCCTGCTGCTGCTCGCGGTGGTCCCGCTCGGCTTCTCGCTCACCTCGAACGATCGCAACGACTTCCAGTACCAGGTGTTCTCCTCGGCCGATCAGCTCGCCGCCCGCGCGGAGGAGTACCTCGCCGACCACGATCCGCGCACCGCGATGGACCAGGCGCTCGCCGAGGCCGCCGAACGCGGGGACTGCGCGGCGGTCTACGGCCAGCGGTTGGACCTCGTCGCGAAGACCGCCTGCCTCACCGCCACCGACAAGTCCTCCGCCGCGCTCGCCGCGCGGGTCCGCGCCGGAGCCGGCCAGGTCAGCGCCCGGGACGGCGACTGGCTGCTGGTCGCCGTGCCGGTCGGCGACGACGGCAACGCCTCCGGGGTGGCCGTGCTCGCGCGCACCGCGGACCCGATGAACGACCGGATCGCCGCCGTCTGGATCTGGCTCTCGCTGACCGGCCTCGCGGTGCTCGCGGCGGGCGTGTGGTTCGCGCTCTGGCTCGGCCGCTGGGTCGCCCGGCCGCTGACCGTGCTGGGCGCGAGCGCGGCCCGCTTCGGCGAGGGGGCGCTGGAGACCCGCGCACCCACGTGCACGGGGCCGAACGAGGTACAAGAACTCTCGGCGGCGTTCAATCGTATGGCCGAGCGGATTCAGTCGCTGGTGGGCAGCCATCGCGACTGGGTCGCCGATGTCTCACACCAGTTGAGGACGCCGCTGACGGCGCTGCGCCTGCGCGTGGACGTGCTCGCCGACGAGGCCGACGCCGGGACGGCCGAGGAGCTGGCGGGCCTTCAGATCGAGTTGGCGCGGCTCGGCAGCCTCGTCGACGGGCTGCTCGCCGTGGCGCGCGCGGAGACCTCCGTGCCGCGGCCGGAGACCGTGCGCGCGGACGAGGTCGCCGCCGACCGCCTCGCCGCGTGGGAGCCCGTGGCCCGCGAGCGCGGGGTCCGGCTGCGGGCGCGCTGCCCGCGCGCCGCCGCGGTCCGGCTCGGGCCCGGCGATCTGGAGCAGATGCTCGACAACCTCGTGGCCAACGCGCTCGACTCCGTGGCCGAGGGCGGCGGCATCGAGCTCGTCGCGGCGGTCGCGGACGACTGGGTCGAGCTGCGCGTGGTCGACGACGGCCCCGGCATGTCCGCGCAGGCCAGGGAGAACGCCTTCCGCCGCTTCGGGCAGTCCAGCACCGGCGGCAACGGCCTCGGGCTCGCGATCGTGCACCGGCTCGCGGCGGCGAACGGCGCCTCCGTCGCGCTGGAGGAGACGCCGGGCGGCGGACTGACGGCGGTCCTGCGCCTGCCGACGGCGCGCTAGCCGACGGCCAGTCCGGCGAGCGCGCAGACCGCGCCGATTCCGGCCGACAGCAGCAGGGTCGAGACCACGCCGCGCCGCGCCGGCAGCAGCCACGCGGCGGCCCCGGCGAGCAGCGCGTACTGCCAGCCGTGCGCGAGCGCCAGCCCCAGCGGGATCGCGGAACCCGCGATCGCCCCGATGACGGCCGGCCCGGCGCCGGTCAGGAACGCCTGGACCCGCGCGTTGCCGCGCAGCCGGTCGAAGTAGGGCGCGCCGAACAGGATGAACAGGAACGACGGGCTGAACGCGACGAGCACGGCCAGCAGCGCGCCGCCGTAGCCCGACGCCGCGTAGCCGATCACGCCGACCGTGAGCACGACCGGCCCCGGCGTGATCTGGCCGAGCGCGACGGCGTCGAGGAAGCGCGCGTTCGTCATCCAGTGGTACGTCTGCACGGCGTCGTGCTGCATCAGGGGAATGATGACGAAGCCGCCGCCGTACGACAGCGCGCCGACCTTGAGCGCCTCCCACGCCAGCGCGCCGAGGCCGCCGGCCGCGGTCGTGGACAGCGCCATCGGGATCACGGACGCGAGCACCGGGCGGGTGCGCACGGCGATCTCGACCAGGCCGCAGGCGACCAGCACGAGGACGAGGTACGGCCCGACGAGCGCGGCCGCGGCCCCGCCGACCGCCGCGTAGCCGATCCAGCGCCGCCGGCCGGAGCGCGCCGGCGGATCGCCCTGGATCCGCTTCCAGCTCGCCGGGGCCAGGCCCCAGGCCGCGTGCACCGCGACGGCGGGGACCGCGGCTCCGGCCCCGGCCGCCAGGCCGAGCACGAAGACCGGCGGGTGCGCGGCCAGGAAGAGCGTGCTCAGCGCGAGGATCAGCACCAGGCCGGGGCAGATGAAGCAGGCCCCTGCGATCAGCGCCCCGGAAGTTCCGCGCAGCCGCCGGCCGCACCAGATCGCGAGCTGGGTCGAGGCGGGCCCGGGCAGCAGGTTGCACGCGGCGATCGCGTCCTCGAACTCGCTCGCCGGGATCCAGGCGCGCTGGTCCACGCACAGGCGGCGCAGCAGCGAGATGTGCGCCGGGGGGCCCCCGAAGCCGATGACGCCGATCCGCCCCCACTCGCGCGCGATCGTGCCGAGGGGGACGGGCGTCCCGACTTCCTCATGTGCCGCCACTCGCCGCTCCCGCCTCGCTCGCCGCCCTGCCCGCCAGGGCCGCCGCGCCGATCGTAACGAGCGCGCCGAGCATCAGTGCGGCGGCCTCCCCGGCCTGCAGGACGTGCACCTGCGTGCCGAGCGTGGCCGCCGCGACCGGGACGCCGAGCTGGGCCGCGGCGAGGACGCCGAGCGAGATCGGCTGGCCGCCGAGGCGCATCAGCGCGTGCACGATCGCCGCGCCCGCCCCGAGCGCGACGCCGAGCAGGATGAACGAGGGCCGGTGGCCGAGCTGGCGCAGATTCAGCTCGGCGCCGAGCCAGACGAAGAACAGCGGGCCGAAGAAGCCGTCCGAGACCGCGAACAGCTGCCGGGCCAGCCGCCGAGGCTCGCCGACCGCCGCGACCGCGAGGCCGAGCGAGAAGCCGGCGAGCATGATCGAGACGTGCGTCGCCACGGCCAGCGCGGCGAGCCCGAACAGCGCGGCGAGGCTGAACCGCAGCTCCAGCGCGAACTTCCGCCGCTCCGAGAGCGCGTGCACCCGGTGCCGCAGTCCGGAGCTCTCGATCCTCCGCAGCAGCACGAACAGCACCGCGGCGCACGCGATCACCGCGAGGGCGCCGAGCGCGGCGCGGCCCGCGTGCGCCGGATCGACGGCCAGCGGCACGGCCACGATGCACAGCGTGTCCGCGACGGCGACCTGGGGGAGCAGCTCCAGCAGCGCCGGGCCGGTCAGCGCGAGCGAGTCGACCATCGGCAGGACCAGCGCGGCGGAGGAGGAGGCGATCAGCACCGTGTACATCGCCGTGTGCCCGGTGTGGAACCCGCGGGCCAGCGCGAAGGCCGGCGCGACCGCCACCGCGCCGATCACGACCGCCCGCAGCGCGCCCTTGCGCAGCCCCGCCGCCAGCCGCGGATCGCGGATCGGCACGTGCGAGCCCGCCACGAACATCACCAGCGCGAAGCCGATGTCCGCCAGGAACGCGAAGGTCTTGTCGTCCGGGTGCAGGAAGTCCGCCAGCGTCGGTCCGAGCAGCACGCCGGCCGCGAGCTCACCGACGACCACGGGCACCCGCCAGTCGAGCGGCAGCGCCAGCAGCGGGCCGAGCAGCCCGACCAGGATGACGACGGCGAGCGTTCCGAAGGTCATGGGCCGATTCTCGCCCCTGCGCGGATCCCCGGCACCCGAAAGGCCGATCGTCCGCGCACGGCCAGGCCTAAGGTCCCTGTCGCCCTCGGCATCGGCCGCGCAGGATTGGAACATGACGACGACCCAGACGACGACCCACCCTGCCCCGCTCGACCGCCGTGAACTGGATCTCATCGACGCGTACTGGCGTGCGGCGAACTACCTGTCGGTCGGCCAGATCTACCTCCTCGACAACCCGCTGCTGCGCGAGCCGCTGGCCGCCGAGCACGTCAAGCCGCGCCTGCTCGGGCACTGGGGAACCACCCCGGGACTCAACCTCGTCTACGCGCACCTGAACCGGCAGATCAAGGCCCGCGATCTGAACGCCGTCTACATCGCCGGACCCGGGCACGGCGGCCCCGCCCTCGTGGCCAACACCTATCTCGAGGGGACCTACAGCGAGTTCTATCCCGCGATCGGCCGCGACGAGCCCGGGCTGCGCAAGCTGTTCCGGCAGTTCTCCTTCCCCGGCGGCATCCCCAGCCACGTCGCCCCGGAGACCCCGGGGTCGATCCACGAGGGCGGCGAGCTCGGCTACGCGCTCTCGCACGCGTACGGCGCCGCCTTCGACAATCCCGACCTGGTCGTCGCGTGCGTGATCGGCGACGGCGAGGCCGAGACCGGGCCGCTGGCCGCGTCCTGGCACTCCAACAAGTTCCTCGACCCGGCGCGCGACGGCGCGGTGCTGCCGATCCTGCAGCTCAACGGCTTCAAGATCGCCAACCCGACGGTGCTCGCCCGGATCCCGCGCGACGAGCTCGACGCGCTGCTCGGCGGCTACGGCTACCGGCCCATCTGGGTCGAGGTGCAGGACCCCGACGACCACGACGCCGCGCACCAGGCGATGGCCGCCGCCCTCGACGACGCCTTCCAGGACATCGGCGCGATCCAGCGCGTGGCCCGGCAGCACCCGGACCTGGTCGACCGGCCGCGCTGGCCGATGATCGTGTTCCGCTCGCCGAAGGGCTGGACCGGCCCGAAGGAGGTGGACGGCAAGCGCACCGAGGGCAGCTGGCGCTCGCACCAGGTCCCGCTGTCCGGACTGCACGAGAACCCCGCGCACCTCGCCCAGTTGGAGCAGTGGCTGCAGTCCTATCGGCCGAACGAGCTGTTCGACGAGCACGGCGCCCTGATCGGCGAGCTCGCCGCGCTCGCGCCCTCGGGGGAGCGCCGGATGGGCGCCAATCCGCACGCCAACGGCGGCCTGCTGCTGCGCGAGCTGGAGATGCCGGACTTCCGCGACTACGCCGTGGACTCCAAGGAGCACGGCGTCACCACGGCCGAGGCCACCCGCGTGCTCGGCGGCTTCCTGCGCGACGTGATGAGCCGGAACGAGGAGCACGCGAACTTCCGCCTGGTCGGCCCGGACGAGACCGCCTCCAACCGGCTCGGCGCGGTGCTCGAGGCCACCGGACGCACCTGGCTCGCCGAGGCGGAGCCCGACGACGACGCCGCGCTCGCCCCGGACGGCCGGGTGATGGAGATCCTCTCCGAGCACACCTGCCAGGGCTGGCTCGAGGGCTACCTGCTGACCGGCCGGCACGGCTTCTTCTCCTGCTACGAGGCCTTCATCCACCTCGTCGACTCGATGTTCAACCAGCACGCCAAATGGCTGCGGACCACGAAGCGGATCCCCTGGCGCCGCCCGATCGCCTCGCTCAACTACCTGCTCACCTCGCACGTGTGGCGCCAGGACCACAACGGCTTCTCGCACCAGGATCCCGGCTTCATCGACCACGTGGTCAACAAGAAGGCCGACATCATCCGCGTCTACCTGCCGCCGGACGCCAACACCCTGCTGTCCGTCGCGGACCACTGCCTGCGCAGCAAGCACTACGTGAACGTCATCGTCGCCGGGAAGCAGCCCGCCCTGAACTGGCTGCCGATGGACGAGGCCGTCGCGCACTGCACCCGCGGCATCGGCATCTGGCAGTGGGCGTCGTCCGACGGCGGCGCCGAGCCCGACCTCGTCATGGCCTGCGCGGGCGACGTGCCGACGCTGGAGACCCTGGCCGCCACCGCGATCCTGCGGCAGGAGTTCCCCGACCTGAAGATCCGCGTCGTCAACGTCGTGGACCTGATGCGGCTGCAGCCCGACACCGAGCACCCGCACGGCCTGAACGACCGTGAGTTCGACGCCCTGTTCACCGGCTCCGCGCCCGTCATCTTCGCGTACCACGGCTATCCCTGGCTGATCCACCGGCTGACGTACCGGCGCACCAACCACGACAACATCCACGTGCGCGGGTACAAGGAGGAGGGCACCACGACCACTCCCTTCGACATGGTCATGATGAACGACCTCGACCGCTACCACCTGGTCATCGACGCCGTCGACCGCGTCCCGGCGCTGCACGAGCGCGGCGCCCACCTGCGCCAGCGCATGATCGACACCCGCCTCGCCGCCCGCGCCCACACCCGTGAGCACGGCGACGACCTGCCCGAGATCAAGGACTGGGTCTGGCCGCTCGGCTAGCCGCCCGCGCCTTAAGTAAGAGCCCTGTGACGATAGCGTCACAGGGCTCTTATGGTGCGCGCCCGTCACCTCGCGACCGCCGGCGCCGTATACCCGGTGCTATGGTCGGTATCCACTCGTGTCACATGGGTCACGTCGAACGACCGCAGCCCCTCCGGCGACGCCGCGAGGGCGCCCGGCGCACGCCGGGCGCGGGGCCGCGGAATCGATTCAGCGGACCGTAAGGATTCTGTAAAAACCCGCCGAGGTGGTGGGACTTGTCACAGGATGGAAGGGCCGGTCCACGGCTGATCTTCACGGCGTGCGCCCGGCGCGTGCACGGCGTGGACGCTTTTCCGCCGCGTCTGCGGTCTGATATAACGTCAGACCTGTCCGGAGAGACTCGAACCGCTGTATCCGAACACTGAGCTAGGTGGCCGCGTGCCCTGTCAGAACACCGCCGAACGGGCGTCGCGGGTACACGAATCTCTCCGCGGGCCGCGCCCGTGACTCTTCTCCCCGTCCCCGTCGGTCACCGACACACGCCCCCGATCAGACCAAGGTTCTGCGCATGATACGCAAGCGACCGTCTCCCCGCGGCTCGCAAGGCGGCTCCTCCGTCGTCTACAGTGCCCTGATACCCGCGTGCCTAACCGCGCTCTGTACGGTGGCCGCGATCCTCATCGTCACCCCGCACGCCCGGCGCGCGGTCGCGGTCTGCGGCCTGGTCGCGGTGATCGCGGTCGGCCTGGCCTGCGCCGAGATCGGCCGCCGCGGCCACGAGATAGCCCAGCTGCGCCGCCGTCAGGCGTCCACCGAGCAGGAGCTGGTCCGCCGCCTGGCGCTCCAGGAGGCCGAGACCAGCAGGCTCGCCGTCGAGGTGCTGCCCACCGCGATCGGCCGGCTGCACCGCGGCGACTCCGTGGAGGAGGCGCTCTCCGGCTCGAGCCAGTCCCCGGCGCTCGGCGCCGCCTTCATCAAGGCGCACGACGACGTGGTCCGCTCCGTCCTCGACGCGGTCAAGGCCGAGGAGGACCTGCGCGACTCCGCCCAGCGCGCCTTCGTCAACGTCGCCCGCCGCGTCCAGGCCATCGTCCACCAGCAGTTCCAGGACCTGCGCGAGATGGAGGAGCGGCACGGCGGCAGCCCGGAGGTCTTCGACGACCTGCTGCGCCTGGACCACGGCACCGCGCTGATCGGCCGGCTCGCCGACTCGCTCGCCGTGCTCGGCGGCTCGCGCCCCGGCCGGCAGTGGCAGCACCCGGTGCCGCTGTTCAACGTGCTGCGCGGCGCGATGTCCCGGATCACCGACTACCAGCGCGTCGAGCTGCACTCGGTGGTCGAGGTCGCCATCTCGGGCCCCACCGTCGAACCGCTCATCCACGCGCTCGCCGAGCTGCTGGACAACGCCACCCGCTACTCCCCGCCGCAGACCCGCGTGCACATGACCGCGGTCGAGGTGCAGTCCGGGATCGCCGTCGAGATCGAGGACGGCGGCGTCGGCCTCGGCGAGGAGGCCCGGCTGCGCGCCGAGCGGGTCCTCGCCGAGGTGAACTCGGGACTCGACCTCGCGGACCTCGGCGAGAACCCGCGGCTCGGCCTGTCCGTGGTCGGCCGGCTCGCCCAGACCCACCGCTTCCAGGTCTCGCTGCGCCCCTCGGCGTACGGCGGCGTGCGCGCCGTGCTGATCATCCCGCGCGACCTGGCCACCGTCGTGCCGCTGTCCGCGTCCACCCCCGGCGCCGCGATCACCGCCAACCCGAACCGCCCGGTGCCCGCCATCGCCATGCAGCCGGAGGAGCCGCGGAACATCGAGATCAGCGACAACGGGCTGCCGCAGCGCCGGCGCGGGGCGACCGCGCCGCTGGGCGGCAGCCGCAGCCCGCAGAGCCTGACCGCGCCGCGCGTGCCGCAGCCCGCCGGCCCGCCCCCGGTCGCCGCCGCTCCGCCGGCGCCGGCCCCGCCCCCCGGGCTGTGGCTCGCGGCGTTCCAGAACGCGGTCTCCGGCGAGGGCACGAGCGCCGAGCGCGCCCAGAATGACGATGCGTCGAGCAAGGAAGGCGAGTAGTCCATGGACCACCTGCAGCCCAGTATGGACTGGATGCTCAAGGACCTCGCGGAGAGCGTGCCGGGCACCCGTCATGTCATTGTGCTGACATCAGACGGCCTGCGCATGGCCCAGTACGCCACCGATGTGGACACCGCCGACCGCCTCGCGGCCGCGTGCGCCGGGCTGCAGAGCCTGTCCGCCGCCGTGGCCGCCGAGTTCCCGCAGGGGGACAAGCAGATGCGACTCGTGGTGATCGAGGTGGGCGGGGGGTTCTTCTACCTCATGGCGGCCGGCGCGCGGGCTTATCTCGCGGTGCTGGCCGACGAAGGGGTGGACGCGGGACTGATGGGGCAGCAGATGCGCAATCTGGTCTCGCGCATCGGCGAGCATCTCACCAGCCCGCCGCGGATGGAGGAGAGGACGGCCGGGTGACCCCGTCCCCGATCGGCGACGCGTCCTCCTCCTGGGATCAGGGCGGACCCGAGCGCCTATACGTCATCACCGGCGGGCGCGGCGCCTCGGGCCGCCGGGCCGACCTCGACCTGGTCACCCTTGTGGTGGCGCGGTCCGCGGCCCGGCCCGAGATGCAGCCGGAGCACGCCTCGATCCTGCGCATGTGCCACTACCCCCTCTCCATGGCGGAGATCTCGGCGTACCTCAAGCTGCCGTTCAGCGTGGTCGCCATCCTGGTCTCCGACCTGCTCGTGGATTCCGCCGTCGAGGTGCGCGGCGCGGTGCGTACCGCCGGGATCCCCGACCCCGAACTGCTCAAGGCGGTGATGTATGGACTCCAGAAGCTCTGAGCCGGTCCTCGGACCGGCGCGCGAGGACGCGCTGCCCGACTCGGCCGCCACCGCGGTCAAGATCGTCGTGGTCGGCGGGTTCGGCGTCGGCAAGACGACCCTGGTCGGTTCCGTCAGCGAGATCAGGCCCCTGACGACCGAGGAGACGATGACGGAAGTCAGCGTCGGCGTGGACGACGTCCGCGGGGTCGAGCAGAAGAACGCGACCACCGTGGCCATGGACTTCGGCCGGATCAGCATCAACGAGGAGCTGGTGCTCTACCTGTTCGGGACGCCCGGGCAGCAGCGCTTCTGGTTCCTGTGGACAGGCCTGTTCGAGGGCGCCCTCGGCGCCGTCGTGCTGGTCGACACCCGGCGGCTCGAGGCCAGCTTCGACGTCATCGGCCGGCTCGAGGACGGCGGCGTGCCGTTCATCGTCGCGGTCAACGTCTTCCCGGACGCCCCGAGCCACCCGCTGGACGAGGTGCGCACCGCGCTCGACCTGCCCGCCGCCGTGCCGATCGTGGCCTGCGACGCCCGCAGCCGGGCCTCCAGCCGTGACACCCTGCTGGCCCTGATGGGCTACCTGTACTCGCTGTCCACCCAGTCCGCGGCCCAGGTGGCCGCGTCAGCCGCCATGGAGTAAGTGTGTCGACATCAACCCCTGAATTTGCTGCTGATTCTGGTGCCGTCCCCCCGCCGGGCTGCCCCGCACACGCGGGCTTCGCCGGCGGCGCGAGCCTGACCGCGCTCTACGGCGCCGAGGCCACCGCCGATCCGGCCGCCGTGTACGAGAAGCTGCGCGCGGACCACGGCCCGATCGCCCCGATCGCGCTCGAGGGCGACGTCCCGGCCTGGCTGGTGCTCGGCTACCGGGAGAACATGGAGCTGGTCCGCAACCCCACCCGCTTCACCCGGGACTCGCGCATCTGGCGCGGCTGGGAGGAGTACGGGGTCGGCCAGGACCACCCGCTGGTGCCCATCGTCGGCTGGCGTCCCGACGTCGTCTCGAACGACGGCGAGGAGCACCAGCGGCTGCGCGCTGCGGTCAACGAGTGCCTGACCCGCTTCGACCGGCACGGCACCCGGCGGCACGTGCAGCGCTACGCGACCCAGCTGATCGACGGCTTCGTCGAGCAGGGCAGCGCCGACCTGGTCTCCGAGTTCGCCGCGTACCTGCCGATGCTGGTGCTGGCCCGGCTGATCGGCCTGCGCGAGGAGCACGGCCCCAAGCTGGTCGAGGCGATCAACGGCATGGTCAAGGGCGGCGAGGAGGCGTTCGCGCACCACCAGTACATCGGCGGGATCCTGCAGACGCTGACCGAGGAGCGCCGCGCGGCGCCCGCGCACGACCTTGCGTCCTGGTTCATCCAGCACCCCTCGGGCCTGAACGACGAGGAGGTGCTCAACCACCTGCGCCTGGTGATCATCCTCGGCTACGAGACCACCACGAACCTGGTCTCGAACACGCTGCGGATGGTGCTCACCGACCCGCGCTTCCGGGCCTCGCTGGCCGGCGGCCTGATGACGCTGCCGGATGCGGTCGAGCAGATGCTCTGGGACGACGCGCCGCTGCTGACCGGTCCGATCCGCTTCGCCACGCACGACATGCAGTTCGCCGGCCGGGAGGTCCGCGAGGGCGACATGCTGCTGCTCGGCATCGCGGCCGGCAACGCGGACCCGGAGATCCGCCCCGACCCGAGCGCGCCGATGCACGGCAACCGCTCGCACCTGTCCTTCGGCCGCGGCCCGCACGAGTGCTCGGGGCAGGAGATCGCCCGAGCCATCACGGACACCGGCATCGACGTGCTGCTGACCCGCCTGCCCGATCTGCACTTGGCCGTCCCGGAGGAGTCGCTGACCTGGACCGCCTCGACCTGGTCCCGGCACCTGGACGCGCTGCCGGTGCGGTTCACCCCGCAGCGGCGCACCGCCCCCGAGCCGGAGCACGCGGTCCCGGCCGCCGCCCCGGTGCCGACGACCGCGGCCGCCGACGCCCTGGCCGCGGTGGCCGCGGCCGACGCGAAGGCGGAGGCGGGGGCGGAGTCCCGCGGCGGCTTCCGGGCCGCGCTCCGGCGGCTGTTCGGCGGTCGCCGCTAGGCGCGCCACCGGTCCGAGAGCAAGCGTGGCGCCCGGGAGAGTTCCCGGGCGCCACACGCTTGTCCGCTGCCGAAGCGCGTCGTCAGGCCGCCAGATGAGGCGCCGTCAGCAGCCGGGAGATCTCCTCCCGCGGCGGATCCGTGTCCATCAGCAGCTCGTTGGCGGCTGCCCAGGCCTGGTAGCCCCAGTTCCAGTCGTCGACGATCTTCATGGCCGCCCTGGCCTGGGCGCGCTCGGCGTCGGTGAACCGCAGCACGTCGCCGGCCGTCTCGAGGCGCTCGCGCATGGTCGCCATCGACCGGTCGAGGGTCAGCATCTCCCGCTCGCAGCGGGCGACCGCCTCCTCCCAGGTGCAGCCGTCCTGGTTGCGGATGATCGTGATCAGGTTGCGGGAGTCCTCGCGCTTGGCGTCGCGGACCGAGGAGTAGACGTCGTTGCAGTACACGATGATGTCGCTGACCATTTTGTGCAGCAGCCGCAACTGGGTCGTGTAGTGGATGGGGGCCGGCAGGTAGCTGTAGTTCAGCTTCTCGCCGAGGACCAGGCAGAGCAGCACCGCGCCGTTCCCGAGGCGCAGCTCCAGGTACTCCTCGACGGTCGACTCCAGCCGCCGGTCGCGCATCGCGGCGTACGCGGCCTGGGTGTTGAAGTACCACTCCCACTGCTCGGTGGCCCGGGCCACCCACTCGTCGGGCGAGTTCACGATCTGCCGCGTCCACAGATCGTTGAAGATCCTGCCCATCTGGGTCTTCGCCGGTCTGCCGTAGAGGATTCCGGTGAGCTCGGCGCTGATGACGTTGATCCGGCCGATGTCCGCCGCGAGATCGTCGGTGAAGTCGTCGTAGATCCGGAAGAAGGCCAGGATGTCGTACCCGAGTTCCAGCTCGGGTAGCGGTGCCACCGGATACGTCCAGCCGGCCAGCGTGGCGTACCTCTCGGCGCGCGGGGTGTAGACCTGGTACCGGGTGAGCCACTCGACGGTGTGGGCGAGGGCTTCGGCAGCGTTCTCGTTGGGCCGCCAGGAGCGGGCGGCCTCGTGCAGGGCGATGATCTGCTCGCCGTTCAGCGCGTCTCGGCCTGTCTCCTCGTGGGGGATGGTCATCATGGACGGCTCTCGCTTTCCTGGTAAGGCGCGGCATTCGGTGCTCGGTGCTCGGTGGAGCGGTGATGAGGGCATGACGGCATGGCCGGGATCCAGCGATCCTCGGCGCGTGTCGGCGGTGTGGGCTCGGTGCGAATCTCGCCGGACCCGGCTTCTTCGACGGGGGTGACGAGGTGATCACTGGTCAGATTACTGAGTCTGCGCCCCGCGTAAAGGCACAGATCAGGACGCAGTACGCCCGCGCATGTGAAGATTTCGTGTGTAGATGCAATTTCGTCACGCACCGCGATGGATCGATCGTTCCCGGTGACCTTCGAGGTCGTTCCCACGCGACCCAGTGTAGGAATCCACTGGCACTGCGATAGGGCCGGAGAAGGCGCAGATGGGGCGCCGCGCGCGCCGGGTATCGCTTCCGTGCGCGCAGGGCGGCGCCCGGGGATCGTGATCGTCGGGCTACGAGCTTCGCAGGGCCGGGGTTCCGCGCAGTCTGAGCGCCAGGGTGCCCGCGATGCAGAGCAGGAGCGCGGCGAGCCCGACGACCCCGGGCCACGCGGCGTCGGCCCACGCGCTTCCGGCGAGGCTGCCGAAGACCGAGGAGCCGAGATAGTACGTGAACAGATACAGCGAGGCGGCCTGCGCGGTGCTCGCGCCGCCCGCGAACGCGCGCGCCGGGACCCAGCCGCTGGCCACGCCGTGCACCGCGAAGAACCCGCCCACCAGCAGGGCGAGCCCGAGGACGACCGCGGGCAGCGCGGCCGGGATCGTCAGCAGCGTGCCGCCGACCGCGAGCACGCAGCCGATCGGCAGCACGGCGCGCCGGCCGAGGCGGTCGGCCATCCGCCCGAAGAGCGCGGAGCTGAGCGTGCCGACCGGATAGACCAGGAAGAGCAGGCTCGCGGCGGCCAGTCCGAGGTGGAAGGGCGCGCCGGCGAGCCGGAAGCCGAGGGTGTTGAACACGGCCACCAGCGCCCCGGCCGAGCAGCCGCCGATCAGGTAGAGCGAGATCAGCGCGGGATCGGTCAGCGCGCGGACGAAGGTGCCCTGGGCGCTCGGCGCCGGGGTGAAGCGCTCGGAGGCGGGAAGCAGGATCCTGACCGTGAGAGCGCAGGCCAGCGCCAGCACCGCCGCGGCGGCCAGGGCCCAGCGCCAGCCGGCGAGCTCGGCGACGCCGCCGGTCAGCAGGCGTCCGGTCATCCCGCCCAGCGCCGTGCCACCGATGTAGAGCCCTGCGGCCCGCGCCTGCGCCGAGGGGTGCAGCTCCTCGCGCAGATACGCGGTGGCCACGGCGGGCAGCCCTGCCAGCGCGACCCCTTCGAGCAGGCGCAGGGCGAGCAGCGCGGTCCAGTTCGGGGCGAAGGCGCAGGCGACGGCGATGAGGCCGGAGGCCGCGAGCGAGCAGTGGATCAGCCCGGTGCGGCCGCGCCGATCCGAGATCGGACCGGCGAACAGCAGCGCCGCGCCGAGGCCGAGCGTGGTCAGCGAGACGGTCAGCGTGCTGCCCTCGGTCGAGACCCCGAAGCGCTCACCGAGCTGCGGCAGGATCGCCTGGGTGCTGTAGAGCAGGGTGAACGTGGCGAGACCGGCGGCGAAGAGCGCGGCCACGACGCGCCGATAGGCGGCGGTGGACGGCGGATGTCCCTGATCGGTGGTGGTCACCCGTCAACGCTGCCCCTGCCGACTCCATACGTCTAATGCCTCGATCATCCGATCTCGATGCGTGCCGCGTATGATGGCGGGATGCTGCTGCGCGATCTGGCCTGGCTGGTCGCCCTCGCCGACCACGAGCATGTGACCGACGCTGCCGCCGCGCTCCGGACGAGTCAGCCGACGCTCTCGCGGGCGCTGGCCCGGGTGGAGTCCGAGCTCGGGGCGCGGATTTTCGAACGCGCTCCCGATGGCGTCCACCCCACGCCGAACGGACGCCTGGTGATCGAGGCGGCGCGTGAGCTGACGGCGCGGTACCGGCAGCTGCGGACCGACCTCGCGAGCGTGCTCGATCCGGACACCGGCGTCGTCCGCCTCGCGTTCCTCGACTCGATCGCCACCTCGCTGGTGCCGCGGCTGCTGCGCGCCTTCCACGAGCACGCCCCGCGGGTCCGCGTCCTGCTCAGCCAGGAACCGGCGCACGAGATCATGCGCGACCTCGGCACGGCCGCCGTCGATCTGGCGATCACCTCGGCGCCGGTGCCCGAGGGCTACAGCTGGCACCCGCTGCAGGACGAGCGGCTCGTCGTCATCGTGCCGCCGACGCACCGCTGGCGGCGCCGCAGGCAGATCGCGCTCGCGGAACTCGCCGAGGAGCAGCTGGTCGTCACGCCGGTCGGCTACGGCTATCGAACCCTGATCGACGGCCTGCTGCGCGAGGCGGCCGTCGCCCCGGCGATCTCCTTCGAGAGCCAGGACCTGGCCACGATCGAGGGTCTGGTCGCGGCCGGACTCGGCGTCGCGATCGTGCCCGAGCCCTTCGCCGGGCTGTCCGGCACCATCGGCATCCGCGTCACCGGCGACTCCGCGCACCGCACGATCGGCCTGATCTGGCGCACCGACCGGACGCTGCCGGCTCCGGCCGCCCGCTTCCGCGATCTCGCGTTCAGCTACCGCCGGTGAAGTTCTCGTCGCACCAGTCGTAGTAGACGAAGTAGGTGCACGTCGGGTCCGGGGAGACGGTCGGCGTCAGGGTCGGGGCCGCGCTGTCGCTCGGGCTCGGCGAGATCGTGGGCGTCAGGACCGGAGACGGGGAGCCGGACGTGCTCGCCGACGGCGTGACCACCGTGATCGGGCTCGCGACCTGCGAGGCGGAAGCCGACGGCACGACGACGGACGAGGTGCTCGGCACCGGAGCGCTCGCCGGAGTCGTCGGCGCCGAGGACGTGGCCGGGGCCGCGGCCGTCGTCTGAGCCGCGCCCGTCGTCGGGTCCGCGGCCTGCGGGCTCCGCGCCGCGGTCGTCGCAGCGGCCTGAGCCGGCGCGGCCGAATCCGCCGGAACGACGACGGCCGCCGCGGCCTGGGTGGCCGCCGCGCTGCTCGCCGCCGCCGGAGCCGACGCGGACGCCGATGTCGGCGCGCTGCTGCCTTGCGCGACCGGAGCGGTCGTCGGAAGGCTGCTCGCGGGCGGGGTCTGCAGCGCCGCCTGCACCGTGGTGTTCGGCTTGTCGGTCGAGCCGAGCGCGAGGGTCGCCACGGTGGCCGCGATGCCGACCGCCGCGGCCGACCCGACGGCCAGCTTCGCCGGCGAGAGCCCGTGCTTCGCCAGATGCGCCTGCCAGCCGTGCCGCGCGTGCCGGGCGCCGCGGCTTCCCGCGCGGGCGGCCGCTCCCGCCGCGGCTCCGGCACCCGCGCCGGCCGCCGCCGGCACGAACCACGCGCCGCCGCCGAGCACGCCGGCCAGCAGCGCCGGGCCGAGCAGCGCGGGCAGCCGCGTGTTCGCCTCGGTCAGCAGCAGCATCCGCGCGCGGCAGTCCGCGCACTCGTCGCAGTGCTCCGCCACGTTCCTGGCGCGCCTGGCCGAGGCCGTGCCGCGCACGATCGTGGCCATGTGCCGCCAGTACGGCTCGCAGTCCTCGCTCAGCGGCGTGCCGGACTGGGAGAGCAGGAAGGCCTGGCGCAGCCGCTCGCGGGCGCGGGTCAGCACCACGGCCGTGGTGCCCGCGCTGGCGCCGATCTTGGCGCCGACCTCCTCCATGGGCAGGTCCTCGACCTCGGCGTACCAGAGCGCCTTGGCCCAGCGGTCCGGCAGCTCCTTGAGCAGCCGGGTGATCAGGTCGATGTGCGAGGCGCGCTGCTCCGGGTCGGCGATCGCGGCGGTCGCGGCGTCGGTGTGCGCCTCGGGCAGTTCCGCGAGGTCCCGCGCGAACTCCCGCTGCGCCCGGCCGAGCCCGGCGGCGAGGTTGCGCACAGTGGTGGTCAGGTACGCCGCGACGTTCTCGATCTCGTACCCGGTCTGGATCCGCCGCCACACCCGGAAATGCGCCTCCGCGGCCAGGTCCTCGGCCATCGTCGCGCTGCCGGTCAGCGAGCGCGCGTAGCTCATGAGCTGCGCGTTGTGCTCCTGGTAGATCGCCGCGTACCTGGCCGCGTACTCCTGGTCGGCGCGCGTGGCCGGCATGTCATCCCCCTCGGCAGTGGGTGATCAGCGTACCGGACCACCTTAAGCGGGCAAATTAACCGTCCGCATATGAGCTAGGTCACATGAATCCGGGGAAAAACCGATGTAATGCGGCGCCCCTCGGCGGGGTCGAGTCGGTGTCGGTGCCAAGGGGTACCGGCGTGGACGCGCCCGCCGCCGCGGGGCTTGGGGAGAGGAAACCCGAGATGACTGCAACGATCACCGAGAGGCTGACCGCTTATCTGATCATCGGCCAGGAGGCCGGTCTGGACTTCACCATCACCGCGGGCTACGACGTGCGCGACCCCTACGCGGTCCGGCTGGACTTCCCGGTCCTCGGCCCGGACGGGCAGCTGCTGAACTGGGTGTTCGGGCGCGCGCTGCTGGACGAGGGCCTGTCCGGCCCGGCCGGCGAGGGGGACGTGCACGTCTGGCCCTGCGGACCCGACCTGGTGATGCTGGAGCTGTGCGCGGAATCGGGTTCCGCGCTGATGGCGCTGCCCGCGAGACAGGTGCGGGCCTTCCTGTTCCTCAGCTACGCCGAGGTGCCCCCCGGCTACGAGGGCGACTACATCGAGATCGACCGGCTGCTGCACGATCTCACGGACCGGGCGTGACCTGCCGCGTCGCGACCGCGATGGCTAGGCTCCCCGCGTGACCCGAATCGTCTGCCGCCAGCTCGCCCCGACGCTCGCCGACCTCCCGGGCAACCACCGGCGGATCCTGCGCGTGATCGAGGAGGAGACCTCCGCCGGCGCGGACATCCTCGTGCTGCCCGAACTGATCACCAGCGGCTACGTCTTCAAGACCGTCGACGAGGTGGACGCCTGCGCGATCACCCCCGCCGATCCGCTGGTGTCCGAGTGGGCGGCGGCGATCCGCGGCGGGTCGGTCGTCGTCCTCGGGTTCGCCGAGCGCGGCGAGGACGGCCTGTTCTACAACGCCGCCCTGCTGCTCGACGCGGGCGGCGTGGTCGCCACGTACCGCAAGGCGCACCTGTGGGACGAGGAGAAGCTGTTCTTCACCCCGGGCTCGCAGCCGCCGCCGGTCGTGGAGACCCGCTTCGGCAGGATCGCGTTCATGGTCTGCTACGACTTCGAGTTCCCCGAGTTCCCGCGCCGCTGCGCGCTGGAGGGCGCCGACCTGATCGCCGTGCCGACGAACTGGCCGCTGGTCCACCGGCCGCAGGGCGAGCGGCCGCCGGAGTGGCACCTCGCGCAGGCCGCGGCGCGGGTGAACCGCGTCGTCATCGCCTGCTGCGACCGGGCCGGGACCGAGCGCGGTCAGGAGTGGACCGAGGGCACCGCGATCTTCGACCAGTACGGCTGGCTCGCCTCGGCCGCGGGGGAGAACCACCGCGCCGAGTACGAGGTCGACCTCGCCGCGACCCGCGACAAGGCCTTCAACGCGAACAACGACCTGTTCGCCGACCGCCGCCCGGAGCTCTACGCGTAGACGAATTTCGCCAGCGCGTCGAGCAGCCGCTCCACGTCCTCGGCGTCGTTGTACGGCGCGAGCCCGATCCGCAGGCCTCCGGCGTCGCCGAGGCCGAGGCGGCGCGAGGCCTCGATGGCGTAGAAGGACCCCGACGGCGCGTGCACCTTGCGCTCCGCGAGGAACCGGTACGCGTCGACGGTGCTGCGATCGGCGATCGTGAGCAGTAGCGTCGGGGTGCGCCGCGCCGCGCGCGAGTAGACGTGCACCGGCCCGAGCTCCGCGATCCCGGCTTCGATCCGGCTCCGCAGCACGTCCTCGTGCTCGCCGAGGGTCGCGTACGTCGCGACCAGCCGCTCCCGTCGCGTGCCCGCGCTCGCCGGGCTGAGCCCGGCGAGGAAGTCGACCGCCGCGCGGGCCCCGGCCAGCAGCTCGTAGGGCAGCGTGCCGAACTCGAAGCGCTCGGGCACCACGTTCGTCGACGACAGCAGCTTGTCCGGCCAGACGGTCTCCAGCAGCGAGGGCGACGCGCCCAGCACTCCCAGGTGCGGACCCAGGAACTTGTACGACGAGCACACGTAGAAATCCGCGCCGAAATCCGCGAGATCCACGCTGGCGTGCGCCATGTGATGCACGCCGTCCACGTAGAGCAGCCCACCCGCGTCGTGCACCAGCCGCGCGATCGCCGGGATGTCCGGCTGCGTGCCGATCAGGTTCGAGGCCGCGGTGATAGCCACCAGCCGCGTACGGTCGGACAACGCGGCCCGGACGTGATCCAGCGTCAGTTCGCCGGTCTCGGTGTCGAAGTCGACCCAGCGCACGACCGCGTTCGCCCGTTCGGCCGCCTGAATCCACGGCCGCACGTTCGAGTCGTGGTCCAGACGAGTGATGACGACCTCGTCACCCGGAGCCCAGCTCTTCGCGAGGGCGCGCGAGAAGTCATAGGTCAGCTGCGTGGCGCTGCGCCCGAAGACGATCCCGGCCGGATCGGCGCCCAGCAGATCGGCCAGCGCGCGCCGGGCCTCGACGACGATCGCCGTGGCGTTGCGCTCGCCGGGCGTGCCGTCGCCGCGATTGGACAGGGGGTTGGCGAGCGCATCGGCCATCGCGTCGATGACCGGCCGTGGCGTCTGCGTCCCGCCGGGCCCGTCGAAGTGGGCGAAACCGGAGGCCAGCGCGGGAAACCGGGCACGGACGGCGGCCACGTCGTAGGTCATGTCGGAAGTCCTACCCGCGAGGACGATCAGCGGAACGGCGGCGGGCCCGCCAGGACCGCGCTCACAAAGAAGATCAAGTCGGAAAAACGGCTTGCCGCGGACGTCGGCCGGTTGCCAGGATCGGCCCATGACCTCGATCACCGCCTTCCTGTCGCTGGACTCCCTCGCCCGCATCGCGCGCGTCCAGCAGCAGACCGGCGCCCCCGAAGGGTCTATTTCCACGCGACCGTGACCGCCGCGCTGGTCGCGGGACTGCTCGCCGGCTACGGCATCGCCGTCCCGGTCGGCGCGGTCGCGACCTATCTGGTGGCCCTCACGGCGCGGACCTCGCTGCGGATCGGCGCGTGCGCCGCGCTCGGGGTCGCGACGGCGGACGGCGTCTACGCCCTCGTCGCCCAGATCGGCGGCGCGGCCCTCGCGCACACCCTGCATCCCGTGCTCGGTCCGCTCCGGTGGGCGTCGGCCGCGGTTCTGATCGGTCTCGCCGTGCGCGGCGCGATCAAGGCCCTCGCTCCCGTCTCCGCCGACGCGGGCACCCCGCTCACCCCGGCCCGCGCGTACCTCGGCCTCTGGGCGGTCACGATGATGAACCCGCTCACCGTGATCTTCTTCGCAGCCCTCGTGCTCGGCACGCAGGGCAGGGGCGCGCCGGGCCCGCTCGACCAGGCCGTGTTCGTCGGCGCCGCCTTCCTCGCCTCCGCGAGCTGGCAGCTGTTCCTCGCGCTCGGCGGCGCGCTGCTCGGCCGCGTGCTCACCGGGAGCCGGGGGCGGCTGGCCACGGCCCTCGGCTCGAGCGCCCTGATCGCGTTCCTCGCCCTAAGACTGCTGATCTCGTCGAGACCATGACATATC
>DASTAE010000335.1:0-7419 GCA_035712985.1 Actinospica sp.
GGGCTTGAGCCTGGGATGTGGCGTGGCGGGCTCGAGTTGCGGAGTGGGCGTGGTGACGGCGGCCGGGGGCCCGGTTCGCGCGGCGGACAGCAGCGGGAGGGGGCGCACGCGGCCGTCGAACCACGGGTGGCCGCGGTACGTGCGGGGGGAGCCGACTCCAGAAACGGAGAGGGCGGGGAGAGCGGAGAGGGCGGGGAGAGCGGAGAGGGCGGGGAGAACAGGGAGTACGGGGCGCACGGGAAGTACGGAGGGGACTGAGGTGGTGGAGGGAGCAGGGATGGCGGAGGTGGTGTTGGGGACTGCGGGGACGGAGGCGGTCTCGTTCATGTTCGGCTCCTCGCGGACTGGGTGGCTGGGCGGCTGGGCGGCTGGGCTGGGCTGAAGTGGACGGGGCTGGGCTGGACGGGAAAGCGGGGACGGCAGAGGGGACTGGAAAGACAGGTCTGTCTACCTCGGCTATGAGAGTAAACAGACAGGTCTGTCTAGTCAAGGCCACGGGGGAGGCGAAAACGGCTGTGGGCGGCCGGTGGTTCGGCCGCCCACAGCTCTGTATTGGGGAAATCGCAGGTCAGGAGTCACGCAGCTGGCTGCCGGCTCCAGGTTTCGGAGGGGAAATCGCAAGTCACAAGTCACACAGCCGTCTGCTCACTCCAGGTCCCGGACGGGAAATCGCAAGTCACGAGTCACACAGCCGGCTGCTGGGTCCAGGTCCCGGACGGGAAATCACAAGTCACGAGTCACACAGCCGGCTGCTGGGTCCAGGTCCCGGACGGGAAATCACAAGTCACAAGTCACACAGCCGGCTGCTGGCTCCAGGTCCCGGAGGGGCTGGCGTTGCAGGTGTAGGTGTCGGCGGGGGCGGCGTTGGCGGTGGAGGCTCCCGCGACGCTTAGGCAGAGGCCGGAGGCCGCGTCTACCAGCGTGCCTGACGGGGTGACGGTCCATTGCTGGTCGGTGGCGCCGGTGCAGGGTTCGATGTCGACCGGGGCCCTCAGGCCGGTTGGGGAGGCGGTTCCTTGGAGGCAGTCGCCGGAGGCGCCTACTACGGTGCCGTTGGAGTGGAGGGTCCAGTTTTCGGCGGCGCTGCCGTTGCAGGCGTAGATGTCTGCTGTGGCTCCTGGGGTCGTCGAGCCGCCGGTGACGCTTAGGCATCTGCCGGACAGGGTGCCTACCAGCGTGGTGGTTTCGGTCCCGGTGCTGCTGCTGAAGGTGAGGATTCGGGCGCTGCCTGCGGGGACGGTGACGGTGGCCGTGCTGCCGGTTACGTCGAAGCCGGTGGGGATGGGGGCGGGGATGGTGCCGTCGGGTTGGACGGTTTGGCCGCCTAGGGTGATGGCGGTCGTTGCCGTCAGGCCTCCGGGGGCGGTGAGGTTCACTTCGGTTGCCCAGGCGTAGGGGGCGCCTAGATCTAGTTGCAGCGTGGTGGCCGCGGTGGTCGAGGGGTCGTCTACGTTGTCCAGGACGACGGTCATCGTGCCGTCGGTGTGCTGGATCGCGTAGGCGCGCACGTCTACCCAGGAGGGGTTGGTGAGGTTGAGGAACCGGCCGGTGCCGATGTCGCGCAGGGCGGCTAGGCCGTAATACTCGGGTTGGGCGGCGAGGATGCCCTCGGTCGCGTCGGCGGCCGTGGGGGCGCACAGCGGCGTGTAGTACATGTAGAGCGGCTTGGAGGTGCCGCACTGCTCGACGGTGCCGTGCATGTAGTCGCCCGCCACGCCCGCGCGCGCCATGACGAGCTGGTCGTCGATCGACCAGAGCGCGGAGGCGAACACGTTGCTGACGCCGGCCTGGCCTTCGCAGACCACGGAGTTGCCCTCGTCGATCACGCCGGGCACGCCGAGCTGCGCGGCGGCCGCGGCGGAGGCCTGCGCCTCGGACTGCTCGGCGTTGCGCACGCTCGTGCCGAGCAACTGCGCGATCGTCGGGCTGCCGCCGCAGTTGGTCGCGGCGAGCGGGTAGTAGTGGCTCGTCAGCTCACTGACGACCGGGGACGGGAGCTGCTTCTGCGCGGTGATGAAGGACTGCTGGAAACCGCCGCTCGGGGACCCGGCGGCGTCGGTGCCCTCGATCGGCACGCCGGGCGCGGCCTTCCGGATCGCCGAGACGTAGGCCGCGAAATCGACGGGATATTGCGCGGGATTGCTCTTATACGTCGAATAAAGGTCGGGTTCGTTGCCGATTTCGACGGCCTCGAGCGAGGAGCCGAGATCCTGCTGCGCGTATTCGGCCTCGTTCGCGGCGCGGGCCGGGTCGTATTCCTTGAGATTGACGCCGAGAATGATCTTCCAGCCGCCCGCCTTCGCGAGCCGGGCCAGGGCCGTGAGATCGGAGGGGGTGATCGTGCCCATCGACCAGGACGGCGCGGTCTCCCCCGTGGACGTCCAGAAGGTCTCGTCCACGGTGTTGCCGCCGACGCGGATGACGGACGAGGGGCTGAGCGTGTCGAGGTACGCGGCCAGGTCGCCGGACGCGAAACCGGGCAGGGTCAGGTCGTAGGCCTCGAAGGACAGGCCGGCTGAGGCGCCGGTCAGCGAGGTGCCGACGGCCGTCGGACTGATGGTGATCACGGGGGTCGCGGCGTCGGCCGCGGGCAGGGCGGCCGGCAGCACGGTGCCGAGGGCGAGGGCCGCGGCGGCGGTCGCGGCCCGCAGAGCGGTGGGTGGGCGCATGAGAGTCCTTGTGGGTAAGGAAGGTTTCCTCCTTGGCGTCGAGACAGTAAATCCGCCCCGACGGCCCGTCAAGGAGGGCCCGGTTACGGAACCCCCGCCGACCGACCGGGGCGGACGAGATCCACGGCCGAGCACCGACGGGCTGTTAAGAACCTGCTAATCCTCGTTAAGAACTTGCCAATGCCCCGATTGTTGACTCTTGCTTTGCTTTCAGCGAGGCCTCTTTTGCGAGGTGCGGAGAACTGTTTTGCCGGGGTTTCGGATGACATTCAGGGTTCGTGGCCTTAGTTTCTCAATCATCCAACAAGGATCACGGCAGACGCGCCACTACCCACGACGCGCCCGCTGCCGAATCCTGCCCACGGATCCCTTCCATGAGGAGTTATCCCATGCCCACAAGGAGATGGCTCGCCCCCGCGATCGGCCTGAGCGCCGCCGCGCTGGCGATCGGCACCTCCACGGCCGCGTTCGCCGCGGCCCCCGCGCACGCTGCCGCGCACCACGTGCACGCCCGCGGGGACGTGATGCACCCGAGCAGGTCGCACGGCGCCTCCGCCTCGCACCTCTCGCCGGTCTCCGCCGCGCACCACCACGGCAAGGTCGTCCTGCACGACACCAGCGACAACTGGGCCGGGTACGCCGCGACCGGCGGCAACTACACCAGCGTCTCCTCGAGCTGGGTGCAGCCCTCGGTCAGCTGCGGCAGCGAGGACACCTACTCGAGCTTCTGGGTCGGCATCGACGGCGACGGCACCAGCTCGGTCGAGCAGACCGGCACCGAGGCCGACTGCTCGGGCGGTCAGGCGGAGTACTCGTCCTGGTACGAGATGTACCCGGCCAACCCGGTGAACTACAGCGACGACGTGGAGCCCGGCGACTCGTTCACCGCGTCGGTCACCACGGACGGCTCGGGCAACTTCACCCTGACGCTGACCGACAACACGCAGGGCTGGAACGAGACCACGACGCAGTCCTCGACGACCGCCCAGGACGGTTCGGCCGAGGTCATCGCCGAGGCCCCGTACAGCAACGGCGTGCTGCCGCTGTCGGACTTCGGCGAGGTGGACTTCACCGGCGCGACCGCGAACGGCAGTCCGATCGGCGATGCGAGCCCGACGCAGATCAACCTGGTCTCGGACGGCGGCACCACCGAGGCGACCACCTCGAGTCTGGACAGCAGCGGCGAGGACTTCTCCGTCACCTGGGAGAGCAGCGGCAGCTGAGGTCCTTGAACGGCGGGGCCCCGGCGGTCGATGGGGATCGCCGGGGCTCCCCCCTGTCAGGAATCGCAGCCGGAGCGCCTCGGGGCGGCCGTGGGCCCGGCGGACGCCGAGGGGGACGCGGACGCCTTTCCGGAACCGTTGGCGATCAGCGCGTAGGCCAGCTCCGGGTCGAAGGCGCCGGCCGGGGCCGCGCAGCCGTCGGCCTGGCCGGGGTCCTTGACCCACAGGTACGCGTCCACGAGCGGATTGCCGGTGTCGGCCGTCGGGGTCACGCCGAGGGCGCGGCCGGAGGGGTCGCACCACGTGCTGCCCGCGCCGTTCCCGTTGCGGCTGGTGTCGACGACGATGTGCAGATCGGACGGGCTTCCGAGGTCCGCGAGCACCTGCTCGTCGTAGTTGACCTCGTTCGCGGTGGGCAGGAAGTTCGAGACGTTCGAGAAGATGCCGTCGGCGCTCGTCGTCACGTTCGCGGCGGCCAGGCGCCGCGCCTGGACCTCGGGCGCGAGCCAGCCGGAGTTGCCCGCGTCGAAGTAGACGCGCGCGTGCGGATCCGCCTTGCGCACGGCCGATCCGGCGAAGGAGATGGCGCCGTCGCGGGCCGCGGCCTGCTGCGCGTTCAGGCAGGTCTGCAGGGCGAGGGCGTCCGGTTCGACGATGACGATCGCCGGGTGATCGCCGAGCCCTGACGCGAAGGCCGAGGCCCACGCGTCGTACGCGGCGACGGACGGCGCGCCGCTGGAGGCGGTGCAGTTGACCTCGGGGATGTCGTAGAGGACGAGGACGGGCACCGTGTTCTCGGCGGCGGCCTCGGTGGTGATCTGCTTGACCTGCCCGGCGATCCGGTCCGGGTCGTACTGCGTGAACCAGATCGCCGAGGGCACCGCGCCGATCCGCTTCGCGATCGCGGGTTCCATCCCGTTCGCCGTGTTGTGCGTGTCCCAGTACGCGACCGCGGAGTTCGGGTCCAGGTAGAAGCGCGTGCCGGTCGCGAACGCGCCGCTCGACTCCTGCGGCGGGCCCGCCGCGCACGCGTTCGTCCGCGCCACGAACGCCATCGCCCCGACGGCGCAGACCGTGATCGCGAGCGCGGCGTACCTGGTCCGTACTCCGATCCTTCGCATGGCAGCATTCTCTATGATTCAGCCGTGAGAGCATCAGGAACTTTCAAAGTGGTCGGGTTCACGCCGACGGAGCTGTCGCCGGAGCCGGCGGTGGAGACCGGACTGCCGGTGGGCGTCTCGACGATGCAGAAGCAGTACGACGGCGACGTGTCCGGCCGCTCGGCGACGCTGTTCACCGCGGCCTACGACCAGTCCAGCGGCGTCGGCACGTACGTGGCCATGGAGTCCTTCGAGGGCACCGTGGACGGCCGGGCCGGGGCGTTCAACTTCGCGCACTCGGCGACGACCGGCGGCACGGACCGCGGTGAGGAGTTCTTCACCATCGTCCCGACCAGCGGCACCGGCGCGCTCGCCGGGATCCGCGGCAGCGGCGGCATGGCGATCGACGCCGACGGCACGCACCGGATCTGGTTCGAGTACGAGCTCGGCGCCGCGTGAGGCCCTGAGATCAGGACCGCGTCAGCGTTCGTAGGTGCCGGTGATCCGGCCGCGGGCCAGCAGGCTGCCGCTGGCGACCAGCGGCGGGACCTTGCGCGGCGGGATCCTGGTGAGCGGCATGCCCTCCACGGTCTCGGGCAGCGCGGTGCCGAGCGCGAAGACCTGGAAGACATAGCGGTGCGGGCCGTGCCCCTTGATCGGCTCGGGGCCGCGGTAGCCGGAGCCGAACTGCGCGCGCAGCAGGGAGACGCCGGGGCCGAGCGTGTCGCGGGACAGGCCGCCCGCGGGGACGCCGTCGGCCGCGAGGATCGGCGAGACGACCGCGACGCAGTGCACGAAGGGCTTGGCGGTGGGGGCGTCCACGTCCTCGATGAACACGAGCACCTGAGCGGTGTCCGCGGGCAGCTCGCTCCAGGCCAGCGCGGGCGAGACGTTCTGCCCGCCGATCCGCCGCCCGGCGTTCTCGAAGGGGATCGGGCCGCCGTCGGTGAACGCCGGGCTGGACACGGTGAGCGTCTCCGGGCCGGTGAGCACGACCTCGTTCCAGGCGAGATCCTTCTCCCCGGCGCGCCGGTTCATCAGCAGTTTGCCAATCAGGGCCACGGGACGACTGTATCGTGATGCGCATGGGGATGGGGAGCTGAGGGCGTGAAGGTACTGGTCACGGGCGCGTTCGGCTTCGTCGGCACGGCGCTGGCGGAGCGGCTGACGGCGGCCGGGCACGAGGTGCTGGCGTTGACGAGTCGGACCTCCGCGTCGAGTCCGGGTGTCTTCGTCGGCGACGTGCGCGATCCCGAGGCCATGGCGCGCGCGGTGCGCGGCGTGGACGGCGTGTGCCATCTCGCGGCGCTGGTCCGGGTGCGCGAGGCGCGCGAGCGGGCGCGGGAGTACTGGGCGGTGAACCACGGCGGCGCGGTGACGGTGGCGAAGGCCGCGGCTTCGGAGGCGAGGAGGACGGGGCGGCCGGTGCGGTTCGTGCTCGCCTCGACCGGCGCCGTGTACGGACAGCCCGCGCTCCAGCCGATCCCCGAGGATCTGCCGTTGCGGAGCACGAACGACTACGGCGAGACGAAGCGGGCGGCCGAGCAGGACGTCCTGGCGCTGGCCGACGAGGTGTTCGACGCGTTCGGCGCCGTGGCGCTGCGGCTGTTCAACGCTGCCGGGGCGGCGGGCGGGCGGGGCGGCGATCCGGACACGATCATCCCGAAGACCCTGGCCGTGGCCCGCGGCGACCTCCCCCGCCTGCAGATCAACGGCGACGGCTCGGCAGTGCGCGACTTCGTGCACGTGCGCGACGTGGCCCGCGCCTTCGAACTCGCCCTCGACCACGCCGTGCCCGGCCGGCGCGCCGTGTTCAACGTCGGGGCGACCGGCGCGCGGGTGCTCGACGTGGTGCGCACGGTCCGGGAGGTGACCGGCCTCGACGTCCCCGTCGAGCACCATCCCTCGGGCGGCGAGGCGCCGATGCTGCTGGCCGACACGCGCCGTATCCGCGCGGACCTCGGCTGGGTTCCGGAGCACTCCGACCTGCGCACGATCGTCGCCGATGCGTGGGCCGCGACGGGTTAGCGCAAGAGGCTAGCGGAAGAAGCGTCCGCGCATCCTCTCCGGCTGGGCCTCGACGATCAGCGGTTCGAGCCGGTGCGCGACGACGTTGATGGCGCCCTTGCCGTGGTCGGAGCGCTCCAGGCGGCCGACGATGCGCAGCGCCGCGTGGTTCAGGCCGGCCTTCTTGTAGCGCTCCCAGACCCCCGGCGAGCAGACGATGTTCGCCAGGCCCGTCTCGTCCTCCAGCGACAGGAAGCAGACCCCGCCGGCCGTCGGAGGACGCTGGCGGTGGGTGACGATGCCGGCGATGCGCACCGAGCCGCCGTCCGGGACCTTCGGCAGGTCGCCGAGCCTGATGTGGTCCGTGGCGTCCAGGCGCTCGCGGACGTGCGCGATCGGATGCGAGTCCGGGGAGGCCCC
>DASTAE010000336.1:0-2995 GCA_035712985.1 Actinospica sp.
CGACGGCAAGACCTGCAAGTACTACAGCAGCGGCACGCCGGACGGGGCCACCGACGGCGACCTCGACATCGGCTACGGGCTGATCCTCGCCGACAAGCAGTGGGGCGGCTACACCTCGGCGGCCAAGGCGTGGCTGGCGAACTTCTACAACCACGACGTCGCCTCGGACGGCCACCTCAAGTGCGAGGACGACGACAGCACCGCGGACGACTCGCGGCCGTCCGACTACATGATCGACCACCTGCGTGCCTTCGCCGCTTACGACACCTCGCACGACTGGAACAAGGTCATCCAGAAGACCGAGTCGATCGTCAGCGAGTTCACCGCGAGCTACTCGTCGAAGTACGGCCTGATGTCCGACTTCATCCGCGGCGCCAACGGCAGCAGCCCGAAGCCCGCGGCGGCGAACTACCAGGAGGACCAGCCGGACAACATCGTCGGCTACAACTCCATCCGCGTGCCGTGGCACATGGGCACCGACGCGCTGGAGAACGGCACCTCCGTGGCCGCGACCGCGTACTCCGACGCGGTCAAGTGGTCGAACTGCCTGGATACCTTCTCGGGAGGCTCCCCGGGCAAGGTCTGGCCGCATATGAACCTCAACTGCACGGGCTTCGACAGCTCGCCGGACGTGGGCGACACCCAGGCGGAGGAGGCCGGCGACTCGGCCGGTCCCGCCGCGATGGCCTCGGGCAACCAGGCGTGGACCGACGCGATCTGGAACCAGCTGGCGACCAACCCCTTCGGCGACGGCTACTACGGCGAGACCATCAAGATGCTGGTCTACATCGTGATGGCGGGCGACTACTGGAACCCGGCCACCGCGACCAGTGCGGGCGATGACTTCTCCGTCGCGGCCTCCCCCGCCTCGGGCTCCGTCGTCCAGGGCTCGTCGGCCACCTCCACCGTCTCGACCGCGTTGACCTCGGGCTCGGCCGAATCGGTCGCGCTGAGCGCCTCGGGCGCGCCGAGCGGGGTCAGCGTCTCGTTCAGCCCCGCGTCGGTCACGTCAGGCGCGAGCTCGACGATGACCGTGTCCACGACCTCCTCCGCGGCCGCGGGCACCTACCCGATCACCGTCACCGGCACCGCGTCCTCCGGCACGCACACGGCGACGTACACGCTCACCGTGACCTCGTCGTCCGGCGGCGGCTGCACCACGGCCCAACTGCTCGGCGACCCCGGCTTCGAGAACGGCACCACGATCACCCCGTGGACCGAGACGTCCACGACCGGCAGCGCGCCGGTCAACAACGACACCGCGGACGAGCCGGCGCACTCCGGTAGCTGGGACGCGTGGCTGAACGGCGACGGCAAGGCGGACACGGACACGATCGCGCAGACCGTGACGATACCCAGCGGCTGCTCCGCCACGTTCTCGTACTGGCTGCACATCGACACCACCGAGAGCACGAGCAGCGCCAAGCCCGACACGCTGACCGTGCAGGTCCTGAACTCCAGCGGCAACGTCCTGGCGACACTGGCGACCTACTCCAACCTGAACAAGAACACGGGCTACGCCCAGCACTCCAGCAGCCTGTCCGGCTACGCCGGGCAGACCGTGACCCTCAAGTTCACCGGCACCGAGACCGACGCGAACGGCGGCACCACCGACTTCGTGATCGACGACACCGCGCTGCAGACCAGCTGACGCGGCCCCGTGCCGCCGCCGGATCGCTATGATCGGCGGCGGCACGGTCATGCTGGGCGCGAGAGGCATTGCGATGAATCAAGGGGTGTTCGACCTTCCCGTCCTCAGGCGGCTCTCCGAGCACGTCAGCGAGCGGCTCGCGGGGGAACTGCCGGTGATCGTGGTCGATCACCCGGTCTGCCGGGCCGCCGTCGCGCTGCAGGGGGCGCATCTGATCGCCTGGCAGCCCGCGGGGCAGGAGCCGGTGCTCTGGCTCAGCGACGCGACCGCCTTCGCCGCGGGCACGGCGATCCGCGGCGGCGTGCCGGTCTGCTGGCCGTGGTTCGGGCCGGCGGGCAGTCCGTCGCACGGCTTCGCGCGGACGAGCACATTCGAGCTCGCGGCGCACGCTGAGGACGCGGACGCCGTCGAGCTGACCCTGCGGCTGGCCGGCACCGAGAGCACCAAGGCGATCTGGCCGCACGAGTTCGAGCTGCTGCTCACCTTCAAGCTGGGCGGCGAGGAGTGCGGCGTGACCCTCGAGGCGCGCGGCGACTTCGAGAGCACCGGCGCCCTGCACAGCTACTTCAACGTCGGCGACATCGACGGCGTCTCCGTCTCGGGCATCGGCGTCCCCTACCTCGACAAGGTGGAGGAGACGGAGGGGACGCAGGACGGCGCGCTCACCTTCCCGGGCCGGATCGACCGCGTCTACACCGCGCCGGAGGCCGTCAGCCTCATCGAGGACCCGGCCCTGCGCCGCGTCATCGAGGTCCGGCACCACGGTCAGACCGATGTCGTGACCTGGAACCCCGGCCCCGCGCTGTCGAAGAGCATGACCGACCTGACCGACGAGGGCTACCGCGAGTTCTGCTGCGTCGAGACGGGGCGCATCAGTGCTCCGATGGTGAGTGCCGAGGGTCGGGCGGCGCGGCTGGGGACCACGATCAGGGTGCTCGGCTCTTCCGTGTGACGAGCGGGGGCAGGCGTCTGAGGGCGGCGTCGAGTTGGGGGTCGTCGGGAGCGTCGTCGGCGCGAGGGGCCTCGGCGACCTCCAGGTCGGGCTCGACGCCGTGGTTCTCCAGGCGGTCGCCGATGTCGTCGAAGAAGTGCTCGAAGCGCAGCAGCATCCTGCGCCGCCAGCTCGAGTAGCGGCCCGGCCACCGCCCACTCCTCGGCATCCCAAGCCTGGTAGGCCCTCTCGACGATCGGCACGTCCTGAGCGTCCATGGCACGGCACCCCCTCACTCATCGGCGACGCCGGATTCGTACCGGTACGGCCGACGAGCCGTCCTCCAACCGAAGGCGCTAGAGACCCGCGACGCGTGCGGCGAGGAACTCGCGCTCGACTTCGTTCTCTGTGAA
>DASTAE010000337.1:0-9373 GCA_035712985.1 Actinospica sp.
GATATGCCGAAGTCGAGCAGTACGGCGCCGCGCGACGTGAGCATCACGTTGCTCGGCTTCACATCCCGGTGCACCACGCCAGAGCAGTGCGCGGCGGCCAACGCCTCGGCGACCTGCGTGCATACGATGCGTGCCTCCGGCGGTGCCAGCGGACCGCGTTCGAGCCGCGCACTCAGGCTTTCGCCGTCACCACCTGCCGTACCAGCGGCGGCGGCCGCCCGACATCTCGCCGCGGCTGACGCCGAAGCCGATCAGCCACGCGACGAAGACGACCAGCGCGATCCACCACAGCACGTGCGCGGCGAATCCGAGCCCGCCGAGCACCAGGGCCAGCAGCAGGACGAGCAGGATCACAGCCATCTGACAGTCCTCCTTGTCGGATCAGAAGATCCGTTCGATTCCGAGGCCGCCGGGTTGCCGCTCTCCGCGCGCTCAAACACGGGCGGTCCTGCGGGTGGTTCGTCCACCGTTCGAGTGAAGATCGTCGATCAACCGTCACATCCGTGCCGCCGCAACGCGAAGTCGGCTCCGTAGCGCCGGGCACGGATCGCCAGCCGCGCCGCCGCGGCGAGGAGCGCCGAGCCGGTCACGGCGATCGCGATCCAGATCCAGGGGCCGCGGTGCGCGAAGGCCACGCACAGCAGCACGAACCAGACGACGCAGAGCGCGGCGCAGGCCACCAGCCGGGCGCCCGGGTGCCGCCCCCGGCGTTCGCGCCGGGCGAAGCGGCGGTGCCGGCGGGCGAACCGGCGCGCCCAGCGCGGATCGTGGTCCTCGATGCCGCGTTCCATCGCGGAGATGATCCGCTTGTCGCGTGCGGACAGCGCCATGGCCGCCTCCCGGATCGACCCGAAACGAGCTCAGGCCGTGCGCGGTACCCGCGGGAGTTCGCTTCATGCGGGTTTCGCGCGGCGCGCAGCGGGCACTCCGGTCACGCCCCGGATACCGGGTCCGGGGCGCCAGGGCGCGCGGTGCGGGCGCCGGGCGGATACCGTGAATGCAACCGGCCTACGGAGGACTGGGCACGATGGAGCCGGACGAGCGGCGGTTCCGGCACGGTGCGCCCGTCGAGGGCGCCGCGCCGGAGGGCGCGCGCCTGGATCTGTTCGCCCTCGACGACACGGTCGGCCCCGATCTCGCGCGGGTCGACTGGCCGTCCACCGCGATCGGGCCGCCCGAGGGCTGGCCGGCCAGCCTGCGCACCGCGCTCGGCATCCTGCTCACCTCGCGCTTCCCGATGTGGATGGCCTGGGGCGCGGAGCTCACGTTCTTCTGCAACGCCGCGTACCGCCGGGACACCCTGGGCCGCAAATACCCCTGGGCGCTGGGCCGTCCGGCCAGCGAGGTGTGGGCGGAGATCTGGCCGGAGATCGGACCGCGCATCAGATCCGTGCTGGAGACCGGCGAGGCGACCTGGGACGAGGCGCTGCTGCTGTTCCTCGAGCGCTCCGGCTACCGCGAGGAGACCTACCACACCTTCTCCTACAGCCCGCTGCGCGACGACGCCGAGGCCGTCGTCGGCATGCTGTGCGTGGTCAGCGAGGAGACCGAGCGCGTCGTCGCGGAGCGGCGGATGTCCACGCTGCGCGACCTCGGCTCCGACCTGGCGGCCGTGCGCACCGAGCAGGAGATCCTCGCCTTCACCGCGCGGCAGTTCGAGCGGAACGAGAAGAGCTTCCCGTTCACCCTCACCTACCTGTTCGAGGGCGGCGTCGCCCGGCTCGCCGCGACCAGCGGCATCCCTGTGGACCACGCGGCGGCGCCGACGGTGCTCGCCGCGGACGACGAGGGCCCGCTTTGGCCGGTGTCCGCGGCGGCCAAGGGCGAGGTGAGCATCGTCGACCTGTCCGGGCGCTGCGCGGAGCCGCTGCCGACAGGCACCTGGAGCGAGCCCCCGCTGCGCGCCGTGGTCCAGCCGCTGCCGCGCCAGGGCGGCGAGCCCTACGGATTCGTGGTGGCGGCCCTCAACCGCTACCGCCCGCTCGACGACGGCTACCTGGGCTTCATCGAACTGACGGCCGCTCATATCGCGGCGGGCATCGCGGCGGCGCGGATCCACCAGGCCCAGCGGCTGCGGGCGGAGGAGCTGGCCGAGCTCGACCGGGTCAAGACGGCGTTCTTCTCGAACGTCAGCCACGAGTTCCGCACCCCGCTGGCGCTGATCATGGGACCGCTCGAGGAGCTGCGCGCGCGGTTCGCCGACGCCGACGCGAGGACGCGCGAGGAGCTGGACGTGGTGCGGCGCAACGCCCAGCGCCTCGGCAAGCTCGTCAACTCGCTGCTGGACTTCTCCCGCCTCGAGGCCGGCCGGATGCAGGCCCGCTTCGCCCCGGTCGACCTCGCGGAGCTCACCGCGGAGCTCGCCAGCGTGTTCCGCTCCGCCGTGGACCGCAGCGGGCTCGCCTACACCGTGGACTGCCCGCCGCTGCCCGAGCCCGTCTACGTGGACCGGTCGCTCTGGGAGAAGATCGTCGCCAACCTTTTGAGCAATGCCCTGAAATTCACCTTCGAAGGATCGATCAGGGTGGCCGTGCGGGCCGAGGAGGACCACGCGCTGGTGACGGTCGCGGACACCGGGGTCGGCGTGCCCGAGCACGAGATGCCGCGGCTGTTCGAGCGCTTCCACCGGATCGAGAACACCCGCGCGCGCTCGTACGAGGGCAGCGGCATCGGCCTGGCCCTGGTCAAGGAGCTGGTGGCGCTGCACGGCGGGACCATCGCCGCGGTCTCGACCGAGGGAGAGGGCACCGAGTTCTCCATCGCGCTGCCCTTCGGCGCGGACCACCTCCCGCCGGAGGCGCTGATCGCCGACCCCGAATCGGACCGCGGCGTCGACGAGGACACCGACACGTTCGTCGAGGAGGCCCTGCGGCAGTTGCCGGGCGACGAGGCCGACGCCTCCGACGCGCCCGCCGACCCGGCCGCGGCGCACGTCCTCGTCGTGGACGACAACGCGGACATGCGCGGATATCTCGCGCGCCTGCTGCGCGGCGCCGGCCACCGCGTCACGCTCGCGCCGGACGGCGAGAGCGCGCTCGAGGCCGTGGGCGCCACCCGCTTCGACCTCGTCATCAGCGACGTGATGATGCCGGGGGCCAGCGGCCTCGACCTGGTGACCGCCCTGCGCCGGGACCTGCGGACCCCGGGCCTGCCGGTGCTGCTGCTGTCCGCGCGGGCCGGGCAGGAGGCGGCCATCGAAGGGCTCGAAGCCGGCGCCGACGACTACCTCGTCAAGCCGTTCACGGCCGCCGAGCTGCTGGCCAGGGTGCGCGCGAACGTGGAGCTCGCCCGGCTGCGCACCCACCACGCCAGGTGGCGCAACGCGCTCGTCGAGACCCTGCACGACGGCTTCTTCGTGGCCGCGGACGACGGGACCGTCGTCGAGATCAACGCGGCGTTCACCGAGATCCTGGGCTACGGCGCCGAGGGGCTGCCGTACCGGCCGCGCTACCCGTGGTGGCCGGACGCCGTGCGCGATCCGGAGGGCGACCGGCTCGCCGCCGAGGCCTTCCAGCGTTTCCTGGGCGAGGAGTCCGGCAGCTGCACCGTGCCCGCCACGCACCGGGACGGCAGGCCGCTGTGGATCACCACCTCGTTCAGCCGGATCACCGACTCGGAGACGGGGCGCCGGATGAGCGTGGGCACCTTCCGCGACGTGACGGCCGAGCACTACGCCGTGCAGCGCGACTCGGCGATGGCCTCGCTGACCCTCCGGCTCTCCCGGGCGATCGGCCTCGACGAGGCGCTGGGCGCGGTGCTCGAGGAGATCAGCCGGATCTGGTCCACCCCGCGGGCGCTCGCGGTCGTCTTCCCGCAGGAGGGGGAGGAGCCGGTGGTCGCCGCGTACGGGACCGACGAGGACTGGTCCGGGCTCGACGCGGCGCTGCGGGACGAGCTCGGCGCGCTGCGCGACGCGGCCCCGCTGGTCGTGCGGGAGGGCTCCGGGATCGGCGTCGCGATCGGCCATCCGCTCGGCGTCGTCGTGCTCTGGCTCGACCTCGGCGGTGTGCCGTTCAGCGGCCAGGACCGGCTGCTGCTGTCCGTGCTGGCCGGCCATCTCACCCAAGGGCTGCGCCGCGCCCACCAGGTCGACGAGCAGCGCGAGACCGCGCTGACCCTGCAACGCGCGATCCTCGGTCCCTCCGCGCTGCCCCCGGGCTTCGCCGTCCGCTACGAGCCCGCCGCGAGCCCGCTGGAGGTGGGCGGCGACTGGTACGACACCATCGAGCTGCCGGACGGGCGCATCGGCGTCGTCGTCGGGGACTGCGTCGGCCGCGGTCTCGAGGCGGCGGCCGTGATGGGCCAGCTGCGCAGCGCCTGCCGGGCCCTGCTGCTGCAGGAGCCGCGGCCGGGACGCGTGCTCGCCACCCTCGACCACTTCGCGGCGGGGATCCCCGGCGCGCTGTGCACGACCGTCTTCTGCGGCGTGCTCGACCCCGAGACCGGGATGCTGACCTACTCCAGCGCCGGCCACCCGCCGGGCATCCTCGCGTGCGCCGACGGCACGACGACGCTGCTCGACGACGCGCGCTCCTTCCCGCTCGCGGTGCGCCCGGGGTCCCCGCGGCCCAGCGCCGTCGAGCCGGTGCCCGCGCGGGCCACCCTGCTGCTCTACACCGACGGGCTCGTCGAACGCAGGCGGCGGCCGCTGACCGGCGGGATCGCGAAGGCGGGCCTCGCGGTGCGCGACGAGCGGGACACCGGCGTCGAGGAGCTCGCAGAGCGGCTGATGGCCCGGATGGCGCCCGCCGAGGGCTACGAGGACGACGTGGCGGTGCTGCTCTACCGGCACCCGGGCCCCTTCGTGACCGTCTTCCCCGCGGAGCCCGCGCGGCTGGAGCAGGCCAGGGACGGACTGCGCCGCTGGCTCGGCCGCTGCGACCTGCCGCCCGCGACGGCGCAGCGGGTGCTCGTCGCCGCGGGGGAGGCCTGCGCGAACGCGGTCGAGCACGCGCATCCGCCCGGCGAGCCGGGCAGCGTGCGGCTGTGCGCCGAGGCCTTCGCCGGTCACGTCGTGGTCACCGTCGCGGACGACGGCCGGTGGAACGATGCCGGGCCCCCGCGCGAGGGGGACCGGGCGCACGGAACGGACCTCATGAGGGAGATGGTCGACGACGTGGATGTCTCCGGCGACGATCACGGAACCACCGTCACACTGCGGATAGGGGTCGGGCGATGACGACTCCGCTGAGCCTGACCCGCACGCGGCGCCCGGACGGCGCCCCCGTGCTCAGCGTCGTGGGGGAGGTGGACCTGAGCAACAGCGGCGAGCTCGCCGCCGCGCTCGAGGAAGGACTCGACCCGAGTGCCGGCCGGCTCACCGTCGACCTTTCCCGCGTCTGGTACCTCGACAGCGCGGGCCTGAGTGTGCTGTTCGCGCACGCGCGGGAGATCGAGGTGGTCGTCGCGCCCCTGCTGGCGCCGGTGCTCGCGGTCAGCGGCCTCGCCGAGGTGGCCGCGGTCCGGTCCGTCGCCGCCGACCCGCCGCAATAGCGCCGACAATCCGGCCGCCCGCGCGGTTCGACCGGCTGAACCGGGATACCCGCTCCATCCGTGCAGACAACGGAAGGAGCGGCCACACCGTGATCGGCGTTTCCGAGATCGACCGATTCCAGCAGCGGCACCGCGCGATCGCCTTTCCGATCGCCGTGTGGCGCAAGTTCAGCGACGACCAGGCGGGCAACCTCGCCGCGCTGGTCGCGTACTACGCCTTCCTGTCGACGTTCCCGCTGCTGCTGGTGCTGGTCACCGTGCTCGGCATGGTGCTCTCCGGCAATCCGCGGCTGCAGCAGGACGTGCTGAACTCGGCGCTGACCGAGTTCCCGGTGATCGGTCAGCAGTTGCGCTCCAACGTGCACTCGCTCGGACGCAGCGGCCTCGGGCTGGCCATCGGCCTGGTCCTGACCTTCCTCGGCGCGCGCGGCGTGGCCAACGCGATGCAGAACGCGATGAACCAGGTCTGGGAGGTCCCGCGCCGGGCGCGGCCCGGCTTCCCCTCGTCCTGGCTGCGCAGCTTCGGGCTGATCGCCATCATCGGGCTCGGCGTGATCGTCACCACCGTGCTCTCCGGCTTCGGCTCCTGGAGCGGCCACACCTTCCTCGGCCCCTGGGGCAAGGTCCTCGGCATCGCGGTCTCGCTGCTGCTCAACATCGGCCTGTTCTGGCTCGGCCTGCACGTCGCCACCGCCGCGGACGTGACGTGGCGTCAGCTGCGCCTCGGCGCCGTCCTCTCCGCGATCGTCTGGCAGGCGCTGCAGTATCTCGGCGGCTACGTCGTGGCGCACAGCCTGCGTCACGCCTCCGCGACCTACGGAACCTTCGGCCTCGTACTCGGCCTGCTCGCCTGGTTCCACCTGCAGGCGCAGCTCACGCTCTACGCGGTGGAGGCCGACGTCGTGCGCGCCCGCAAGCTGTGGCCGCGCAGCCTCGTCCCGCCGCCGCTGACCGAGGAGGACCGCACGGCCATGCGCTCCTACGCGCGGGTGGAGGAGCGTCACCCGGGCGTCACCGTCGAGACGCACTTCGACGAGCAGCGCGGCGGGACATGACACGCACGCGGCCACCTGTGAACGGCGCCGGTCCCGGGCTGCGCCGGGCGTCGGACTACGCCTGGCGCCTGCTGCTGGTGGCCGCCGCCGTGTACGTCGGCTACCGCGTGGTGATGCGCTTCGAGCCCGTCGTGATCGCGCTGTTCCTGGCCTGCGTCTTCACCGCGCTGCTGCGCCCGCCCGCGGACGCGCTGGCCCGCTTCCTGCCGCGGCCGCTCGCCGTGGTGACCGCCGTGCTCGGCTGGCTGGGCCTGCTGGCCGGAATCGTCTACCTCACCGCCGCGCGGGTCACCAGCGAGGCGCCGAACCTCGGCAGCGAGTTCAGCGGCGGCGTGCAGCGCGTGGAGACCTGGCTGGAGGGGCCGCCCTTCCACCTGCGCCCCGCGACGCTGACGAGCACTCAGGACAAGGCGACCGCGTATCTCAAGGCCCATCGCGGCGCGCTGCTCAGCTACGCGCTGAACGATGTGGGCAAGCTGGCCGAGGTGCTCACCATCCTCGCCCTCGCGGTCTTCTGCGGCGTCTACTTCACGCATTCGGGCGATCGGATGTGGGGCTGGTTCCAGCGCCGGCTGCCGGAGGGCGTCCGCCCGACCTGGCGGCGCTGCGGCCAGGCCGCGTGGCGCACCTTCGCCGGATACACGCGCGGGGTGATCCTGATCGCGGCCGCGAACGCCACGATGGTGGGCATCGCGCTCGCCGCGTTGCGCGTCCCGCTCGTGCTGCCGCTGGTGCTGCTCGAATTCCTGCTCAGCTTCGTGCCGCTGGCCGGATCGCCGATCGCGCTGGCCGTGGCCACGCTGGTCGCTCTGGCCTCCCGGGGCGTGACCACGGCGGTCGTCGTGCTGGTGCTGATCGTGGTGCTCGGCCAGATCGAGGGGCACGTGCTGCAGCCGTTCGTGATGGGCTGGTCGGTGCGGCTGCACCCGGTGGCGGTGGCCGTCTCCGTGATCGGCGGGACGATCGCGGCCGGCCCGATCGGCGCGGTGCTCGCCGTCCCCTTCGTCTCGATCTGCTGGGCCGTGTACGGCGAACTGCGCGCCGGGCCCCGGGATCAGCGCACGATGGCGACCGGCACGGGGGAGTGCGACAGCAGTCCGTCCACGACGTAGCCGGCGCCGAGGGTGAACGGGCCGCGATGGCGGTGCGCGCCGACGACGATCAGCCGGGCGCCGGCCGCGACCTCGGTCAGCACCGGAACCGCGTCGCCCACCGGCGCGACGATCTCGGTATCCACATCCTGATAGCGCGCGCGTACGGCCCCGATGGCCCGCTCCGCGTCCGCGGCCTCGTCCGACTCGCTGTCCTGGGCCTGCGGGCCGGTGAAGGCGCCGAGACCGCCGAGGCCGATCGTGCTCGCCCCGGGCAGGCCGAGGCCGGCGAGCGGCATTGGCGGCGTCCACGAGCGCACCACGCGCAGCCGTGAGCCGTAGCGGTGCGCGGCGTCGAAGGCGTATTCGATCGCGGATCCGCAGGGGTTCGCGCCGAGCCCGAGGACCACCGCGCCGTCCGCGCTCTCCGGCTCCGGGCCGCGCACCACGACCAGCGGTCCGGGGGCGTGCGCGGCGAGCGCCCGGCTGACCGAGCCGAGCAGCGTCCCGGCGATCGCGCCCCGCCCGCGCGTGCCGGTCACGATCAGCTCGGCGCCCTCGCTCAGCTCGGTCAGCCGGGCCACGGGCGCGTGCAGCGAGGTCTCGGCGGCGACGGCGACGTCCGGGTGGGCCCGCGCGATCTCGGCGGCCGCGGCCGTGACCAGCTCGCCGCCCGCCCGCTGCGCCCGCTCGGCGTAGTCCGCCGGCTCGATCGGCGGCACCTCGGTCATCGGCAGGTCGATCGCGTGCATCACCAGCAGCGGCACGCCGCGCGACCGCGCCTCGCGCGCGGCCCACAGCGCCGCGTGCAGCGCCTGCTCCGATCCGTCCACGCCGACCGCCACGCGCCGGATCTCCGGAAGGGCCGTGCCGCCCGTCTCTTTCGACTCCACGTCCATCGGCCGCCGATACCCGCGCCTCGCGCACCGAAACGGCCGGTTCGCCCGAATCGGCGCGCATGGCCGCGGATCCTCCGGGTAACGGGAGCGGACTTCGAGATCGAAAAGGAGCTGCCGAGATGCCCGAAGGAGCCAACGGCGTGACCGAACTGCGGCGCGAGCACGACGAGATCGAGGCCCTGGCCGCCCGTATCGCCGCCCTGCGCCCCTGCCCGGAGCGTGCCGAGCTGGTCCGCGAGGTCGCGGCCCGCTTCCTGAGCCATGCGCGCGCCGAGCAGCGCTACATCTACCCGGCCTTCCGCAGATTCCTGCCCGGCGGGACGGAGCAGGCGGTCCTGCAGACCCGGCACGACGACGCGGCCGAGCAGATCGCGCTGAGCATCGAGCGGGCGGGCGAGGACGCGGACGGTTACGAGGCGCTGGTCGCCCAGCTGGTGCTCGACATCGAGCGGCACATCGAGCAGCAGGAGACCGTGCTGCTCCCCGCGCTGCTCGACAGCTGCTCTGAAGCCGAGATCAACCAGCTCGGCCGACAGCTGCGCAGCGGGCTGCACGACGAGCGCGACCACCACGACGGGACGGAGACCGGCTGATGGCATCCACGGACACCGAGGGCCGCGGGACCGAGGCGCCGCGTCGCGCTCCGGCGCACGTTCACGACAACGCGGAGCAGGCGGCGCCGAGCGCCTGGACGCGGCGCACAGCCTGCTGACCGCGAAGTCGGTGATCTTCGACGGAGTGCTGATCGCGGGCGGCGAGCGGAGCACCGACGTGCTGCGCGCGCGGCCCGACGTCGCCGAGTTCCCGCGCCAGGCCTACCGGCACGGCAAGCCGC
>DASTAE010000338.1:0-11072 GCA_035712985.1 Actinospica sp.
TCCGTCGGGGACCTTTTACCGTCGGGAAACGGGCAGGGCACGTGTCGGAAGCGATCAGCCGGGAGGGTCGGCGCTGGAAATTTATTTTCAGCACCCGCGCTGAACCATCCGGAAGGCCCACCGAAGTTGACCGCCACGCGCTCGTTCCCGCATGCCCTCAAAGTCCTCAGGTGCTCGCTGTTTTCGCAGATAGCAATCGCTCTCGTGCTCGGAGTGCTGGTCGGCTCGCTCTGGCCGGGCTCCGGGAGCGCGCTGCAGGTGCTCAGCGAGGGATTCATCCAGCTGGTTGAAACGGTGATTTCACCGCTCGTCTTCTGTGTCGTCGTCACCGGGATCGCGTCGGCCGGGAGCCTGGGCTCCTTCGGGCGGATCGGGCTCAAGGCGCTCCTCTGGTTCGAGGTGGCCAGCACCCTCGCGCTCGGCATCGGGCTGCTCGCGGCCAACCTCGTCGGCCCCGGCAACGGATTGCACGCGGACGCGAGCAAGCTCGACACGTCCGCGCTGACCGCCCAGACCGGGGCCGGGCATCTGGACTCGGTCAGCGGGTTCATCCTGGCCTCGGTGCCGGACAGTTGGGTCGGCGCGTTCGCGAACAACTCGGTGCTGCCGGTCCTGATCATCGGCTGCCTGGTCGGGGCCGCGCTGCTGCACATCGGTCAGGAGAAGGCTCCCGGCATCCTTCCGGCGATCCGGCAGGTCCAGGAACTCGTCTTCACCGTCGTCGGCTACGTGATGCGGCTGTCCCCGCTGGCGGTGTTCGGGTCGACCGCGCACCTCGTCGGCAAGTACGGGATGAAGGTGATCACCTCGTACGGTTCGCTGATCGCGGTCTGCTACGGAGCGGCCGTGCTGTTCCTGGTGCTGCTGGCCGTCGCGCTGCGCGTCGCGACGGGTATCAGCCTTTGGAGGTTCGTGCGCTATATCCGCGCGGAGATGCTGCTGGCGCTCGGCACCGCGTCCACGGAGAGTGTGATGCCCGCGGTGATGCGGAAGCTGAGGGCGGCGGGGTGCCGGGACGACGCGGTGGGGCTCGTCTTTCCGACCGGCTACTCGTTCAATCTGGACGGCGCTTCGATCTATCTCTCGATCGGGCTGCTGTTCATCGCGCAGGGCGTCGGGATCCATCTGACGCTCGGTCAGCAGCTCACCGCTCTGTTCGTGCTGATGCTGACGAGCAAGGGGATGGCGGGTGTGCCGGGGTCGGCGTTCCTCGCGGTCTCCAGCGCCGTGACGGCGCTCGGCACGGTTCCCGCGGCGGCCGTGGTGCTGCTGCTCGGCGCGGATCGGATCATGGACTCGATGCGCGTGGTGGTGAACCTGCTCGGCAACTGCGCGGCGGTGTTCGCGGTCTCGCGCTGGGAAGGCGCGCTCGACCTCGAGCGGGCGAAGGCCGCGCTCGCCGGTGCGCCCGTCGAGGCGGAGCCGGAGTCGGAGGCCGAGGGCGAAGGCAGGCCCGAACTCGAGCCGGCGGCGGCGTAGGTTCTGAGCCGGACCGCCGCCGGTTCGCCGGGTGTGCCGGCAGCCTGGGGGAGGGGCCCGCGGGCCCCTTCTACCGGGATGGGTCTTCGGTTGTCAGAGTCCGGCGACTCCCCAGGAGGTGGCGGTGTAGCTGCCGTGCCCGAACTCCCACCCGGCCATGACGCTGGTCAGGTAGTCGTTGCTGTTGTACCAGCCCTGGCCCTCCCCGTAGTTGAAGAACGGCGTCAGGCTGCCGGAGAACCAGCCCGGGTTCGCGGCGTCGGCGTAGGTCATCGTGAGCCCGCCGCCGGACCAGTGGTAGAGGTAGACGTTGAAGGTGCGTCCGTCCAGGTTGACCCCGGTGGCATAGGGGACGGCCTGCCCGGAGGCGTTGTAGCTGTCGGACAGCGGCTGGTTCGGCGCGTGATAGCCGGCCCAGATCATGATCTCGTACAGGGAGTTGCGGTTGGTCGGCGCGTACGTCGGGTCGATGAAGATGTCGTACGTCGCGTCGTAGCCGGCTCCGGAGGCCGGGCTCGCGTTCTGCGAGAACCACGTGGTGTTGTTCGAGCTGATCGTGTTGAGCTTCTTGGGCAGGTCCGTGCCCGGGGACCAGGTGCCCCAGTCCTCGCCGTCGACCATCGCGACGAATCCGGTGCCGTTCGGCGCGTTCACTCCCCAGGAACTGTCGTTGCTGTACCAGGTGGAGATCGAGCCCGAGGTCGCGAAGTACTTGTAGTAGTAGTTGCTGGACGCGGCCGCGGCGTTGGTGGTCAGGCCGACGGTCAGCCCGAGGGCGGCAAGGATGCACGGAAGCATGCGACGCTGCATGGGTCCTCCGGTGGGTGGTGCGTGCGGTTCGGTCGTTGGGTCGAAGCGCTTCGACTCCACGTGTCTTAGGGCGCACAGTAGACATCGAATAAATCGAACGCAACACTCCAGTAACGACCTTGTGCGGATAAAACCACGCACGCGCTGCACGTGATGCGGGCGAGGCTCGCTCAACGCCACGTCGTCGAAGCGCTTCGACACTCGCGGCCGCCACCGCCGCCTTGTCAACCTCGAGCCGCCCGTACAAATCGCCCGTTCGGGGGATCATTCCGTTCGCGACAGAAAACCTATGTCCTCGGGAGTAGATTTTTGGACGCAGCTCGGGTATGGTTCTGGGTGTCGAGAGAGAAGGAAGTCTCGTGAGCGTGGCAGAGGACGAACTGCCCGAGCATGTGATGCAGCGGTACCCGGGTCGCGGTTCGGCCCGGCAGCAGTGTGAGTGACAGCCCTCCGTGGCGGGACCGGCGGTACCCGGGGTTCCGGCAGGGGCTGGAAGTGCAAGGTAGATGCAGGTAAGTGGTTATCAGAGGAGAAGGGAAGGGACACATCGTCTGATCGCCCCGGCGATGCAGTTTCCGGGTGTTACCGCAGTCCCATCGAACGAAAGGTGGTCTCCGGTCACGAAGATGCGATCCCCGCGCCCCTGCTTCGGCAGGTGGTTCACGCGGGCAACGGCTTACCGGCTCTCCCCCCCGGCCGGTAGTCGGCGGATGGTGTAATCCATAACCCTCGGGCCCCGGTGCTACGGCACCGGGGCCCTCGACCATGTGAGGTGTGATTGGGAACCGACAAGCCCGATGTCGCGGACAAGTTCGACGACGAGGACTATCCGGCCTACACGATGGGGCGGGCCGCGGAGATGATCGGGGCCACCCCCGGCTTTCTGCGCAGCCTGGATGAGGCGAAGCTGTTCACCCCGCAGCGCTCGGCCGGCGGGCACCGCCGCTACTCGCGCTACCAACTCCGGCTGGCCTCCCGCGTGCGGGAACTGGTGGACGCGGGGACCGCCCTGGACGCGGCGTGCCGCATCATCATTCTGGAAGACCAGCTCGAAGAGGCACTGCGCATCAACGCCGAGCTACGCCGCGAGCAGGCGTGAATGCGGCCCACTCCCACCAGCGAGCGCCCGGCGGCAACGGCGTCATCGGGGCGCCGACGCGGCGGCACGCCGTGCACAGTCCGGGCCGGAGGGGGAATGCGTGACGGTCTGCGCCGGCGCGGGTCGTCGCGGTGGCGGCGAGGTCGCGCCGCGTCCTGTAGTCTCGAGGGGATATGGGGCGCCGATCGCAGCGCGGGCTGGGGCGTTTTCAGCTCGGGGCGAGCGCTCCATGAAGGAGAAGAAAATCAGTATGGCAACCGGCACTGTGAAGTGGTTCAACGCGGAAAAGGGCTTCGGGTTCATCGAGCAGGACGGGGGCGGCCCGGACGTCTTCGCCCACTACTCCGCGATCGCCACCCAGGGCTACCGTGAGCTTCAGGAAGGCCAGAACGTCAGCTTCGAGGTGACCCAGGGCCCCAAGGGCCCGCAGGCCGCCAACATCCTGCCGATCTGACGCAGAGAAACAATTGATCGTCGGGGCCGCCGGACTCGTTCCGGCGGCCCCGACGCGTTCAACCTTCGGGCCTCCTGGTCGGCCCGCACGTCGAACAGGCGGATCAGTCAGTAGCGCCGGCGGCCCGCCGGGAGGGCTTCGATGTGGTAGGCGCGGGTGTCCCCGGCCGCCGTCAACTCGGCGATACAGGCCGCGGCCAGTTCCGGGGAGTCGTACTTGTAGGCGTTCGACCTGACGTAGGTGACCCCGTCGGCCCCGAACGACCTGCCTCGGAAGCTGCCTGAGTCTGTCGCGATGATGAAGCTCGTGGAGTCCATACACCCACACTACGGCCCAGACCGAGCCTTGGCACGCACACGTGGGCGCGGACTTGCCACCGGCACCACGGGATCGGACCTCGTAGAGCGCGTGGCCCGACCGGGTGAACCTCGCTGTTCCAGGAGGCGCCGCACGACGGTGGCCGGCCGCGATTCGGGAGCTGGCCCCTTGGCGATCGGCGTTCCAGACGGCGATCAGCGCGGCGTTCGAGTCGTCCGGGATCGTCGCGATCAGCTCGCCGGACAGGCCGAGCCGTAGCAGCCGGGAGCCGTCAGGCCGGCTGTCTCGGCTCGAGGGGGCGTGACACCAGCCCGCGCGAGCGGGCGAGTTCCACGGCCTCGGAGCGGCCGTGCGCGCCGAGTTTCTCGTAGACGTGGCGCATGTGCGTGCGCACGGTGTTGACCGACAGCGACAGTTCCGCGGCGATCTCGGGCGCGGACAGGTTGGTCGGCAGGTAACGCAGTACCCGCATCTCGCTGCTGCTGAGCGGCTCGCGCGGGCGCGTCGGCGCCCGGGTCTCGCCGTCGTCCGCCCGGAGCAGATCGAGGATCTCCCCGACCAGCGCGGCGTGCGCGGTGCGGGTGTGCCGTCCGAGCAGGTCGGCCGCGGGGTGCAGGAGGAACGGCAGCAGCAGGTTGTCCGGCGCGGCGGCGTCGAGGGCCCGCTCCACGGCGTCGGCCGCGTCGTCCGGGCGGCGAAGTGCGTCGCAGGCGATCGCGTCGAGAACGAAGGCCACCACCCTCCACAGCGGACGGTCCCCGGCCAGCGGGTCGTCGGCCCTCGACGGGAGCAGATCACGCGCGGCGGTCGGATCGGCCTGGGCGAGCCGCAGCGCCGCCTCGGCGGTTCGGGCCGGAGTGCCGCGTCGCTCGTCGGCGTCCAACTCCGCGAGAACCCGCTCGACCTTCCCGGTCTCGCCCAATTGGATCAGTGCATGGAGTTTGTGGGCGCGCGCCATGGGAGACAGGACGTGCGGCGTGCTGAGCGCGCGGGACAGTTGCTCGACCTCTTCGAGGGTGGCGAGCGCGGCGGCGTGTTCGCCGCGCGCCAGTTCGATGCGGGCGCGGATGTAGTGCAGCTTGAACCCGGCGGCGGGATTCTCCTGCGGCCGCAGCGTGCGCCCGGCCCTATCGATCCAGATCTCCGCCTGCGCCGGGCGCCCCTGCGCGACCAGGGCGGCGGCGTGCACGTTGTAGGCGACGGCGGTGACCGGCCTGTCCGTCCAGCCGTGCGCCCGCGCCAGCTCGATCGCCTTCAGGCTCACCTCGGCGCCCGCGGTATAGGACCCGGCCACCACGATCTGCGCCTCGAAGACCAGTCCGGCGAGTTCGAGATACGGCCGGCCGATCCGCCGCGCCAGGGCGACTCCCTGCGCGAGGTGCCGGTTCGCGCCGCCGATCCGCGACGTGGACACCTCGGCGCTCCCCAGGCTGATCAGGGCGTGCGCCTGCAGAGCGTCGCCGACCCCCAGGCGCTTCGCGTCCGCGGTCTCGACCGCCGCCATCAGCCGATCCGCGTTCTCGGCCACGACGGCGAGGTCGCCCTGCCGGCGCGCGAGCCGCAGCCGCACGACGGTGCACATGACCTCGAAGTGGCCGCGGCGCTCCTCGGGCACCGCGCCGGCGCCGGCCGCGGCGAGGGCGAGCCGCCGCCCGGCCTTGCGCAGCGAGCCGTGCTCCAGGTCTCCGGCGGCCATCAGCACGGCGAGTTCCGCGTCCGCCGCGACGACGTGCGCGGGGAAGGCGGCGAGCAGCTCCTGCGAGGTGCCGACCCAGCCGTCGAGGTACAGGTCCACGAAGTGGTCTGACAACAGGCGGACGGCGAGATCCCACTGCCGCGCCGCCTGGGCGTGCCGGACCGCGTCGACCGGATGACCGTTCGCGGCGTACCAGTCGGCCGCGAGCGCGTGCAGGACGGGGGTGCGGCCCGCCTCGGTGCGCCGGAGTTCGTGCTGGAGGAGATCGGCGAACAGCCGGTGGTAGCGGAACCAGGTGCGCTGCGGATCCAGGGCGAGCACGAACACCCCGGCCGCCTCGAGATCCCGCAGGATCGCCTCCCCGCCGGCGCCCTCGGTGACCAGGTCGGCGAGTTCGCCGTTCACCCGCTCGAGCACGGAGGTCCGCAGCAGCAGCCTGCGGATCGGCTCTCCGAGGTGCTCAAGCACCTCTGCCAGCAGGTACTCGGCGACGGTGCGTTCGCTGCCGGAGAACTCGGCCGCGAACCGCTCCGGGTCCGGGTGTCCGGCCAGCGACAGAGCGGCCAGCCGCAGCCCGGCGGCCCACCCCTCGGTCCGCCGATGCAGCAGGTCGACGGCCTTCGCGGACGGCGAGACCCCCGTCGCCTCGAACAGCTCCCGGCTCTCCTCGAGCGTGAGGCGCAGACTCGATGCGCGGATCTCGGTCAACTCGCCCTCGAGCCGCAGCCGGTGCAGTCCCAACCGCAGGTCGTGTCGCGTGGCGAGCACGACGCGCAGTTCGGCCGGCGCCCGCATGATCAGCAGTTGAAGCTGGCGCAGCACCTCAGTGCCGTCCAGCTCGTGCAGATCGTCGATGATCAGCCAGACGCGGTCGCGCAGCACGTCGAAGGCGGAGAGCAGTTGTTCGACGACGGTCCAGCCGTCCAGATCCGGCGACGCGTTCAACGGCGGTACCAGCGCGGAACCGGCCTCGGTACCCCGGAGCGCGCCGACCACCGCCGGCCAGAACCGCTGCGGATCGCGGGCTTCGCCGTGCAAGGACACATATGCGGCACGCCCGGCCAGGCCGGACGACTCGATCCAGGAACGGAGCAGGGTCGTCTTGCCGCTGCCGGCTGGAGCGGACACCTCCATGATGCGTCCCGCTCGGTCGAGCTGATCGAACAGCGCGGTGCGGGGCACGATCCGGTCGCTGCTCACGGTGCCAAATCTAGCGCTCCCGCGATCATCCGGACCAGCGATGTGAATCACCAGGATCGGGTGACGACCTTTCACCAACTCCCGGGACACGCTCGAAGCATGGTCAATGTCGATGTCTCACCCGTCGAAGTCGAGGTGCTCGGTCGCACCGGGGACCTGCTGCGCGCCGACGTCTACCTCCCGTCGCCCGGCGGTGGCCCGTACCCGGTCGTGCTGGGCGCCTCGCCGTACCAGAAGGCGCTGCGCTATCTGCCGGCCCACGGGGTGTTCCCGTTCATCGAGTACGGCCCGATCCAGCTCTACCTCGACCACGGTTACGCGTACGTCGCGATGGACCTGCCCGGCACCGGGCGCTCCGAGGGCACCTGGGACCCGGTCTCCCGCTCCGAGGGCGAGGCGATTCACGACATGATCGAGCACGTCGCCGTGCATCCGTGGTCCACCGGCGCGGTCGGCATGATCGGGATGTCGCACTACTGCTGGAGCCAGTGGAACGCCGCGCGTACCCGGCCGCCGCACTTGAAGACGATCGTGGCTTATGACGGGGCGACCGACATGTACCGCGACTGGATGTACCACGGCGGTATCCCGATCCAGGGATTCCTGAGCACCTGGCTGTTCGGCTCCGTGTTGTACCAGCACGAACTGCAGGGCATCGACTTCCACGTCGGCGACAAGCACGAGTTCGTCTACGACATCCTCTCCCACCCGCTCGACGATGAATGGCACCGGCGCCGCTCGCCGTTCTGGGAGCTGCCGGAGATCGAGATCCCGGTGTTCTCGATCGGTGTGTGGGGCAAAGCGGCCCTGCACCTGCGCGGCAACTTCTACGGCTTCGAACGGGTCAGCGGACCCAAGAAGCTGCTGGTCGCGCACCCGGACAGCTTCGGGGCGGCGCAGCAGTACTACTTCGACGAGCAGTTCCACCGCGAGGAACTGCTTCCCTGGTACGACCACCACCTCAAGGGCGACGAGAACGACGTGATGAAGCAGCCCGCGGCGCGCTTCTACGTCAACGGCGAGAACACCTACCGCTCGGCCGAGTCCTGGCCGCCGCCCGACGTACAGACGGCCACCTTCCACCTCTCGGGCGCGCACAGCGGCGCCGTCGCCTCGCTCAACGACGGTTCGCTCACCGAGACCGCGCCGGCCGCGGAGCAGGATTCGACCTCGTGGTCCTACCCGGACCCGAAGTGGCAGGCCGGAGTCACCGTCTTCGACTCCCGCGGGGTGCCCGACCACGTGGCGCGGGTCAACACCTTCACCAGCCCGCCGATGGGGACCGACCGGGAGTTCACCGGCCTCGGCACGCTGACGCTGCACGCCTCCACCGACCAGACCGACCTCGACCTGTTCGTCAAGGTCTCGCTCGTCCCCGCCGACCCCGATGCCGGGCTGCCGATCAAGGTCACCCAGGGCTGGCTGCGCGCCTCGCACCGCGCCGAGGATCCGGAGCTGACCTCCGACATGCGCCCGTTCCACCAGCACTCGCAGGCCGAGCCGCTCACCCCCGGCGAGGTCTACGAACTGCGCGTCGAACTGCTGCCGATGTCGTTCCTGGCGCGCCGCGGCGACCGGATCCGCCTCGAGATCACGAATCAGGACTCGCTGATCACCGACGCGCCGATGACCCACTTCTACGGCGCCAAGGCCGGCACCGACACCTACCATCACGACAGCGTTCATCCCTCGACGCTGCGCCTGCACGAGCGTCCCCGTCCCCTGACCTGACCGGAGATCCCCATGAGCATGGCTTATCTCGCCCAGCCCGAACAGCAGCAGCAACTCGAATGGCTCGACGGCGGCACCCTGGCGATGCTGCTCGACGGCAAGGCCACCGGCGGCCAACTGATGATCGGCCGTTTCGACGTCGCCGAGGGCGAGGCGCCGCCCTACCACAAGCACACCCGCGAGGACGAGGTGTTCCTCCTGATCAAGGGCACCGCGCTGGTCTGGTGCGACGACCAGGAGTACGAGCTGTCCGAGGGCGGCATCGTCTACCTGCCCCGCGACATCCCGCACGGCTACCGCATCACCTCGAAGAAGGCCGATCTGCTGATGATCAACACTCCGGCCGGGATCGAGGGCATGTTCCGCGAGACCGGCCGGGACAAGGCCACCCCGCGCCCCGAGGGCTTCCGGATCACGCCCGATCCCGAGGCGGCCGCCCGCTACGGCAACGTCATCATCGGGCCCCCTCGCTGAGCGGGCCGGACGGCTGAGCCCCCGGTCGCCGACCCCGTCCTCCTCGCGAAGCCGCTGTTCGACGGCGTGCCGGAGCGGGCTGCCGACCTCCATCGGCGCGGGCGGCGGAGTCGGCGGCCGCGGCGAGACGCTCGCCGTGCACGCCTCCGCGCTCCACGGGACGAACGCGACGAGGCCTTCGCCGAACAGGCGCGCCGCCACCCCGGCTTCGCCAGCCACCAGAGCGGAACCGGGCGGATCATCCCCGTCACCGCTCTGACTCCCGCCCAAGCCCCCGAACACCCAGCCCAGGAAAGGCCCGACATGACCCGGCAGCAGCGTGAGAATCTCGACGAGATCCTGCGGCACGCCCCGCTCGACGTCGGCGGCGACGTCACCGAGCAGCGCGCGATCTTCCACGAGATGATCGCCTCGATCCCCCTGCCCGACGACGTGGCGACCAAGCAGGACGAACTCGGCGGCGTGCCCGTCGTGACCGTCGAGATCCCCGACCTCGATCCGTCGGCGGTGATCCTCTACCTCCACGGCGGCGCCTACGCCCTCGGATCCGCGCCCGACTCCGTCGGCCTGGCCTCGGATCTCGTGCGCCGGGCGCGAGCCCGGGCGATATCCGTCGACTACCGCCTCGCCCCCGAGCACCCCTTCCCCGCGGCCCTCGACGACGCCGTGGCCGCCTACCGGGCGCTGCTCGGCCAGGGCGTCCCCGCCTCGCGCATCGCGTTCGTCGGCGAATCCGCCGGCGGCGGACTGGTCGCGGCGACCCTCGTCGCCCTCAAGGACGCGGGCCTGCCGCAGCCCGCCTGCGCCGCGGTCTTCTCCCCGTGGGCCGACCTGACCGTCTCCGGCGCCTCCGCCACGACCAAGGCGGAGCTCGACCCGGCCCTCACCCCGCAGGCGCTGCGTATCAGGGCACGCGACTACCTCGGCGACCGCGACCCCGCCACCGCGACGGCCAGCCCGGTCTTCGCCGATCTCAGCGGCCTGCCGCCGCTGCTGATCCAGGTCGGCTCGCACGAGATCCTGCTCGACGACGCCGTCCGCCTCGCCGCCCGCGCCGCGGAGCACGACGTGCACGTGGAACTGCAGGTCTGGCCCGGCGTCCCGCACGTCTTCCAAGGCTTCGCCGCGATCCTCGACGACGCCGACCAGGCGCTCAACGCCGCCGCCGCGTTCATCCGCCGCAACTGGACCGACTGACGAGCGGCCAGGCGCCAGGGCCAGGTCACCGGGTCCCCGGTCGACCTGGCCCTGGCGTGCAGGCGAGCCTCCACTGTGCCGCCCCGGCCGCGATCGCCGGACCGCGAAGCGTTCGCCGAAACTGGCGATAGCGTGCCGACTGCACCGCGCCGCGGGACCACGCGCCCGCGACGGCGCGCAGCCGGCCCGCGCGTACCCCGGTTCCGCTCAGATGTACGAGTCGATGTACCCGTTCTCGTTGTGGATGTCGGGACTCACGTTCCCGGCCTCACCGGGCGTGTACTTCTCGCAGTAGTTCTTGTTGTCGGTGCACATCTCCCAGGTCCCCGAAGTGTTGTTCACAAAGGCGGCGACGTTGTGGTAGACGGGGTCGTCCACGCCGCTGCCGTTGCCGGCGTCGAGAAACTGGGTGCCGTCGTTCATGCTCGCCTCGAAAGCGAACTGGTACGGCTCGAACGCGCCCCACCCGTACTGCCAGGAGTTGTAGTACACGCAGAACCTGTTGGCCGGGCAGGTCTCGTTCCCGCCGGGAGCGTTCGCGCTCGCGACCCCCACCGTCCCCGCGGTGATCAGCGCGGTCGCCAGCGCGACGGACGCAGTCCGTCGTGCGATGC
>DASTAE010000339.1:0-3792 GCA_035712985.1 Actinospica sp.
GACGACGTCACCGGCTCTGGTGGATGGACTGGACCGATCGGCAACACGGGTGGCGTGGCCTCCGACCCGACCGCGGTCGTCGGCTACGAGGGCGCCATCTCCGTCTACGTGAAGACCCCCAGCGGATCCATCTCGGGTTCCAGCCAGTCCGCCGCCGGCAGTGGTTTCAGTACCTGGGTGCCAATTAACTGATCATATGGGTACGGCGATTTGGTTCCGCGGCGCGATGACGCGCCGCGGAACCAAATCGGGTTCCTCGAGATGGCCGGCTCAGCCCAGCACGGCCCGGAGGGCGGCGGACAGCAGGAGGTACGCCTCCTCCGGGGAGGCGGGCGCCTCGGGGCGGCGGTAGGCGATGTAGAGGTCGGGGCGGACTAGAAGGACGCCGCCGTCCGCGATCTCGCTGAGTTCGGCCCACGTGCCGTACGGGTCCTCGTGTTCCTCGCCGGGGCCGATCGAGATCTGGCGCAGGATCAGATTCCGTTCGGCGGACAGGGCGGTCGCCGCGTCCAGCCAGGCGGTGCCGGAGAGGCCGGTGAAGACGCTGAATTCGCCGTCACCGCCGAGGTCGAGGGTGGAGACCCTTCGGCCGCGGTGCGTCACCCAGGTGTGCGGGAGTTTGGCGCCGGGGCGGGTGGTGGGCTGGGCGTAGAGCTCCGGGTCGCGGGCGAACTGCTCGGGCGCCGAGTCGCCTTGGACCACGGCCGTGGAGGCGTAGCGCTGGTTGTGTTCGACTCCGTGGGCGTTGAATTCGTAGGACTTGTAGGCGATCGCCTCCCGCAGCGCGGTACGGACCTTCTCGCCGGCGGGACCGGGCTCCTTGCGCGCGGCGAGGCGCTGGTCGAGCGCGGCCGGGTCCTGCGTGTCGGTCAGGTCCAGCGCCCGCAGGATGCGCCCGGTGTCGGCGATGCTCTGGTTCGCGCGCTCCACGATCTGGCGGGCGATCGGCGCGCGTTCGGCGTCGTAGGTCTCGAGAAGCGTCGGCGTGGCGGTGCCGCGGATGACGTGTGCCAGCTTCCAGCACAGGTTGTACGAGTCCTGAATGGAGGTGTTGGAGCCGAGGCCGTTCGTCGGCGGATGACGGTGGATGGCGTCGCCGGCGCAGAACACCCGGCCCTTGGCGATGGTCGTGGCGTAGTGGTGGTTGACGGTCCACGGCGAGGAGGACTTGATCCGCATCGCGAACTCGTCCGTGCCGACCAGCTTCACCGCGAGTTCCCGGATGAACTCCTCCGTCAGCTCCGGCGGACCGGCGGCGACCTCGTAGCCCCACATCAGCATCCACTCGTGCCACGGCTTGATCATGCGCAGGACGCCGAGTCCGACGCCCTCCTTCTCGGCGCCGGGCTGGAGCATCCAGTACAGGACGGAGGGCCGGTGCTCGACGAAGCGCGAGAGGTCGGCCTCGAAGACGATGCCCAGCGCGCCTCCGACCGGTCCCGGCCCCTCGAAGGGCAGGCCCAGCGACTCGGCGACCTTGCTTCGGGCGCCGTCCGCGCCGATCAGGTAGCGCGAGCGGATGGTGTATTCGGTGCCGGTGAGCCGGTCGAGGCAGCGGGCGGTGACGCCGTCGGCGTCCTGCTCGTGTCCGAGGTACTCGGTGTCGAAACGAATGCGCGCGCCGCGGCGCTGCGCCTCCTGCACCAGGATCGGTTCGGTGATGGTCTGCGGGGCGTCGACCATCGAGCAGGGGCTCGCCAGCAGGTAGTCGGCGTGTCGGCGGGCGTCGGTGCCCCAGGACGGGATCCGGCCCAGTTCCTCGCCGGCCAGGCTGGTGCAGAAGGTGGTGTTGCCCATGAACTCCCACGGCGTGGCCTCGCGCATGAGGCGTTCCTCGACGCCCATGTCGCGCAGTACTTCCATGGTCCGCTGGTTGGTGATGTGCGCTCGCGGGGTGTCCGCCAGCGCGCCGTACTTGGTCACCAGGCGCACGCGCACGCCGTAGGTGGCCAGCAGGAGCGCGGCGGAGGCGCCGGCCGGGCCTGATCCGACGACCAGGACGTCGGTGTCCCATGCGGTCTCAGTAGTCAAGGCTGTCTCTCATGGAGTGAGGTCGGGCTGGGGCAGGGGGAGGTGCGCCGGGCCACACGTCGTCACGGTGGCCGCTGTGCGGACAGTTGTCTGCATCGCGTACAGTCTGAGAAGGCGTTAGTTCAATTGTCAACTAACGCGCCGGGGAAAAGCGCGGATGCCGGTCCGTCGAGCCGCCGGACCTACAGCCAGCCGCGCTCCGTGGCGATGCGGGCGGCGACGTGGCGGGAGGGGGCGCCGGTCTTCTGCATCGCGGAGGACAGGTAGTTGCGGACCGTGCCGGACGCCAGGTGCACGCGGTCGCTGATCTCCCGGACGCTGAGGCCGTCCGCCGAGAGGCGCAGCACGCCCAGCTCGCGGGCGGTGAGGGGGCAGTCGTCGATCATCGCGGCGGCGGAGATGTCGGCGTCGATCCAGCGCCTTCCGCCGTGCACGTGGATGATGACGCGTTCCAGTTCCGCGGGATCCACGGACTTCGGCAGGAAGCCGCGGACGCCGGCGGCCAGCGCCGTCCGCAGCACGCCGGGGCGGCCGTGTCGGGTGAGGAGGATGACGGCCTGTTCGGGGCGGCGCGCGATGATGCGCCGGGCGGCCTCGACGCCGTCGAGTCGCGGCATCTCCAGGTCGAGCAGCACGACGTCCGGGTCGTGCTCGGCGGCGAGCGCCACGGCTTCGGCTCCGTCGGCGGCCTGCGCCACGATCTCGAGCTTCTCCGACATGGCCAGCAGGCTCGCGATGGCGGTGCGCAGCAGCGTCTCGTCGTCGGCGATCAGAACGCGGATCACCGCGCGGCCTCCAGCTCCGGCGACGGCTGCGCCCGAGCCGCCGTCGTGAACGTCGTCTCGTCCCGGCGCGTCTCCAGCGTCCCGCCGACGGCCGCGAAGCGCGCCCCGAGACGCGCGAGCCCGCTGAGCGCCTGCGTCCTGTCCGTCACGCCGTCGTTGACGATCCGCACGTAGTCCGGCCCGAGGTCGACGAGCACGTGCTCCGCATGCGCGTGCCGCAACAGGTTGGTGGTGGTCTCGCGCACCGCGAGCGCGAACAACCCGTCGAGCGGATGCCCGATCGGGGCCTGCCCGCGGACCTCCAGCCCGATGCCCGCGGCCCGGATCAGCGACTCGGAGTTCGCCAGCTCCCCGGCCAGGGTCACGGCGCGCTCGCCGTAGGCCAGGTGCCCGGTCTCCGTGATCGTCTCGGCGATGAGCCTGCTGACTTCGCGGACGTGGCCGCGGGCGAGCTCCGGATCGCGGTCGAGCAGCGAGTCGGCCAGCTGGAGCTTCAGACGGCTGACATGCAGTGCCTGCCCCTGGATGTCGTGGAGGTCGGCGGCGAACCGGTAGCGCTCTCGCATGACGGCCAGCACGGCCGTGTCATGCCTGGCCTGGTCGATCTCGAGGTAGAGCCCGAACCAGAAGCGGTTGCCGCGGACCGTCGCGATGGCCGCGACACCCATGAGGGCGACGCCCTCCACGGCTCGGGCGTCCCCGAGTACGGCCATCGGGAGGACCGCGAGCGCGACGGCCGCCGCGCTCCACCACCAGCGGTGCAGCGGCGGCACGCTCGTCACCAGGGCGGCGGACAGGGCGAAGGCGATGGCGTCCAGCGGGCTCCGGTGCGTGGCCGCGACCATCCAGGACAGCGCGTAGGAGGCGAGGAGCGCCGGGACCGCCACAGCCGGCCGGGCGCCCTTCTCCCAGGAGACGCACTGTCGGCAGACCAGGGCGCCCACCGCGATCGAGACGGCGAACACGGCGGCGGAAC
>DASTAE010000340.1:0-3811 GCA_035712985.1 Actinospica sp.
GGCGCTGCACGTCTCGCACGCACTGGCCCGGTCGGGTGAGTTCGAGCTGGTGCACAACCACCTCGACTGGCTGCCGCTGGCCTTCGGCGAGCACGCGCGGGCGCCGATGGTGACGACCATCCACGGCTTCTCCGGCGCGGGGATCCTTCCGGCCTACACGCGGTCGCGCTCGGCATTCGTCGCGATCTCAGATTCCGACCGCTATGCCGGGCTCGACTATGCCGCGACGATCCATCACGGCATCGACCTCAGGATGCTCCCGTACCGCGACAGGCGGGGAGATTACCTTGTCTCGCTCGGGCGCATCCATCCTGATAAGGGAACAGCTGACGCCATCGAGATCGCCCGTCGCTCGGGACGACGGCTCGTGATCTGCGGCATCGTGCAGGACGAGCTGTATTTCGCCGACGCCGTGGAGCCGCATGTCGACGGGGATCAGGTCATCTTCCTCGGCTCGGTCGGTCCGCGGCGCCGGGCGGATGTCCTCGGCGACGCGGCTGCTCTGCTGCACCCGATCTACTTCGACGAGCCGTTCGGCCTGTCCGTCGTGGAGGCCATGGCATGCGGCACCCCGGTCGTCGCCTACCGGCGCGGCTCGATGCCCGAGGTGGTGGACGAGGGCGTGACCGGGTACCTTGCCCACGACATCGAGTCGTCGGTTGATGCAGTCCGCGCGGCCGTGCGGCTGGACCGCTCGGTCGTTCATGCCCGCGCCGTCGCGCGGTTCAGTGCCGACCGCATGGTCGATGACTACCTCCGCATTTACGAGGCGGTGCTCATGTCGGCCAGCACCTCGCCGAGCGGCGCGTAAGCCACCCCGATACGGCAGTCATCGATGCCGTAGGGAATCCACACCAGGCCGTCGTGGAGGAAGGCTCCGCACGAGTACACGACGTTGGGGACGTAGCCCTCCTGCTCATCCCGGCCGGGGGACAGCAGCGGAGTCCTCGAATAGCCGACGACGCGCGCCGGGTCGTCGAGGTCGAGCAGGAGCGTGCCGATGACGTAGACCCGCATCGGGCCGACGCCATGGGTGAGCACAAGCCAGCCCTGGTCGGTCTCGATCGGCGGCCCGGAGTTGCCGACCTGCAGCATCTCCCACGGCGCGGACGGTTCCTGCAAAACCACTGGCCGGTCCCACACGTAACCGTCCGCCGACCTGGCCAGGCTAGTATTCTCGCCGTCGGAGCGGCACAGGGCGAGGTGCTGTCCGTGCACCTTCCGGGGGAACAGCGCCATGCCCTTGTTCCTGGCGGCCGGCCCGGCCAGCCGGTGGGTCCGGAAGACCCGCAGGTCCGAGCTGATGAGCAGGCGCGGAGCGATCCGTCGCCCGTCATAGGCTGTGTAGGTGGCGCGGTACTCGGCGGTCCCGTCATCATCGACGAACCGCGTGACCCGCGCGTCTTCCATGCCGTTGCTCTCCTCCTCAGCGGACGGCGACAATAGCCGCTGCCCCAGGCTGGCGTCGCGGGCGAAGGAGGCGTCGTAGGCCGACGAGACCACCTTACGGAGCAGGTCGGCGGTGGTGGCGGCCCCTGCCCGGGTCAGCAGGCCACGGTGGGTTTCCGCCAGCGCCCGCTCGAGGTCAGCGGCCTCGAACTCGGCGGGGAGGGCATGCAGGATGGCCTCGGCGAGTTCATCGAGACGGCCCTGGTCGGCTAGGACGGCATGCAGGTGATCCCGGTGCCAGCTGGCCGGCGTGGTGTCCGCGACGGATACCGGCAGGAGCCGCGGCTCGAAGGACCACTGCGTGCCCGGGCCGACGACGGCCGAGCAGAAGCCGATCGAGGAGATGTGGCCTTCGCCGATGCCCCGTACGCTGAGCGCCACCCGAGCCTGGCCAGCGCGCAGGCCGGCCTGGTCGGGGCCAAGCACCGCACTCGGGTTGCACAGGGCCGCGGCCTCCGTCGCGTACTCCGCGGTGAAGGTCGCTCCCAGCAGCAGCGTGCGCGCCGCCGTCAGCTCACGCGCCTGTTCGATGTGCGCGGAGACGATTGACGCGTGCCGTCGTAGGAGGGCCTCGTATTCATAGTGGCGGCCGCCGAAGTCACGGAGCAGGCCCGCGGCCAGCCGCTCGACCTCGTCTTCCGCCAGGCTCATGACGCGGCCGACCACCTGGCTGGCTCGTGAATGGGTACCGTGCAGCTCCTCGCCGGGCAGGAAGAGCCGCGCGACGACGCGGGCCGGATCGGGGCGCAGCCCGGCCTGAAGGCGGCGCGCTATCATTCCAGCTCGCTGAGCCGGCGGGCCTGCTGCGCGGTCGCGAGCATCGCCAGGGTGGACTCGGCGCCCTGGTTGAGGTTGCGGCCGTGACGTTCCAGGCCGTCATAGCCGCCACCGGTCCGGGGGTCGAACATCGGCGTGGCGCTGTCGTTGTCGCCACAAAACCAGTCCCAGGCCAGGTCGACGCCCGTCAGCCAGGACGGCTGGCGCGTGATCCGGAACGCGCTCCCGCAGGCATCGGCGAGCGCGGACACCTCGATGGGCTGCTGGTCGAAACCGGGGCCCGCGTCGCCGCGGCCGCGGCCGGCCGCCGGGGTCACCGACAGATGACCATCGCGGGTCTGGGTGCGCAGCAGGAAATCCAGGAGGTTCAGGCCGCGGTTGAGGGCTGACTCATTGGGAAGGGCATCGCCCGCGACGATGAGCGCCTCGGCAATAGAGGCGTTGGCGTAGCTCAGGCGTTCCTCCGGCCAGGGCCAGCTGGGATCGCTGATCCTCGGTCGGCCGACCACGGCCAGCATGTCCGTGAGCAGCGCTCTCGCCGCCAGTTCGTCCGGTCGTACGCCGAGCAGCTCGGCGGCGCCCAGCGCGGCAAACGACATCGACCGCAGGTGCGGGGAACGCCGCTGCGCCGCTATGCGGAACCCGCCGAGCGCCTGGGCCCGCATGCCCGGCGTCGGCGCACTCGCGGCGGCGGCGCCGAGGCCCCAGAGCGCCCGTCCCCACCAGTCGCCTGTCCCGGTCTCGTCGCACCAGTGGCCGCCGACGGCCATCCGGTTGTGACAGGCCCCGGCGGGATCGAGTGCGCCGAGGACGAAGGCGAGGTAACGGCGGGCCAGGCGGCGGGCGGACGGCCCGGGCTCCGGCTCATGGCACATCACGACCAGCCCGCGGGCGGCGTCGTCGACGCAATAGCCGTGCTCGCGCCGGGGGATCGCGTGGAGGGCGTGCTCGAAGAGCCCGCGCTCGTCGGTGAGCCGGTCCAGGTGATCGAGCACCGGATGGTCGGCGTCGCTCACGGGAGTCACGCCGCCGGCCGTCACGCGGCCACGCTCGCCGTGATCAGCCGACCGACCAGCTCGCGGTACTGGTCCGCGATGACCGGCCACAGCAGGCACGGCGCTGTCGCGGCGGCGGCGGCGGTTATCCTCGCCATCACGTCCCGGCGCGTGATCATCGAGCGGAGCGCCGTCGCGATCGCGGCCGGATCGCAGTGCGGCACGAGAAGGCCCGCTCCGCCCGCGAGCACCTCTCGGGCGTGCGGGAACTGCGTCGCCACCACCGGCTTGCCGGCCGCCAGTGCCTCGATGAGCACCCCCGAGGTGACCTGCTCGGTCGAGTCGTAGGGCAGCAGCACCACGTCGGCCGAGCGGACCAGGGAGGCCAGCGAGCTGGTGTTCCTGTAGTGACCGTCGAAGGCGATGCTGGAGCCCAGGCCGGCCTGCCGAACCTGTTCGCGGAGGCGGTCACGGTAGGCGTCGCCCTCGTGGAGCAGCACCTTCGGGTGCGTCTGGCCGGCCACCATGTAGCGAGGCATGGGCGCCAGGTCGCGCAGCATCGCCATGGCCTCGATGCCCCACTCGATGCC
>DASTAE010000341.1:0-5783 GCA_035712985.1 Actinospica sp.
GGCGAGCTTGTCCTCGGGGGTGGCCTCGGCGAGGAAGTCGTCCACGCCGGCCTCGGCGGCGATGGCGGCGGCCGTCAGCGGGTTGTCGCCCGTGATCATGACGGTCTTGATGCCCATCTTGTGCAGCTCGGCGAAGCGCTCCTTGATGCCGTCCTTGACGACGTCCTTGAGGTGGATGACGCCGAGGATCTGCGCGTCGCTGCCCTTGATCTGGGCGACGACCAGCGGGGTGCCGCCGGCGCCGGAGATCGCGTCGACGACCTCGCCGACCTTCGCGTCCACCTTCCCGCCGTTGTCGCGCACCCAGTCGCGCACCGCGTTCGCGGCGCCCTTGCGCACCTGCGTGCCGTCGGGCAGGTCCACCCCGGACATCCGGGTCTGCGCGGTGAACTCGATGAAGACCGCGTCGTGCACCTCGCGCCCGCGCAGGCCGTACTTCTCCTTCGCAAGGACGACGATCGAGCGGCCTTCAGGAGTCTCGTCCGCGAGGGATGAGAGCTGCGCGGCATCAGCCAAGGCCTCGATCTCGATGCCGTCCACCGGCACGAACTCGCTCGCCTGACGGTTGCCGAGGGTGATGGTGCCGGTCTTGTCCAGCAGCAGGGTATTGACGTCACCGGCGGCCTCGACGGCGCGTCCGGACATCGCCAGCACGTTGCGCTGCACGAGCCGGTCCATCCCCGCGATGCCGATCGCGCTCAGCAGCGCGCCGATCGTGGTCGGGATCAGCGCCACCGTCAGGGCCACGAGGATGACCAGGGACTGCGGCGCCCCGGCGAAGAACGCGAACGGCTGCAGCGTGACCACCGCGAGGACGAACACGATCGTCAGGGATGCGAGCAGCACGTTCAGCGCCAGCTCGTTCGGGGTCTTCTGCCGCGCGGCGCCCTCGACCAGGGCGATCATCCGGTCGATGAAGGTCTCGCCGGGCTTGGTGGTGATCTTGACGACGATCTCGTCGGAGAGCACCCGGGTGCCGCCGGTCACCGCGGAGCGGTCGCCGCCGGACTCGCGGATGACGGGGGCCGACTCGCCGGTGATGGCCGACTCGTCCACCGAGGCCACGCCCTCGACGACGTCGCCGTCGCCGGGGATGATCTGACCGGCCGTCACCACGACGTAGTCGCCGAGCTTGAGCTCCGTCGCCGAGATCTGCGTCTCGACGCCGCGCGCGCCGACCGCGCCCTTGGCGCCCTGCTCCCACGAGGCGATCCGCCGCGCGGTGGTCTCGGTCTTGGTCTTGCGCAGCGTCGCCGCCTGCGCCTTGCCGCGGCCCTCGGCCACGGCCTCGGCCAGGTTGGCGAACAGCACCGTCAGCCAGAGCCACACGGTGATGGTCCAGGCGAAGATGGACGGCTTCTCGATCGCGGAGAACGTGGTCAGCGCGGAGCCGACCTCGACCACGAACATGACCGGGTTCTTCAGCTGCACCCGCGGGTCGAACTTCCTCAGCGCGTCGGGCAGCGACTTGTAGAGCATCGTGGGGTCGAGCAGACCCCCGCCGATCCTGCGGGTTTCCTTCACCGCTTCTTGGGGTGTGATGGCAGACATTACTTCGTGAGTCCTTCCGCCAGCGGGCCGAGCGCCAGCGCCGGGAAGTAGGTGAGGCCGACGACGATGAAGATCACGCCCGTCAGCAGGCTCGCGAACAGCGGGGTGTGCGTCTTGAGCGTGCCGACGGAGGCCGGGGTGCGCCGTTGCCTGGCCAGCGAGCCGGCCAGCGCCAGCACGAAGATCATCGGCAGGAAGCGGCCGAGCGTCATCGCGAGACCGCCGGCGGTGTTCCAGAAGTCCGTGTTGCCGTTCAGGCCGGCGAAGGCGGAACCGTTGTTGTTCGCCATCGACGTGAACGCGTACAGGACCTCGGAGAAGCCGTGCGGACCCGCGTTGTTCATCGAATTGCGCGCGGTCGTCGTGGCCATCGCGATGCCGCTGAACGCGAGCGCGACGGCCGGGGTGGTGAGGATGTAGAGCGAGGCGTACTTCATCTCGGCCGGGCGGATCTTCTTGCCCAGGTACTCCGGCGTACGGCCGACCATGAGGCCCGCGACGAACACCGTGACGATCGCCAGGATCAACATGCCGTACAGACCCGAGCCCGTACCGCCGGGCGCGATCTCACCGAGCATCATGTCGAAGATCGCGGTGCCGCCGCCGAGCGCCGAGTACGAATCGTGCATCGAGTTGACCGCGCCGGTGGAGGTGAGCGTCGTGGACGTGGCGAACAGCGCGCTGCCCGGCACTCCGAAGCGGACCTCCTTGCCGTTCATCGACGAACCGGCCATCGCCATCGCCGTGCCCCAGTGCCGGCTCTCTGCCCAGGTCATCGTGGCGGCGGAGCCGGCCCAGATGACGCCCATGACGGAGGCGATGACGTAGCCCTGCTTGTTCGAGCCGACCATCTTGCCGAAGGTGCGCGGGAGCGAGAAGCCGATGCACAGCAGCAGGTAGATCTCGAGCCAGTTCGTGAAGCCGTTCGGGTTCTCGAAGGGCATCGCCGAGTTGGCGTTGAAGACGCCGCCGCCGTTCGTGCCCAGCTCCTTGATCGCCTCTTGCGAGGCGGTGGCCCCGGTGTAGAGCGAGCCGGAGTTGCCGGTCAGCGTGTGCACCGTGGTCAGGTGGCCGGAGAGCTCCTGCGGGATGCCGGCCGCGATCAGCACGATCGCGAAGACGATCGAGAACGGCAGCATCAGGCGGACGATCAGCCGGGTGAGGTCCACCCAGAAATTGCCGACGCGGTCGGTGTTGGTGCGTGTGAACCCGCGGATCAGGGTGGCCACGACGGCGATGCCGACTGCGGCGGACACGAAGTTCTGCACGGCCAGGCCGGCGAACTGCGCGGTGTAGCCGAGCGTGGACTCGCCGACGTAGTTCTGCCAGTTCGTGTTGGTCACGAAGGACGAGGCCGTGTTGTAGGCGAGGTTCGCCTGCATCCCGGGCATGCCGAGGGAGAGCATCAGATGGTCCTGCAGCCGCAGGATCAGGTAGAGCAGGATCACTCCGACAACCGAGATGGCCAGCACCGAGCGTATGTAGACCGGCCAGGTCTGGTCGGCCTCGGAGTCGACGCCCATGAGCTTGTAGAGGCCCCTCTCGACCCGCCAGTGCTTGGCGGAGCTGAGAATGTGGGCCATGTAGTCGCCGAGCGGGCGGTAGGTGACCGCCAGCGCGAACACGAGGAGACCGGCCTGCAGCCAGCCGGACGCGGCAACGGACACGTCAGAACCTCTCCGGCTTCACCAGCGCGAGGATCAGGTACACGCTGAGGGCGACGGCTGCGATCAGGCCGATGATGTTGTCAGCGCTCAAGACGCTCGACCCCCTTCACGATGAGGGCGAGGACGGCGAAGGTGGCAACGGTCAGCACGACGTAGAGGACGTCGGCCATCTCGGGCTCCTTGTGTTCGGCGATATGGGCCGGCCGCGGGTTCGCGCCTTGTGGGCGGTGACCCCGGCCATCAGCCATGGAACTGCGTCAATCGTCGATTCCACGGTTCGCATACGCCGCTCTAACGGGCGTTAGAGGTATCTCCACGCCCGACTGACGAGCCGAGACCGTTCCGTGATCAGCGCGTCACGATCCGGACGTATGTTCCGATTGTCCGTTCGGGACGCTTCGTGGAGAGAACGCGAGGCTTGCGCCGCCGGCTGTTGAGTCGGCGTGAGAGCGCGTGTCGGAGCCGCGCCACGGTGCTCTGCTGGATGGGTGAGTTCGAGAAACCTTGGACGCGTGATCGTGGGAGTGGACGGGTCGCCCGGCAGCCTCGAGGCGCTGCGCTGCGCACTCGGGCAGGCCCGTCGGCTCGGCGCCGCGCTGATCGCGGTGCACGCCTGGCGGCTGCCGGGCGGAGAGGTGGCCTCGCGGCGCTCCCCGGTGCCCGGCTACGCGAGGATGGTCCGCGACCTGGAGGAACAGCGGCTGGCGCAGGCCTTCGAGGAGGGGCTCGGCGGCGTGCCCGCGGACGTGGCGGTCGAACCGTGGCTGGTGCGCGGAGCGGCCGGCCCGGCCCTGGTCGAGGCGGCCGACCGGGTGAACGACCTGTTGGTGGTCGGCGCCGGGCGGCGCGGCAGGCTGCGTCACCCGCTCGGCGCCGGGACCGCGCGGTACTGCCTGGCGCACGCGGTCTGCCCGGTGGTGGCCGTGCCGCCGCCGAGCCTGCAGGCGGAGATCCCGACGCAGCTGCGGCTGCGGACCGGCGCGAACCGGCTGGCCCACGAGCTGACGCGCACTCACCGCTGAAGTCCCCGCGATGGTTACCGCCCCCGGGCGCCGTGGGTTCGGCGCGCCGGGGGCGGTGGTCGGGGGCGGGGCTGACCCCGTTTCACTTCATCGCGTCAGGCGGCGACCAGCGACTCGCGCGCGTCGGCGAGCGAGTCGAGGATCCGGGTCGGGGCGCCGCCCTGCTCGAGCCGCCGGTGCACGGCGTCGACCCGGTCGAGCCCGGTCGCGTACCAGTGCCGGCCGAGCTGGTCCACGGCCGCCTCGAGCAGCCGCGCGGACTCCTCGTACTCGCCCTGCCTGGCCCGCGCCCCGGCGAGGTCGGCGAGCGTGATCGAACGCTGCTTGCCGGCGGCCGGGGTGAGCCCGCGCAGGTTGTGCTCCAGCGCCTCGGCCGCCCGGCCCGGCCGGCCCGCGGCCAGCTGGCAGAAGCCGGAGAAGCCGGTGAGCCGGGAGGCGTCGTAGTAGTCGAGCCACTCGGGTCTGGCCGGTCCGCCGCGGCCGAGCTCGGCCTCGGCGCGGGCGATGGACTCGGTGGCGGCCCGTCCGTCGCCGAGCCTGGCCTCGACCTCGGACTGCACGGCGTACAGCCAGGAGCGCTGCTCCGCGCTGGCCCCGCGCAGGCCGACCTCGAGCGCCTGCCGGATCAGCGACCTGGCCTGGCCGGCCACCCCCGCGAAGGCGGGCGGGAACGCGGCCGTGGCCAGCACCGCGCTCAGCAGCGCAGGGTCCCCGGCCTCGCGCGCCGCCTGCCGCGCCGTGTCGAAGAAGGAGGCGGCCCAGTCCGGCCGCTTCACGTCGAAGAAGGACAGCCGCGCCGCCAGCAGCGCGGTCTCGGCCACCGGCGCGGCGAGCCGGGAGCGGAGCATCCCGGAGCCGGTGGCGTGCAGGAGCTCGGTACCGAGCTCGGCGTGGGCGCGCACGGGCTCGATCATCGTCTCGGCGGGCACCGTCCAGTAGAGCGAACGCTGCTGCGCGGTGATCGCCGCGTAGCCCGCGACGGCCTGCGGATCCAGGGCGGAGCGCCGAACCGCCGCGCCGAGCGCGCCGGCTCCCGCCCGCTCCGTCCCCGTCCTCGCCGCCGCGCCCGCCTTGGCCTCAGGCCATGCACTCGCGGTAGAGCCGAGGGCCACGGCCCCGGCGACGAATTGACGCCTTTTCACTGGTTCTGCTCTCTCTCGGTCGTCGTGGTACGACCGGGCGGCGCTCGCTCCCCCTGGAGTCGGTCCCGCCTCCTCGCCCAGCTCGTGCCGCGGGGCGCCCGGCCACGGGGCCGGGAAGCCCATGCGCTCGATCGGCAGGCCGAAGAGGGACTCGAGGACCTCTTGGTACGCGGGCAGCGGCAGCGGCGGGTCGGCGCCCTCCCAGCGGCGCACCTGTCGCACCGAGAGCGACAGGGCCCGCCCGACCTGGCGGGAACGCTCCTCGAAGGCGAGCGCGAGGTCGGCCTGGGTCCAGTAGCGGCGGCGACGCAGTTCGCGCAGCGTCACCACGTCGGTCTGCCCGTCCACGGTGAGCCGTCGATCCTCCGGCTGCGGTGCTGTCATATGACTGAAGGTAGCCG
>DASTAE010000342.1:0-15772 GCA_035712985.1 Actinospica sp.
GGTTCCCGCGCAGAGCCCCGCTTCGAAGCGCGCGGCCGTCGGACCGGCCGCTAGAGCACCTGGTACGCGCCGCGGTCGGCGATCACCGTGAACAGCTCGGCCTGCGGCAGCGCCTCGGACACGGTCTCGGCGACCCGCTCCAGCCGCTCGGTGGACACCAGGGCGATCGCGCAGCCGCCGAAGCCGCCGCCGGTCATCCGGGCGCCGTGCGCGCCGCCGCGCAGCGCCGCGTCCACCACGACGTCGAGCTCCGCGCAGGAGACCTCGAAGTCGTCGCGCAGCGAGACGTGCGAGGCGGTCAGCAGCTCGCCGGCCGAGTTCAGCCGCGGGCCCTCGAGCGGGCCGAGCTGCAGCAGGCTGACGAAGCGGTTGACGCGGTCGTTCTCGGTCACCACGTGCCGCACCCGGCGCAGATCCGTCTCGTTCAGCACGCTCGCGGCGCGATCGAGGTCCGCGAAGGTGATGTCGCGCAGCGCCGGGACGCCGAGCAGCTGCGCCGAGCGCTCGCAGGCCGCGCGGCGGTCCGCGTAGCCGCTCTCGCCGTGCTGGTGCTGCACCTTCGTGTTCATCACCAGGATGGTCAGCCCGGCGTCGCCGAGGGCGAAGGGGTGCACCGCTATGTCGAACGTGCGGGTGTCGATGTGCAGCACCGCGTCCGCCGCCCCGAAAGCCGAGGAGAGCTGGTCCAGCGGGCCGCAGGGCACGTGCGCGTACTCGTTCTCCGCGTACTGCGAGAGCCGGGCCAGCTCGGACGGGGAGATCGGCTTGCCGGCCAGCGCGGCGAGCGCCAGTCCGGTCGAGCACTCCAGCGCCGCCGAGGAGGACAGCCCGGAGCCCACCGGCACCCGTGAGGAGAAGGCCAGGTCGGCGCCCTTGAAGTCGGCCGGCAGCGCGCCCGCGCCGATCAGCGCCCAGGCCACGCCCGCCGGGTAGTCGGCCCAGCCGGTCCGCTCGCCCGGGGCCAGCGCGGCCACCGGGACCTCGATCACGCCGGAGTCGCCCTGGCCGGAGACCATCCGCAGCACGCCGTCCAGCCGCGGCGCCGCGGCCACGGCCGTGTACCGGTCGATCGCCATCGGCAGCACGAAGCCCTCGTTGTAGTCGGTGTGCTCACCGATCACGTTCACCCGGCCGGGAGCCGCGAAGATCCCGGTCGGCGCCGCCGAGTAGACGGATTCGAAGATCTTCCTGGCCTCTTCCGCGGACTCCTGAGCGGCGATCGACATATGCTGCTGTGCTCCTTCATCAGCTCCACCTTGCTGCAGCACAGTATTCACCTTTCCGCGTTTCGGAGCGCAAGTGCCGCTTGTTCGGGCGTGGTGTCGCTGGCGAAGGCGCCCATCCCGGACTCGGCCCCGGCCAGGTACTTCAGCTTGCCGGGCGCGCGGCGCACGGTGAAGATCTCGCAGTGCAGCGCGATCTCGGTCTCCGCGCCCGGCGCGCGCTTCGGCGCCTGGTGCCAGGCCGCGATGTACGGAGTGCGGTTGCGCGCACGGCCCTCCGGCGCCGGGAAGAGCCCGTCGAAGCGTCGCAGCAGGCTGAGGTAGATGGCGGGGAAGGACGCGCGCTGCGCGTCGCTGAGCGCCGTGAAGTCGGGCGTGCGGACCTTCGGGTAGAGGTGCGCCTCGTAGGGCCAGCGCGCGGCGTAGGGCGTGAAGGCGATCCAGTGCTCGTTCTCGTCCACGACCCGCTCGGCGGCGGACTCGCGCTCGACGAGGTCCTCGAACAGGTTCCTCCCCGTGCGCTCGCGGTAGGCGGCGGCCTGGGTGATCGCCCGGTCCATCTTCGGCGCGAGGTACGGGAAGGCGTAGATCTGCCCGTGCGGGTGCGCGAGGGTGACGCCGATCTCCTCGCCGCGGTTCTCGAACATGTAGACCTGGCGCACGTCCGGGCGGCCCAGCAGGTCCGCGGTCCGGTCGGTCCACGCCTCGAGCACCAGCGCCGCCTGCGCCTCGCTGAGCTCCGCGAAGGACTTGTCGTGCTCGGAGGTGAAGCAGACGACCTCGCAGCGCCCGCCGTCCGGCCCGCCGAGCGAGGGGAAGCGGTTCTCGAACACCGCCACCTCGTAGTCCGGGGCGGGGATCTCGGTCAGCCGGTCGCCGTCGCTCGGGCAGAGCGGGCACTGGTCGGCCGGCGGCTTGTAGGTGCGGTTCTGCCGGTGCGCGGCGATGGCGATCCACTCGCCCTGCGCCTCGTCGTAGCGGGTCTCGGCGGCGCGGTGCATGGGCTCGAGCGGCCGCTTGTCGGCGTACTGCCCGCGCGCCTCGCCGTCGCCGGAGTCGTAATAGAACAGCTCCCGGCCGTCGGCCAGGGTGACCACCGTCTTTTTCACTGCCGCTCCGCTCGATCGAGGTCCATCGCTACCTCATATTTAAACGCAGTCAAACGTAAACGCACAAGGGATAGCATAGTGGCGTGACGCAGACTGACAGCGAACGCGGCCTGCTGGCCGGGCAACGGCGCGCCGCCATCGTGCGCGAGGTCCGCGAGCGCGGCGGGGTCCGGGTGACCGAACTCGTGGACCGCTTCCGGGTCTCCGATATGACGATCCGGCGCGACCTTGACGCGCTGGCCAGGGCCGGCCAACTGGAGAAGGTGCACGGCGGCGCGGTCGCCGTCGGCGAGTCCAGCGCCTACGAGCCGGGCTTCGAGGCGAAGGCGGACCGGGACACCGCGCTCAAGGAGGCGATCGCCCAGGCGGCCGCCGCGCTCGTGGTCCCGGGCAGCGCGATCGCGCTCTCCGCAGGCACCACGACCTACGCGCTGGCCGGCCGGCTCACCGCCGTGCCCGGGCTCACCGTCGTGACCAACAGCATCCGGATCGCCGAGCGCTTCTACGCCGCGGCCAACCCGAACGGCGGCCCGGGGCCGACGGTCGTGCTGACCGGCGGCGTGCGGACCCCGTCCGACGCGCTGGTCGGGCCGGTCGCGGACGCGGCGATCCGCAGCCTGCACTTCGACAGCGTGTTCCTCGGCAGCCACGGCATCTCCCCGGAGGCGGGCCTGTCCACCCCGAACCTGGCCGAGGCGGAGACGAACCGCGCGCTGGTGGCCTCGGCCCGCCGGGTGATCGCGGTGGCCGACCACACCAAGTGGGGGCTGACCGGCCTGGCCGGCTTCGCGCGGCTGTCCGACGTGGACCTGTGGATCACCGACTCCGGACTGCCCGAGGACTCCAGGGAGACCGCGGCCGAACTCGTCGGAGACCTGATGCTGGCAGAGGCCTGAGCGGCCCCTGCCAGCGCGCCGGCACCACCCTCGGCTAGCCCTTGTTGGCGCCGAGGGTGAGGCCCGACACGAACTGCTTCTGCAGCGCGAAGAACACCACCAACGTGGGGATCGCCACGATCATCGAGGCCGCCGCGATCAGGTTGTTGTCGGTGAAGAACTGCCCCGTGAGGTTGTTCAGCGCCGCCGTGATCGGCCGGTTGGAGCCGGTCTGCATCAGCACCGTGGCCCAGAAGAAGTCGTTGTAGATCCAGGTGAACTCGAGCGTGGCCAGCGCGGCGAGGGCGGGTCGGCACAGCGGCAGCACGACCTGCCAGTACTGCCGCCACTCCGAGGCCCCGTCCACCCGCGCCGCCTCGGTGATCTCGTGCGGGATCGTGCGCATGAAGTTGGAGAGCACGAACACGCAGAAACCGGTCTGGAACGCGACGTGGATCAGGATCAGGCCGAAGAACGAGTCGTCCAGGTGCCCGGAGTCCGAGAGCCAGCCCGGCAGCGGGATGGTGATGTAGAGCTTGTAGAGCGGCGTGATGATCGCCTGCTGCGGGAGCAGGTTGCCCGCGGTGAAGATCATCAGCATCAGCAGGTTGAACTTGAAGCTGTGCCGCGCCACGACGAAGGCCACCATGCTCGCCAGCCACAGCGTGATCAGCAGCGCCGGGATGGTGATGATCGCCGAGTTCTTGAAGTACAGCGGGAGATCCGCCTCGTTCCAGGCGTTCATGAAGTTGGTGAGGTTGTAGTGCCCGCCGACCGAGACGTAGCCGTCCTTCGCCGTGTCCGCGTAGGGGCGCAGCGAGGTGTAGAGCGCGTAGAGGATCGGCGCGATCCACACGACGCACGTGGCGATCAGGAAGGCGTGCAGGAACGCGCGCGCGGGCCGCAGCCGGCGCCTGCGCGGGGGCGTCGGTCCGCTCTCCGTGGCGGGGGCCTGGTTTCCGGTGAACGTCGCGGTGGTCACGGGCGGCTGTCCTTCCGGAAGGTCGTGTACACGTACGGCAGTACGAACGCGAGCGAGATCACCAGCAGGATCGTGGCCAGCGCGGAGCCGAAGCCGATCCGGCTCGTCTCGCCGATGATGTTCGCGGTGATCAGGGTCGACAGCAGCTCGAGGCCGTTCGTGCCCTGGTTGATGATGTAGACGATGTCGAAGGCGCGCAGCGACTCGATCACCGTCACGACCACGACCACGATGTTGATCGGCCGCAGCGCGGGCCAGACCACGTGCCGGAAGGACTGCCACTCGTTCGCCCCGTCGAGCGACGCGGCCTCCTGCAGAGAGGGGTCGACCGACTTGAGCCCGGCGAGGAACAGGATCATCACGTAGCCGGTCTGCCGCCAGCAGGCCATGATCAGCACGGCCCAGATGTTGAGGTTCGAGTTGCCCAGCCAGTCGATCAGGTTGCTCTGCCCCGCATGCCCGGTCAGGTTGTTGACCAGGCCCTGCGTCGGCGAGAAGACCAGTTCGGTCATGAACCCGACCAGCGCGAGCGAGAGCACCACCGGCAGGAACAGGATCGACTGGTAGATCCGCGAGCCGCGCAGCTGCTTGTTGAGCTGGTGGGCGAGGAAGAGCCCGAAGGGCGCCGGGATCACGAAGAACACGACCAGCCAGAGCAGGTTGTGCTCGATGGCCGGCGGGAACTGCGGATAGATCGTGAAGATGATCCGGTAGTTCTGCACGCCGGCGGGCTTCATGTCGGACAGGCCGCCGATGCCGGTCCAGTTGAAGAAGGACAGGGCGACGGTGGCGAGCGCGGGCAGCCAGACGAAGGCCAGCGAGAGCAGCAGCGGCACGCCGCCCATGAGGGTCAGGGCGGCCCGGTCGCGCGCCGTGTAGCGCTTGAGCCGCTTATTGCGGCGCGGCTGGGGGCGCGGCTGGGACTGGGGCTGGGAAAGCGTCGTTACAGCCAAAGCGATTCACATTCCTTCCACGCCGGTATCCCCGCGGGCGCGCGCCCGCGGGGATACCGGTCATTGGGGCCGTACTCAGCCGTTGGTCGCCCAGATGGTCTTGGCCTGCGCGTCGACGTTGCTCAGGATCGAGGAGACCTCGCCGGGGTTGGACAGGAACTTCTGGATCGCCGGGAGCATCACCGGGTCGGCGAAGCTCGGCAGCGTGTCCCGGTCCATGAACTGCGACAGGTGCTTCGCCGAGCTGATCAGCGAGATCGCGGCGGTCTGCGGCTTGGTGTACTTGCTGGTGTCCACGCCCGAGGCGGTCGCGATGTCGGCCGGGTTCGAGCCGAGCCAGACCTGCTGCGCGGTGGCCGTGCCGAGGTACTCGAGCAGCTTCGAGGCGCCCGCGGAGTTCTTCGGCGACTTCGCCACCATGAACCCGTCGATCGGGGCCTCCACCGAGTCCTGGCCGTAGGTCGGGTTGATCTCCGGGAAGGCGAAGAACCCGAGGTCGTCCGCGTTCGAGCCGGTGAAGATCGTGCCGATCTGGTCGAGGCCGAGGACCATCATCCCGGCCTGCTTGTTCAGGATCTGGTTCGCGCCCTCCTGCCAGGTCAGGCCCAGGAAGCCGGGGGAGTAGTAAGGGATCAGCTGCTTCCACTGGTCGAACACCGCGGCGACCTGCGGGGTGTTCCAGCCCTGCCCCGTGCGCATCAGGTTGATGTGCGACTCGTAGCCGTTCATGCGCATGTTCAGGTAGTCGAAGGTGCCCATCGCGGGCCAGCCGTCCTTGTCGGTGAAGGCGATCGGGATCAGCCCGTCCGTCTTCATCTTCTTGGCCAGCGCGATGTAGTCGTCCCAGGTGGTCGGCGCCGTGTACCCCTTCGAGGCCCACAGGCTCTTGCTGTAGAACACGGCCCACGGGTAGTAGTCGAAGGGCACGAAGTAGTAGTTGCCGTCCGCGCCCTTGGACTGCGCCTTCATGGCGTCGCTGAACGAGCCGCCTATCTTGGCCCACACGTCGTTGACGTTGGAGACCAGGCCCTGCCCGGCGAAGTACTGCATGCGCTCGCCGGCGAACCAGTTGAACACGTCCTGCGGGTTGCCCTGCAGATAGGTGGTGATGTTCTGCTGGAAGGTGTTGTGGTCGACCCAGTTGACGTTGATGGTCAACCCGGTCGCCTGCTTGGCCGCCGCGAACAGCGTCTGGTAGGCGCCCTTCGGTTCCGGCACCGCCGCGTTCGAGCCGAAGGACACGACCGAGCCGGCCTCTCCTCCGCCCGACTTCGAGGACGAACATGCGGCCAGGGTGGGGAGCGCCGCCACGCCCGCGGCTGCCAGTGCCCCCTTGAGCAGCGAGCGCCGGCCGAACACGGGGTTGGTGGGTGAAGCTGTGTTGTGCGAAGTCACGAGCTGCCTCCAGTTGCGTCTTTGCGGATGGAGTCAGGCGGCGCGCAGCGGTGGTGGTCCGTGGTGGGCGCGCCCCGCCCGGGTCTCGGACCTGCCCCGGAATCCGCCGGAAGCCCCGGCGGAAGTCCCCGACAAGCCCGAACTATTGCAGTGATTTTCGAACGTGAACAAACAGCGATAGCTGGCAGCCAACCCGCCACTGTCAGCGTTGTCAAGGACTCTTATTCAAACTGCAACCTGAATCAGTGCTGTACCTTGGCGGGTCGACGCGTTGTTCTGCGGGGATGCGCAGGCGACGGGTTCAAACATTATCTGACGGGGCGTCGAGGGGCGGACTGTGGGGTTGTGGGCGGGTCCCGGGGGCGGGCTGTGCGGTCGGCGGTTCACCGACGACGCCTGCCGCCGAGGCGCCGCCGTCCGGAATCACGAACCCAGGCTTGGCCGGGAAGCGCAGGACTCTCCCGCCCGAGGGGGAGCGGCGGCGGATCGCGAGCACCTCTTCGCGGCCCTCGTCTTCCGCTGTTCGGTCTCAGCGGAGCAGGCCTGCGGGCCGCGGATCGCCGACATCAACCCCTGGTCGATCACCGCGCGCAACACCCTGGTCAGGGCCTCGCCGCAAACGAAAGGTTCCGGTCGACGTTGACCGGAACCGTCGTACAGAGTTCACCCGGACGCAACAGGGCGTCAAGAGGCGTCCCGGGATTCGGGAGCGATGTTTCCGGATCGTGTCCAAAGGGGCTCGCCGACGGGGACGGCCGGGTCGGCGGGCCCCGCGACGCCCCCGACAGGCTGTAAGGACGTGCGGTGTCCGGGGCGTGGAACGTAGCCGACCGGTGCCGGCGGGCGGGGTTAGACTCGGCGGCATGCACCGCACCGGTTTCCGGCAGTTGCCGCCACCGCGCGCCTGATCGGGCGCGAGTGAACCGTCCGCTCAGGGCGGGTTGAGGGAGAAGGGTCCCGTACCGGGCCCGTCCCTGCACGGGTAATCGCCGCGGCACGTCGAGGACGTGGTCCGCCGGCAGTGCGTCGCGCCCGGAAGTCAGTGTCGAATTCTTGATGGTTACTGACCTTCGAAGGTGCATAACACCATGGCTGTTGAAGTCGAATCGTCCCGCCCTGCCCTGCACACGCACCGGACCGAGCTGGTCCGGGGCATCCTGCCCATCCTGGTGTGCTCGGTGCTCTGGGGCGCCGTCGGGCTCGTGTCCACGTACATCCCGTCCGGCGCGTCGCCCGAGGCGGTGGGCTCGGCGGGGCTGATCGTCACCGGCCTCGCGATGCTGATCGCGCGGCCCGGGGCCAGGGCGCTGGTTCGCCGGGCGCGGGGCCGGGACCGGTTGCTCCAGGTCATCGGCTCGTTCGGGCTGCTGGCGTACCCGCTGGCGTTCTTTCCCGCGGTCCAGCGCCTGGGCGTCGCCCTGGCCACGGCGATCACGCTCGGCAGCGCGCCGCTGTTCGCCGGGTTGATCTCGCGCTTCGTCGAGCGGCGCCGGTTGACGAAGCGGTGGCTGCAGTGCGCGCCGATCGCGGTCGCGGGGACGGTGCTGATGGTGACGGGTGACGCGGGCGCGCACTCCGTCAGCGTCGTCGGCGTGATCCTCGCGCTGATCCCGGGTCTGGCCTACGCGACGGCGTCCACGGTCGCGGCGCGGCTGATCGGGAAGGGGTACGCGTCGGGCGACGTGTACGGCGGCATGTTCGGCACGTGCGCTCTGTGGGCCGTGCCGGTGCTCGTCGCGAGCGGCGGGCTGCACGGGATCGTGTCGGTGCGCGGTGCCGTGGTGGTCCTCTTCTACGGCTGCGTCACGAACTACCTGTGCTACACGCTTTTCGGCAGGGCCCTGCGCTACACGACCGCCGCCACGGCCACCACGGTCACGCTCGCGGAGGGCGCGGTCGGCACGCTGCTCGGCGTCTTCGCGCACGGGGAGCGGCTCGCCCCGGCGGCCTGGGGCGGCCTCGGCCTGCTCGCGGCGGCGCTGGTCCTGCTCAGCCTGCCCGGCGGGCGGACGGCCGGACGAGCTGCCGGACGAACTGTCCGACGGGCCGGGCGCACGGCGCGCACGGATCGGTAACAATGCGGGTGGGCGCCCCGTGGCCAGGGGCGTTCAGCCGTACGGTGCATCCGGGTGGTCGTGGGCCGCCCGGATGCACGTTCCAGGGAGGGGCGGCCGCGCGGATGGCGGACGACGAGTTCTCGACGGAGACTACGACGCAGAGCCTCGGCATGGGCGGCCTGGCCGACGTGGACGGCGTTCCGGGAGGGGCGGGAGCGCCGAGGCCGGCCGTATCGCCGACCTCCGCGACCATGCCGATCACGCACGCCTCGGCCACGTCCCCGACCGTCCCCGTCGAGTCGGCGACCGTGCCGCAGCGGACGATTCCGTTCGCCGAGCCGGGGACGACCGCGCCCATCCAGCCCGTCGTCACCATCCCGACGATTCCGACCGCTCCCATCACGCCCACAACTCCTACCGCGCAGATCGCGCCGACGGCGGCCTTCACCCGCCCGCTGTCGGCCCTCCCGCGTCGTCGCACGAGGAAGAGGCTCGTCATCCCGCTGGTCCTCCTCCTTGTCCTCGGGCTCGCGATCGGCGGTGGGTACTTCGCGTACCGGCATTTCGTCGTCGGCCCGGAGTCCGGCGCTCGGGGTGCGGTCAGCGCGTACTTCGCGGATATCGAGGCGGGGGACGCGTCGGCCGCCTCGGCGCTGGCTGTCGGGCCGTATCAGGCCACTCCCATCGTCAGCGGACCGACCATCGCGCGCGCGGCGGATCGGCCGAGCGACTTCGCGGTCATCTCGTCCTCGGCCGTGTCGGGCGACCTGGTCGCGCGCTATCGGCAGGCGGGCGTGACCGGCCGCAACCTCACGTACGTCGCCGTCCGGTACAGCGTGAACCACACCGCGTTCTCCGACACCTACCTCGCGGAACAAGCCGGATCAGGCGGGTCGGGCGGACAGTGGCTGCTCGTCGACCCCTACCGCGTCCTCTCGGTCAGCGGGGGCCGGTCGAGTACGGCGGCCGTGGACGGGGTCGCGTTCAGCGAGCAGAAGCCGATCGAGGTCTTTCCCGGTTCTCACGTCGTGACCGGGCCGCCCGATCCCGACTTCCTGCCGGTCGGGACCACCGCCGACCTGGCGGAGGGCACGACGACGCGGCAGTACACGTGGACGGCGTACGGGCCCGTCACCCTCCCGTCGACCACTCCCGTTCTGACGAGCGAGGGCAGGACCGCCGTGCAGGCCGCGTACGGCGTGGCGCTCAAGCAGTGCGCGGCCGCCGCCGAGACCGGTTCCGGCGTGTGCGGCATCGACGACATGTACAACTACTTCACCTGCAACCACGTGACCTGGACGATCACCACCATCGGGGCCGTGGACGTGGACCTGAGCACGCAGAACGCCGACGGGAGCTACGACTTCACCGCGAACGGCAGCGTGGCGAGCGAGAGCGGCGACTACAGCGACTTCTTCGGCGGCGATCAGACGTTCAGCAATCAGACGACTGATCTCGAGGCGAGCGCCGGCACGATCACGTTCGCCGCGGACGGCACGGCCACGGCCACGCTCACCGGGTAGGCGACCTGTCCGACGGCCCCGCTAAATTGGTGCCGTGGCCGCCAAGAACAGCGTGGATGCCGGGGACGAGACCTTCGTCCCCGGGCACGGACTCGCCGTGCTCGAAGCCGTCCTGGAGCGGATCACCTACGCGAACGAGGACAACGGCTACACCGTCGCGCGCGTGGACACCGGGCGGGGCGGCGAACTGCTGACGGTCGTCGGCGCGCTGTTCGGGGCGCAGCCCGGGGAGTCGCTGCGGATGCGCGGGCGCTGGGGCTCGCACGCGCAGTACGGGCGGCAGTTCCACGTCGAGAACTACACGACCGTGCTCCCGGCCACCGTCCAGGGCATTCAGCGCTACCTCGGCTCCGGCCTGATCAAGGGCATCGGGCCGAAGACCGCCGAGAAGATCGTCGAGCACTTCGGCACCGAGACGCTCGACGTGATCGAGGCCGATCCGAACCGGCTGATCGAGGTGCCCTCGCTCGGGCCCAAGCGCACGAAGCTGATCGCCGCCGCGTGGGTCGAGCAGAAGGCCATCAAGGAGGTCATGGTCTTCCTGCAGTCGGTCGGCGTGACGACCTCGATCGCCGTGCGCATCTACAAGGAGTACGGGGACGGCGCGATCGACGTCGTGAAGACGGAGCCCTACAAGCTCGCCGGCGACGTCTGGGGCATCGGCTTCAAGACCGCCGACGCGATCGCCGTGGCCGTCGGCATCCCGCACGACTCGCCGGAGCGGGTGAAGGCGGGCCTGCAGTACGCGCTGTCGCAGGCCACCGACGCCGGGAACTGCTTCCTGCCCAAGGAGAAGCTGCTCGCCGACGCGGTGAAGATCCTGCAGGTCGACGAGGGTCTGTGCGCGAAGTGCCTGGAGGAGCTGGTCGAGGCCGAGGGCGCGGTCCGCGAGCTGCTGCCGGGGGAGTTCGCGCAGACGGAGGCCTTGTACCTGGTGCCCTTCCACCGGGCCGAGGTCGCGCTCAGCCAGCAGTTGCTGCGGCTGCTGAACGCGACGGAGGACAACCTGTCGGCGTTCCGCGGCGTGGACTGGGGCAAGGCGCTGGAGTGGCTGCGCGGCCGGACCGGCAACGAGCTGGCGCCCGAGCAGGAGCAGGCGGTGAAGCTCGCGCTGACGCAGAAGGTCGCGGTGCTCACCGGCGGCCCCGGCTGCGGCAAGTCCTTCACCGTGCGCTCGGTCGTGGAGCTGGCGCGGGCCAAGGGCGCGAGGGTCGTGCTCGCCGCGCCGACCGGACGGGCCGCCAAGCGCCTCGCCGAGCTGACCGGAGCCGAGGCGGCGACCGTGCACCGGCTGCTCGAACTCAAGCCGGGCGGCGACGCGGCGTACGACCGGGACCGTCCGCTGCCCGCCGACCTCGTGGTCGTGGACGAGGCCTCGATGCTCGACGTGCTGCTCGCCAACAAGCTGGCGAAGGCGGTCGGCCAGGGCACCCACCTGCTGCTCGTCGGCGACGTGGACCAGCTGCCGAGCGTCGGCGCCGGCGAGGTGCTGCGCGACCTGCTCGACGCCGAGCCGATCCCGCGCGTCAGGCTGACCCAGGTCTTCCGGCAGGCGCAGGAATCAGGGGTCGTGGTCAACGCGCACCGGATCAACGCGGGCAAGCCGCCGCGGCTGCGCCGGTTCGACGACTTCCACCTCTTCCTGGAGGACGAGTCCGAGCCCGCCGCGCGCCTCGTCGTCGACCTGGCCGTGCACCGGATCCCGAAGAAGTTCGGCTTCGACGCCCGCCGCGACATCCAGGTCCTGACCCCGATGCACCGCGGCCCCGCCGGCGCCGGAAACCTCAACCTGCTGCTCCAGCAGGAGCTGACCCCGCACGCCGACGGCGTCCCCGAGCGCCGCTTCGGCGGCCGGACCTATCGCGTCGGCGACAAGGTGACCCAGATCCGCAACAACTACGACAAGGGCCGCAACGGCGTCTTCAACGGCACCGGCGGCATCGTCACGGCCATCGACTCCGAGGAGCAGAAGCTCACCGTCCGCACGGACGAGGACGAGCTGATCCCCTACGACTTCGCCGAACTCGACGAGCTCCAGCACGCCTACGCCGTCACCGTGCACCGCTCGCAGGGCTCCGAGTACCCCGTCGTCGTCATCCCGGTGACCACCAGCGCCTGGATGATGCTGCAGCGCAACCTGATCTACACCGGCATCACCCGCGCCAAGAAGCTCGTCGTCCTCGTCGGCTCCGAGAAGGCCCTCGCCCAGGCCGTCCGCACCCCGGGCTCCGGCAAGCGGCACACGGCGCTGGACCTGCGGCTGGCGGGCAGGCTCTGAGGGATCGACGCAGTACTCTTGCTCAGCCGGTCCCGGCGCGGTTAACTTGAGCGCCCAGGGTGACCGCGCCACTCTCCCGCGTGCATGAACGCCCTGTGCACATGCGTCGTGGAGGTGAGAGGGGGAATCCACTATTCGTGACCGGCAGCACGGTGCGCACGAGGGACGGACGTGCGCTCAGGTACGCGGAGCACGGCGATCCGTCCGGTAAGCCCGTCATCCTCATGCACGGCACGCCGGGCAGCAGGCTCGGCCCGATTCCGCGCGCCTCGCGGCTGTATCCGCTCGGCGTGCGGGTGATCGCCTACGACCGGCCCGGCTACGGCGGCTCCGACCGCTACCCGGACCGCGCCGTCGCGCACGCCGCCGCCGACGTCGCCGATCTGGCCGACGAGTTGGGGCTTGAGCGCTTCGCACTGGTCGGGCGCTCGGGCGGAGGCCCGCACGTGCTCGCCTGCGCCGCGCTGCTGCCGGACCGGGTGGTGCGCGCGGCCGCGCTCGCCTCGGTCGCGCCGTACACGCTGATGGGGCGCGAGCAGTGGCTCGCCGGAATGTCCCCGGGGAATCGGATCGAGTACGCGGCGGCCGAGGCCGGACGGGAGAAGCTCGAGGCGCTGCTCAGCGAGCGCGGCGTGCTGATCCGCGACGACCCCGAGTCGCATCTGCCCTTCGACAGCGCGGAGCTCACGCGCACCGATCGCGCGGTGATGGCGGACTTCGGCATCCGGCGCATGCTGCTCGACAACTACACCGAGGCCCTGCGGGTCGACGCCTGCGGCTGGATCGACGACGCGATCTCCTTCGTGCGCGCCTGGGGCTTCGATCCCGCGGGGATCACGGTGCCCGTCCTGCTGTGGCACGGCGCTGACGACGTGCACTCGCCGGTCGCGCACACGGCGTGGCTCGGGGCCAGGATCCCGAGCGCGAAGACCGTCATCCAGCGCGGCGTCGGGCATTTCTCCACGATCGAGGAGTTACTACGTACACTGAGTTGGCTCGCCGCATGACCCGCCGCCGCCCGGGTAGTGGCTTGCTGGCGGAGGGTGCGGCGATGAACACGGTGCGGACGACGGAATCGGCCGACGGCAAGGTCCTGAGCTACCAGGAGTACGGCAATCCCCACGGCCGGCCCGTGTTCCTGATGCACGGCACGCCGGGCAGCCGCCGGGGTCCCCGGCCGCGGCCGACCGTGCTCCATCGGGACCATCTGCGGCTGATCGCCTACGACCGGCCGGGCTACGGCGAGTCAACCCGCCGCGAGGGACGCGACGTCGCCGACGCGGTGCGCGATGTGCGGTGCCTGGCCGACCATCTCGAGATCGGCGAGTTCACGGTCGTCGGGCGCTCCGGCGGCGCCCCGCACGCGCTCGCCTGCGCCGCCCTGCTGCCCGATCGCGTCGTGCGCGCCGCGGCCCTCGTCCCGCTCGCGCCGCGAGACCTGATGGGGGAGCGGTGGTTCGACGACATGAACGAGCACAACGTCGAGCGCTACCGCATGGCCGAGCACGGCCCGGAGGCCTACACCGAATACGTGCGCGACGCGATGAACCGCAGCAGGCAGGACCCGGACACCTTCCTGCCCTACGCCGAGTTGCTGAAGGTGGACAAGGCCGTGGTCAAGGACTACGGCATCAAGGTGATGCTGCACGAGAACTTCGTGGCGGGCCTCAGCAACGACATCGGCGGCTGGATCGACGACAACCTCGCGTTCGTCCGGCCCTGGGGCTTCGACCTGTCCGCGATCACGGCGCCGGTCCTGCTCTGGCACGGCACCGAGGACGGCTACTCGCCGGTCGGCCATTCGCGCTGGCTCGCCGAGGCGATCCCCGGATCCGAACTCGTGCTCGGCCGCGGCCGCGCGCACTTCGGCGCGGTAGAGGAGCTGCCCGGCGCGCTGCGCTGGGCAGCGGCCGGACTGGACTCGTAGCCGCGCTCAGGTCGGCTGCGGCACGAGGTCGAAGCTGAGCCGCACCCCGGCCGTCGCTGCCACGACGTCGGGATGCTCCTCGCCGAGCGCCGCGGCGAACCGGGTGAGCGTCGTCTCGCGCAGGGCCCTGGCCTGCTCCTGCCGGCCGAGTACCGTGTAGTCGAGCGCCAGGTTCGAGGCGCTGGACAACGTGATCGGATGCGCGGACCCGACCCGCTCGGTGAGCTGCTGGTGCAGCGTCGTGTCGAGCTCGCACGCCTCCTCGTGCCGACCCGTCGCCGCGTACCCGTTCGCGAGGTTGAGGCCGGCCCCCTGGGTCAGCGGGCTGAGTTCTCCGGCGGAGTCCATGAGCGTGTCGTTGGCCTCCTTCAACTGCGCGAATCCGTCCGCGCTCCGCCCGACGCGCAGCAGGTAGGAGCCGAGGTTCGACCGCGCCACGCAGGTGTACGGATGCGGTCGGCCGAGCCGCCGCTCGTACTTCCCCAGCACCGTCTCCGCGATCGTGACCGCGTGCTCGTGGCGGCCGTTCGCGGCGAGGTCGGCGGCCAGATTGATCTGGCAGGCCAGCGCCTCCGGGTGGTCGTCCTCGTAGCCGGCCGCGAAGCGCTGCGCGGTCTCCTCGGTCAGCGCCCGGGCACGCGCGTGCTCGCCGAGGTAGCGCAGCGAGACCGCGAGGGAGGTCGCGGCCCGCAGCGTCTCCACGAACTCGGGACCGAGCACCTTGAGGAAGTCGTTGTACGTGCGGTCCATCATCGCGGCCGACTGCTTGTAGTCGCCGAGATCCCGGTAGTCGGTGGCCAGCGCGAGCACCGAGTGCAGCGTGTAAGGGTGCTGCTCGCCGAGCACCTGGCGCCGCCGCTGCAGGGTGTCGCTGTCGAGCTCCTGGGCCTGCCGGCTCGCGCCGCTCAGCCGGAGGGAGAGCGCCAGGTTGGCGGCCGCCGTCAGGGTCCGGTGGTAGTCCTCGCCGTACTGCTGGGCGAACCGCGCGTGCGTCTGGCGGTCCATCTCCAGCGCCTGGCGGTACAGGCCGAGGCCGCGCAGGTCGCCCGCGAGGCTGCCGGCCGTCATGAGCGCGTGCAGGTCGTCCGCGCCGTCCGGAAAGACCTCGCGCTGCCGTTCGAGGACCGCCTCGTCGAGCTCCCGCGCCTTCGCGAAGTCGCCCATGGAGCGGTACACGTTCCCGAGGTGGAAGCGCAGGTGCAGGATCTGGCGGAGCAGCCCGGTGGTCTCGGGACCGCCCGGCAGCGGCCCCTGCGCCAGCTGCTCGAGCGTCGCCGACCACTGCGCGTCGAGGCTCCAGCCGACCTCAAGCGCCTCGCTGTGCTGGCTGCTCTTCCACAGGAACCGGACCCACTCGATCAGCAGCAGGCGCGCCTTCTCCTCCTGGCAGGAGGCCGCGTCAGACGGGCCGAGGTGCGGCCAGATGCGCGCGTACGTCGGCCAGTTCCGC
>DASTAE010000343.1:0-8428 GCA_035712985.1 Actinospica sp.
ACCCGCTCGTCCATCATGTTCTCGGCCCACGCGCGGGCCTCGTCCTCGGGAACGTCCGAGTTGTGGCCGGTCGTGGACAGGTCCGCGCGGCGCTCGGCCATCACGATGTCGACCACGTGCTTGCGGTAGTTCGCGCCCGCCTGCAGGATCTGCCGCGGCTGTACCGGGCAGCGCGTCTGCAGGGCGGCGAGGTCGTGCCAGGTCCCGTCGCCCGCCGCCGCCAGCTCGGCCAGCCGCGCGAAGGAAGCGTCCCAGTCGGCCAGCAGCTCGTTCACCGTGCCGAGCTCGGAGACGTCGCGCACCCGCTCGCCGCGCACCAGGCCGGTGAACTCCGCGCCGTCCTCGGTCGCGAAGACGCCGAGCGCGAAGGGCGCGGCCGCCACCGCCTCGTGGTCTGTGGTCATGCGGTTGAGGCTAGGTTCGGCCGCGATCAAGCGGAAATACCTATCCGCGATGGCTGCCATATACCAGGCAATGCCTGGTCTGAGCTGCGGCTACTACAGCTCGGCGGCCGTTTCCTGCAGGGTGCGCAGCAGCCAGCGGACCGCCGGATCGGTGCCGCGGCTCGGGTGCCAGTGCGCGGTCTCGATCAGATCGACCTGTCCGAAGGGCGGCTCCACCACCGCCAGCCGCACGGTCTCGGCCACCCGCCTGGCCAGCCGCTCGGGCACGATCGCCACCAGCCCCGTGCCCGCGACGACGAAGGGCACCGTCAGCCAGCCGACGACGGTGACCTGCACGTGCCGCTCGATGCCGAGGGAGTCGAGCAGCCTGTCCGCCGGGGTCGGCTGCTCGTGCCCGAAGGTGGGCTGCGCATGCGGGAGCGCGGCGAGATCCTCCAGCGTCAGCCTCCCGTCCCGCAGCCGCGGGTTCGCCGGATCGACCAGGCACACGAAGCGGTCCCGGAACAGCTCCAGGCGCCGCCCGGGGAACTCGTAGCCGGTCGGGCCGACCACGACGTCGTGCTTGACGATGCCGTGCGGCGAGAGGGACATGTCGTTCGGGATCGGATGCAGCTCCAGGCGGATGCCCGGCGCGATCCGCTTGACCCGGCGCAGCAGCGGATCGGCCAGGATCGAGATCGTGTAGTCGCTGGCCGCGATCGAGAACTCTCGGTCCGAGGCCTCCGGCTCGAACTCCGGGGAGCGGTCCATCGTCGCCTCCATCTGGCGCAGCGCCTCCTGCACCGTCGGAAGCAGTTGCGCGCCGAGCCCGGTCAGCCGGTAGCCGCGGCCGTCCCTGGCCAGCAGATCGTCCCCGAAATGCCTGCGCAGCCGGGCGAGGGCGGCGCTCATCGCCGGCTGGCTGAGCCCGATCCGCGCGCCCGCGCGGGTCAGGTTGCGGTCCTCGAGCAGCGCGCCGAGGGCGACCAGCAGATTGAGGTCGATCCCGCCGACGTCGGCCACGTCCACGCCCCTTCATGAGATTCTTCTCAGATTACCGCAGGTCAGCCCGTCTTTCCTCGGAACGATAGCCGATCGTGCCGGGTACGGTAACAATCGGGAAACGCCGGCGTGACGCGCGGGGGCCCGATGGTGGACCATGCGAGGAGCTGCGCCCCTCGACGGAGAGGGGCGAGGACGGGACGGTGGTGGCGGATGCCCCTCGGCGGTACTGATCTCAACCTCTTGGTAGCGCTCAAGGCCCTGCTGGAAGAGGGCAACGTCACCAAGGCGGGCGCCAAGATCGGCAAGAGCCAGCCCGCGATGAGCACCGCCCTGGCCCGGCTGCGCCGGCACTACAAGGACGAGCTGCTGGTCCGGGTCGGCCGCGACTACGAGCTCACGCCCTTCGCGAAGACGCTCGTCCCCTCCGTGCGCCGCACGCTCAGCGCCGTCGAGCTCGCCCTCGGCGCCGGCCGCGCCTTCGACCCGGCCGCCAGCGACCGCGTCTTCCGGCTGACCGCCACCGACTACGCGATCACCGTGCTCGGCGAGCCGCTGCTGCGCCGGGTCTCCGAGCTCGCGCCCGGCGTGCGGCTCGACCTCGACGCGATCCCGCTGGACATGCACGAGTCCGAGCGCGGCCTGATGCACTGCGACGCGATGATCGGCCCGCTCGGCTTCGGCTTCGACGGCGCGCACGAGCCGCTGTTCCGGGACCGCTTCGTCTGCATCGCCGACCCGGCGAACCCGCGGCTGCGCGGCGGCCGGCTCTCCCTGGCGGACCTCGAGGCGCTGCCGCACGCGGTGCGCAGCAGCGGCCGCACCCACGTGCTCCCGGCCGACCGGGTGCTCGACGAGCTCGGCGTGCGGCGCCGGGTGCAGGTCAGCACCGTCGGCTGGCTCCCGCTGCCCTTCCTGGTCGCGGGCACCGACCTCGTCGCGATCATGCCGGAGCGGCTCGCCCGGCGGGTCGCCGTCCCGGCCGGGCTGGCGATCGTCGACCCGCCCTTCGGCCGCGTCGAGCTGGTCGAGACGCTCTGGTGGCACCCGGACCGCGCCGGCTCCGCGGAGCACGTCTGGCTCCGGCGCACGCTGATGGAGGTCGCGGCCGGACTGCCCGCCTCCGAGGGAGCGCGCGCGGCGCTGCTGGCCGAGCTCGGCGCCGAGGGCCCGGTCGCCGAATACCAGGCATAGCGAATCAAGATCGCCCGGGATGGTGACCCCCGGCCGCCGACGTGCTGGGATGGGCCGCATGCCAACAGTGCCCCGCCGCGTGGTGACCGGCCACGACGATCACGGCGACTCCGTCTTCCTTCTCGACGGCGCGCCCCCGGTGACGCGCACGGCCCCGGACGGCGCGTACTTCTTCGAGCTCTGGAGCACCGACGCGGTCCCGGCCGCGATCGCCGCGACGGAGCCCGAGCCGACCGAGCGCGATCTGACGGTCCCTCCGGCCCCCGGCGGCACGAAGATCCGGATCAACGAGTTCCCTCCCGGGGCCGTCTCCCCGACGCACCGCACCGAGACCGTGGACTACGGCATCGTGCTCGAAGGCGAGGTCGTGCTCGTCCTCGACCACGAGGAGGCGAGGGTGCTCGCCGCGGGCGACGTCGTCGTCCAGCGCGGCACCGACCACCGCTGGGAGAACCGCACCGACGCCGTCGCGCGGATGGCGTTCATCCTGGTGGACGGCGTGTTCACCCCCGAACTCGTCGACTCGATCGGCGCCGAGGCCGCCGCGAGCCTGCTGCGCGATCCGATCGGAGACCACTCGTGACGCCGCGCGATACGGGTCTCGCGGGCGGGACCTTCGTCATCACCGGGGCCGCGCGCGGCCAGGGCGCCGCCGAGGCCGAGCTCCTCGTCGCCGAGGGCGCGCACGTCATCGCGACGGACGTGCTCGACGAGGACGGCCACGCGCTCGCCGAGCGGCTGACCGCGGCGGGCCCCGGCAGCTGCGAGTACCGCCACCTCGACGTGAGCAGCGAGGAGGCCTGGCTCGCCCTCGGCGCGTACCTAGAAATAACAGGCCCATCGCTGCGCGGACTCGTCAACAACGCGGGTGTGCCCTACCGGCCGCGGCTGCTCGACGTGGACGTGGCCGGGTGGGATCGGACCTTCGCCGTCAACCTGACCGGCTCCATGCTGGGTATTCGTACGCTGGCGCCGCTGATGGAAGCGGGGGCGTCGATCGTCAACATCGGCTCGATCGCCGGCCTGACGGCCCACCACGCGGCCGCGTACACGGTCTCGAAGTGGGGTTTGCGGGGCCTGACGAAGGTCGCCGCGATCGAGCTCGCCCCGCGCGGCATCCGGGTGAACATCGTGCACCCCGGCCCCATCGACACGCCGATCAGCGTCGGCGCCGACCCGGTGTTCCTGCAGGCCACCGTCGGGCAGACGCTGCTCGGCCGCGAGGGGCGGTCCGACGAGGTGGCCGACACGGTCGTCTTCCTGCTGTCGGACCGCGCGAGCTACATCACCGGCGCCGAGATCCCCGTGGACGGCGGCCACACCGCGCACGGCGGGACCAAGACGATCATCGACGCGCTCGCCGCGGCGGCAGCGGCGAAGGTGGCGCAAAGCGGCTGAATTGTCGGTCAAGGGCTTTATTCTCGGCGGCATGGAGATCGCGACCTCGCAGAAGATCACCACGTTCCTGATGTTCGAGGGCGAAGCCGAGGAGGCGATGAACTTCTACATCGCGCTCTTCGGCGGGGAATCGTCCGGCGTGGTCCGGATCAACCGCTACGGTGCGGACGGCCCCGGCCCGGAGGGCAGCGTCCAGCACGCCACGTTCACGCTGGCCGGCGTGCCGCTGATGTGCATCGACAGCCCCGCGAAGCACGAGTTCGGCTTCACTCCGGCCGTCTCGCTCTACGTGCAGTGCGCCGACGAGGCCGAGATCGACCGGCTTTACGCCGCCTTGCGGGAACAAGGCACCGAGCTCATGCCGTTGGGCAGTTACGGGTTCAGCGAGAGATTCGGCTGGGTGAACGACCGCTTCGGCGTCTCCTGGCAGCTGAACCTGCCTGGTGCCTAGGGTCTGGAGAAGGTGGCCGGCGATGATGATCGACATCCCCGTCGAGGAGTTCGAGGGCCTGGTCGAGGACGCGCTGGCCACCATCCCCGAGGAGTTCGCGCGCGCCATCGACAATCTGGTCTTCTTCGTCGAGGACGAATCGCCGGCGGGCAGTCCTGAGCTCTTCGGATTGTACGAGGGTGTGCCGCTGACCCAGCGCGGCCACTGGTACGCCGGGGTCGAGCCGGACCGCATCACCATCTACCGCCTGCCCATCCTGCGCAGCTGCTGGTCGCGCTGGGAGGTGGTCGACCAGGTCGCCAAGACCGTCGTGCACGAGGTCGGGCACTACTTCGGCATCAGCGACCGTCGACTCCACGAACTCGGCTACTGACGTTCCGCCAGATCAGCCAGATCCGCCAGGATCCGCGCCAGCTCCGCGGGCTTGGTGAGCATCGGCCAGTGGGCGGAGTCGATGTCGACCAGTTCGACGTGCTTGGCGGCCGCGAGCTGCGGCACGAGTCCGTCGTCGATCCACTGCCGCGCCTGGGTCGTGCTGAACTCCGGGCAGATCACCGCCACGGGCACGTCGTAGCGCCGCTCGTCGCGCAGGTGTACGACGCCGTGCGCGATCCCCTCCGGAATCGCGACCGTGGCGGCCTCGAACTCGCGCCGTGCCGCGCCGTCGAGGTCTGCGGCGCTGCCGTCCTCCTCGAAGGGCTCCCAGCCCGGGAACGGCATGACCCCGTCCTTCAGCTCGAAGAAGTCCGCGTAGAGCTCGCCGTCGCTGCTCGGGAAGCCGCCGATGAGCGCGAGCCGCGCGACTCCTTCCGGCCTGGCGTCGGCAGCCAGCCACGCGAGGGTGCACGCGGCCGAGTGCCCGACGACGAACGGCCTGCCCTCCGCCGCGTCCACCGCCGCCACGACCTTCGCCACCTGCTCGTCGAGCGTGGCCTCCGAGCTGCCGTCCACGGGAATCCCGCGATGCCCGAGCGCCGCCAGTTCGGGTACGACCCGGTTCCACGCGGAGCCGTCCAGCCACAGTCCACCGATCAAGAGAATGTCCATGACAGAGACCCTAGGACCGGTTCCGGACGTTCTGCTTCCGGAATAGAGTACGCGGTGTGGCGAATGATCTGAGCCCCACCGCGCGGGCCCTGCGCGCCCTGGAGTTCCTCCAGTCCCGCCCGAGCGGTGCCCGCGCCGACGAACTGGCCGAGCGCCTGGGCGTGACCGAGCGCGCCGTGCGCCGCTACGTGGGGATTCTGCGCGAGGCGGGCGTCCCGGTCGAGTCGGTACGAGGCCCGCACGGCGGCTACCGGCTCGGTCGCGGCACCCGGCTGCCCCCGGTCGTCTTCACCGAGCTCGAGGCGCTCGGCCTGGTCATGGCCGTGCTCGACGGCCAGCCCGAGGCGGCGGACACCGGCGCCGACGACCTCGTCGGGACGGCGCTCAGCAAGGTCGTCAGGGCCCTGCCCGAGCGCGTCGGACGGCAGGCGGCAGCCCTCCGCGAGCACGCGTCCGCGGCGCCCGACCGGCACTCCGCGCGCCCCGACCCGCTGGTCACCAGCGCGCTCGTCGCCGCGTCCGCAGACCATCGCCGAGTGCTGATCTCCTACCGCAGCGAGGCGGGCAACGAGTGGGAGGCGGCCGTCGATCCGTGGGCCGTGGTCGTCCGCTACGGCCGCTGGTACCTGCTCTGCCACTCGCACCGCGCCGACGCCGTCCGCACCTACCGGGTCGACCGGGTCGGTGCCGTACAGCAGACCACTGATTCCTTCGATCCGCCGGCGGACCTGGATCCCGTGGCGTCCGTCGAGCGGCACCTCGGCGTCGGTTGGCGCTATCCCACGCGGGTCACGTTCGCGGCTCCGGTGGACGAGGTGGCGCCGTGGATCCGGCCGCCGATGGGCCGTCTCGAAGCGCTCGGCGAGGGCTGCGTCCTGATCGGCAGCACCCGCAATCCGACCATGTACGCCGAGGAGTGGCTCGCCACGATTCCCGTCCCGTTCCGCGTCGAGGGCGGCCCGGAACTGCGTGAGGCGGTCGGCGTTCTCGCCGCCCGCCTCACCGCGTCCGTCACTCCTTGACCGCTCCGTCCGTGCCGCGCACCAGATGTCGCTGGAAGACGAAGAACATGACGGCGACCGGGATCGTCATCAGCAGCGCCGCCGCGAGTTTCAGCGGATACTGATTTCCCTGCCCCAGCTCGCCGCTCACCAGGGATGCGACGCCGCTGGTCAGCGTGTTGAGATTGGGGCTCTGCCGGGACACGATGAAGTTGGACAGCTCGTTCCAGGAGCCTTGGAAGGAAAGCACCGTCAACGTGATCAGCGCGGGTTTGGCCATGGGCAGGACGACCGACCAGAACGTGCGGAAGATCCCGGCGCCGTCGATGCGCGCGGCCTCCTCGACACTCGGCGGGATGGATTCGAAGAACTGCTTCATGATGAACACGCCCGCCGCGTCGGCGAGTAGCGGCATGATCATGCCCGCGTAGGTGTTGTAGAGGTTCAGCTCGTTGAGCACCAGGAACTTCGGGATCATCAGCACGACGCCCGGCACCGCCATCACCGCGATGATCGCGCTGAAGAGCGCCCCGCGCCCCCGGAAGCGCAGCCTCGCCAAGGCGTAGCCGGCCAGCGAGTCGAACAGGATCCGGCCGAGGGTGACGCTGATCGACACGAACGCCGAGTTGAAGAACCACAGCGGGAAGTCCTGCTGCCCGAGCTCGTGGAACGCGGCGAGCGTCCAGTGCTCGGGGATCGGGTTCAGCGGGTTCGCCGTCGCGTCGGCGTCGGTCTTGAAGGAGGATCCGAGCTCGATGACGAAGGGGAAGATGTAGATCAGCGCGAAGACGAGCAGCGAGCCGTAGGTCAGGACCCGGGCCACGGGGCTGAGCTGGCCGGGGCGGTAGGAGTGGCGTTTGCTCACGGCCTGCTCTCTCCGTCCCGCTCGCGCAGCAGGAAGCGTTGCAGCAGGGTCAGCACGACGATGATCGCGAAGAGCAGGAACGAGATCGCCGCGCCCTCGCCCCACTGCTGGTTGCCGAACGAGGTGAGGTACGAGAGATACGCGGGCGTGAGTGTCGTGCCCGCCGGATTGCCCTGGCTCATGATGTACACCTGGTCGAACACCTGCCAGCTGCCGATCAGGCCGAGCGTCAGCACCAGGAACAGCGTGGGCCGCAGCATCGGGAGCGTGACCCTGCGCATCCGCTGCCAGGCGTTGGCTCCGTCCATGATCGCGGCCTCCTCGACCTCGGCGGGGATGTTCTGCAGAGCAGCGAGGAAGATCAGCATGAACGTGCCCGAGGTCGTCCAGATCGACAGGATGATGAGCACGGTCAGCGCGATGCTCGGCCCGGCGAACCAGTCCCACCAGGACTGCCCGAGCAGTCCGTGATCGACTAAGACGCTCGGCGGGTTGTGCACTCCGAACACGCCGAGCAGCAGGTGGATCAGGCCGTTGGGGTCGGCGAACCAGGTCGGTCCGTGCGCGCCGAGGTCGCTCAGCAGCGTGTTGACGACGCCGGTGCCGCTGAACAGGAACAGGAACACGACCGAGATCGCGACCGAGCTGGTCACGGACGGGAAGTAGAACGCCGTCCGGAAGAAGCCGCGGCCCGCGAGCCGTCGCCGGTTGACGCTCATGGCGAGGAACAACGCCAGGATCGTCTGCAGCGGGACGACGAGCAGCACGTAGTACGCGTTGTTCGTCAGGCTCTGCACCAGCTGCTCGCGGGGGAGCCCGCTCTGCGTGAGCAGCGCCGAGTAGTTCTGCGCGCCGACGTAGTGCGCATTGCCGCCGCTGAACGGGTTGCCGAGTCCGCTCCAGTCGCTGACGCTCACCCACGCGGCCATCAGGATCGGCACGACGAGGAAGATCACGATCATCAGCACCGCGGGGGTGACGAACAGCCAGCCGGCGCCCGCCTCCCGCCCGCGGATGCCGTGTTTGTCAGGAGCCGCCATGGTCCGTGATTCCCCGTCAGCCGTTCTACTTGATGAGGGCCTCGAAG
>DASTAE010000344.1:0-22788 GCA_035712985.1 Actinospica sp.
ACACGGGGGCGCCGAAGCGCTCGAGCGCGCTCTCGACGGTCTGCACCGCGCGGTCCACGCCCGCGCAGTAGCCGCGCGGCGCGGCGAGCAGCACTCGCTTGCGGGGGACGGAGTCGGTGGAAACCGGAGCATCGACCATGAGTCCATGGTATTCCGCGCCGGCCCCGGCCCCTAGCCCGCCCCCGTGATCTTCACGACGTTTGCACATCCGTTCTTCCCGGGTTCGTGCGCCGCGCTGTCACCGCCCGTCGATACGCTGGGCGCCATGGCCTTGGAGAGCTCCTTCGAAAAGCCGGTGCCGGTCTCGACGGTCGCGACGCTGGTCGCGCAGTGGATCGACCGGCTCGGCGCGGTGCACGTGGAGGGGCAGATCACCCAGATCAGCCGCCGTCCGGGCGCGGGGGTGGTGTTCCTGACGCTGCGCGACCCGGCGCAGGACGTGTCGATGTCGGTGACCTGCATGCGCGGCGTGTACGAGCGGATCGTCCCGCCGCCGGCCGAGGGGCAGCGCGTCGTCATCCTGGCCAAGCCGGTCTTCTACCGGGGCCGCGGGCAGTTCTCGCTGCAACTGCAGGAGCTGCGGCAGGTCGGCGTCGGGGAGTTGCTGGCGCGGATCGAGGCCCTCAAGGCGAAGCTCGGCGCGCAGGGCCTGTTCGAGCCGGGCCGCAAGAAGCCGCTGCCCTTCCTGCCGCAGCTGATCGGGCTGATCACGGGGCGGGCCTCGGCCGCGGAGAAGGACGTGCTGGAGAACACCCGGCGGCGCTGGCCCGGTGTGCGTTTCGAGGTGCGCGAAGTGGCCGTTCAGGGGGCCACGGCCGTGCCGCAGGTGGTCGGCGCGCTGAAGGAACTCGACGCGCATCCCGAGGTGGACGTGATCGTGATCGCGCGCGGCGGCGGCTCGGTCGAGGACCTGCTGCCCTTCTCCGACGAGCAGCTGCTGCTGGCCGTCGCGGCCGCGGGCACCCCGGTGGTCTCGGCGATCGGCCACGAGCCGGACTCGCCGCTGCTGGACCTGGTCGCCGACCTGCGCGCCTCCACGCCGACGGACGCGGCCAAGCGGATCGTGCCGGACGTGCGCGAGGAGCTGGAGCGGGTGCGGATGGCCCGCGAGCGGATGCGCGGGGCGATCGAGCGGATGCTGGACCGCGAGGAGCGCGCGCTGGCGAACTACCGCTCCCGGCCCTCGCTGGCCGCGCCGTACACCATGATCGAGCGCCGCGAGCAGGAGCTGACGGAGGCGAGCGGCCGGATGCGCCGCGCGCTGGAGCACCGGATCGCGCGGGACTCGGAGGTGCTCGGGCAGACGCTCGCGCGGGTGCGCGCCCTCTCGCCGCTCAAGACGCTGGAGCGCGGCTACGCGATCGTGCAGACGGCCGACGGCGCGGTGCTGCGCGACGCCGCGGAGGTGGCGGAGGGTCAGGAGCTCGGCGTGCGGCTCGCGGCCGGGCGCCTGGGCGTGTCCGTCGCCTCGGTCACACCTGGACCGGCAGCCACCGGCTGAGGTGCGTGCCGAACTGCGGGACGCCGAAGCCGAGCTCGCGGTACAGGCCGTCGCCCATCGAGGACGCGGCGAGCTCCGTCTTGGGCACGCCGCAGCTGTCCAGCCACTCGAGCGTCGCCTCGACCACGGCCCGCGCGTAGCCGCGGCGCCGGTAGTCCGGGTCCGTGGAGACGCTCTGGATGTAGCCGATCAGCCCGGAGTGGTTGTCCGGTCCGGGCAGCCGCTGGTGGATCATGCCGACCGAGCAGGCGGCCAGCTTGCCCGGGAAGTCCCCGGCGTCCACCACGAAGGCCTGGATCATGCCGTCCGGGTCGGCGAGGGCCTGCTCGAAGGCGTCCTTGCAGGCGTACTCCCAGAGATCGTCGTGGATCTCCTGGAAGTGCTTGAGCATCACCCGGCGCAGCCGGGTCAGCTCCCACGCGTCCTCGACCGACGCGCGTCGAACCACGACTCCCATACGTGCCTCCCCGATTTCTGTCCGTAGGGGAATCTATCGTGGAGCCCATGACTTCGGAAGAGATCTCCTCGCTCGGCTACGAGCAGGCGCGCGACGAGCTGATCGGCACGGTGCAGAAACTCGAGGCGGGCGGCCTGGCCTTGGAGGATTCCCTCGCCCTGTGGGAGCGCGGGGAGGCGTTGGCGGCGCACTGCCAGGCGAAGCTGGACGGCGCACGCGCGCGGCTCGACGCCGCGCTGGGGGCGCAGAACGGGAGCGCGGACGGGGAGAGTTGAAAACCCCTCAGGGAAAAAGGGGCGGGTGGGGCGGGTGTGAAAGCTAGCCCCGCAGCGAGGCGGCGAGGGTCTCCAGCTCGCTCAGCGGAGCGGAGCCGGCCACGATCTCGAGGCTCTTGCCGTCGGGCGCCTGGCGCAGGAGCAGCGTCCTGTAGGCGGCGGGCGCGGTGCCCGAGTACTGCGTCCAGGCGGCCCCGGCCACCTGGACGGAGCCGGTCCGGCCCGCGTTCGAGCCGGCCCCCACCAGGAACCGGTCGGCGGTCTCGGTGGTCTGCTCGAAGGAGGCGTACTTGCCGGAGGGCGTCTGGTACCCGAGATGCCAGTCGGCGGCGTTCTGGCCAGCCGGCTGGTAGTCGTCAGAGGTGAGCTCCCAGCCGGAGGGCAGGCCGCTCGGGCCGTAGGCGGCGAAGGGCAGCGAGCCGCGCGCGGCGGTCAGCATCGCCTGGTAGTCGCTGTTCGAGACCGCGGGGACCGGCGAGCTCGAATGGGTCGAGGGCATCAGCCAGATGACGACGAGGATCGGGATCGTGATCACGGTCATCGACAGGATCATGTCCCGAACGGTCGTGCGCAGCCTGGAGTAGGCGCCCTTCTCAGCCATGCCGTCCATCATCCCAAGCCGCTCCCCCTGGCCGCACACCGGGTGGCCGGTAGGATCATCGAACCGGCACCCTCGGCCGGGCATTCCCACAATCGAAGATCGAATCTGGCCACGTCCCGTGCGGAAGGACTGCAGATGAGTCAAACACAGCCCGAGGTTCCCGACCGGAACCTGGCGCTCGAACTGGTCCGGGTGACCGAGGCCGCCGCGCTCGCGGCGGGCCGCTGGGTGGGCCGCGGCGACAAGATCGGCGCGGACGGAGCGGCGGTCGGCGCCATGCGCCGGCTGATCAACACCGTCTCGATGGACGGCGTCGTGGTGATCGGCGAGGGCGAGAAGGACCACGCGCCGATGCTCTTCAACGGCGAGCAGGTGGGCGATGGGGACGGCCCCGAGGTCGACGTCGCCGTGGACCCGATCGACGGGACCACGCTGAACGCCAAGGGCATGCCGAACGCCATCGCGGTGATCGCGGTCGCCGAGCGGCACTCGATGTACGACCCCTCGGCCGTGTTCTACATGGAGAAGCTGGTCGCCGGGCCCGACGCGGTGGACGTGGTGGACATCACCGCTCCGGTCGCGCACAACATCCAGGCCGTGGCCCGCGCCAAGAAGAGCTCCCCCAGCGAGGTCACCGTCGTCATCCTGGACCGGCCGCGGCACGAGGGCCTGGTGCGCGAGGTGCGCGAGGCCGGCGCGCGGATCAAGTTCATCTCGGACGGCGACGTGGCCGGCGCCATCATGGCGACCCGCCCGGGCACCGGCGTGGACCTGCTGCTCGGCATCGGCGGCACGCCCGAGGGCATCATCGCGGCCACGGCCATCAAGTGCCTCGGCGGCGTGATCCAGGGCAAGCTGTGGCCGAAGGACGACGCGGAGCGGCAGAAGGCGCTGGACGCCGGGCACGACCTGGACCGGGTGCTGACCACCGACGATCTGGTCACCGGAGAGAACTGCTTCGTGGCCATCACCGGTATTACGGACGGCGAGCTGGTGCGTGGGGTGCACTATCGATCAGGCGGCGCGGTGACAACATCTCTTGTCATGCGCTCCAAGAGCGGTACCGTGCGCCGTATCGAGTCGGAACACCAACTGGCGAAGCTGCGCACCTACAGTTCGGTCGATTTCGGATAGCACTGGGCGGAACTGACGCCCGTTCGGACGACCCCACGGGCGGCCTCGTCACCGCAATGCTCCCCTGGTATCCAGAGGAGTCCAGCGCCGAGACGGAGGCCGCCCGATGGCTGTGGACCAGGCTGAGCAGGCTGCGACCGGCACCCCGCCGGTCGAGGAGAACCACGGCAAGGTCATGCTGGTGTTCGCCGGCGTGATGCTCGGCATGTTCCTCGCCGCGCTCGACCAGACCATCGTGGCCACGGCGCTGCCCACCATCGTCGGCGACCTCGGCGGCGCGAACCACCTGTCCTGGGTGGTCACCGCGTACATGCTGGCCTCGACGGCGACCACCCCGCTCTGGGGCAAGCTCGGCGACATGTTCGGGCGCAAGACCGTCTTCCAGATCTGCATCCTGATCTTCCTGGTCGGCTCGGCCCTGTGCGGCCAGGCGCACAACATGGTGCAGCTGATCTCCTTCCGCGCGCTGCAGGGCATCGGCGGCGGCGGTCTGATGGTGCTGTCGATGGCGATCATCAGCGACGTGGTGCCGCCGCGCGACCGGGGCAAGTACCAGGGGGTGATCGGTGCCGTGTTCGGGGTGGCATCGGTCCTCGGGCCGCTGCTCGGCGGCTTCCTGGTGGACAACCTGTCCTGGCGCTGGGTCTTCTACGTCAACCTGCCGATCGGCGCGATCGGCCTGGCCGTCATCTCGGTGGCCCTGACGAAGAAGAACCCGGACCACAAGCCGAGGATCGACTACCTCGGCACCTTCCTGATCGCCGCCGCCTCGGTCTGCCTGGTGCTGATCACCAGCCTCGGCGGCAGCACCTGGAAGTGGAACTCGGCGCCGATCTACGCGTGCGGGGTCGGCGCGGCCGTGCTGATCGTGCTGTTCATCCTGGTCGAGCAGCGCGCCGCCGAGCCGGTGCTGCCGCTCAAGCTGTTCCGGAATCCGGTGTTCACGCAGTGCTCGGCGATCGGCTTCGTGGTCGGCCTCGTCATGTTCGGCGGCCTGTCCTACCTGCCGTTGTTCATGCAGGTGGTCAACGGGGACTCACCGACGGTCTCCGGCCTGAGGCTGCTGCCGATGATGGCCGGGCTGCTGGTCGCCTCGATCGGGACCGGGCAGCTGATCAGCCGGTTCGGAAGATACAAGATCTACCCGATCATCGGCACGGTGTGCATGGCGGTCGGCCTGTTCCTGATGTCGCGGATCGACGAGCATACGACCTCTGTCGTGCTCGGCTGGGACATGGTCGTGTTCGGACTCGGCATCGGCCTGACGATGCAGGTGCTGACGATCGCCACGCAGAACAACGTGGACTACTCGGACCTCGGCGTGGCCACGTCCGGGGTCACGTACTTCCGCTCGATCGGCGGCTCATTCGGCGCGTCGATCTTCGGCACGATCCTGAACAACCAGCTCTCGGACAAGGTCAGCACCTCGCTGCACAACGGCGTGCTGGCCTCGGGATTCCCGGTGCAGCAGATCCTCGGCGACCCGACGGCCGTCAACAAGCTGCCGGCCGCGGAGAAGGATCCGTTCCTGCACATCTACGCCACGTCGGTGGCGCACGTCTTCCTGATCGCCTCGCCGATCGCGCTGCTCGCCTTCGTCTTCGCGCTCTTCCTGCGCGAGGTCCCGCTGCGCACCGCGACGAGCGCGACCGACCTCGGCGAGTCCTCCGGACTGCCCACGTTCCGCACGTCGCTGGAGGAGATCGAGCGCTTCATCACGAAGCTGTCGAGCCGTCAGAACGTCTGGGAGCGCTACGGGCGCGTGATCGAGCGAGCCGACCTGGACATCTCCGTGCCGCACGCGTACGCCCTGTTCCGGCTGTACAACGCCGGGCCGGTGACCGAGGAGCAGATCTGCGCGCGGCTCAAAACGCCGATCGACGAGATCAAACCGAAGATCGACAAGATGATCAACGCGGGCACGGTGCAGCGCGACGCGAACGACGTGCTCACCCTCACCCCGAAGGGCCAGGAGATCATCGACAAGATGTCCGCGGTGCGGCTGCAACTGCTGGAGGAGCAGCTCAAGGGCTGGGATCCCGAGCACCACGAGGAGCTGATCGCGCTGCTCAAGTCGCTCGCGGACAACTCGCTCGACGCCCCGGAGTACAACCTGATGCGCAGCTAGCCCTCGGAGAGCTCGGCGGCCTCGGCGGCGAGGTACTTCCCGGACCACGGCGCGGGCCGCAGGTCCCCCGGCGAGACCTTCACGATCGCGCGGGTGCCGCGCGCGTGCAGCACCTCGGGGCCGTCCTCGCCCTCGGGGTAGGACAGGCAGCGGAAGGAGAACACCGCGCTGGTCCGGCCGCGCCGCTCGAGGGAGACCTCGACGAAGAGCTCGGCCCGCTCCCGCGTGAACGGCTTGATGAACTCGATGTCGTACTGCTTGACGACGATGAGCTCGTCGGACGGATCGGTGTCGGCGAGCGAGTGGTACCAGGAGGTCATCGCGCGCTCGACGTGGATCGCGTAGCGCGCGTTGTGCATCACGCCCACCATGTCGAGCTCGTCGAACCAGATGGTCTCGCGGTGGACGTACAGCGGCTTGGTGCTCATCGGTTCCTGAACCACTTCTTGCGGGGACGTTTCGCCTCGACACTGCCGAAGAGCGTCAAGCCGCGGACATGCACGATGGGCGTCTCCGCGGTGTACGGCTGGTCCTGCGAGAGGGACATGTTGCGCTCGCCGAGGATCGCGGTGCCCTCGTTGACCACCATGACGCCCTCGGGCACGATCAGCGTGACCTCGCCGAAGATCGACGTCGCCGAGATCGTCAGCTCCCGCTGCTCGAGCACGGCCTCGGTCAGGTCCAGCTCGACGGAGCCGAAGATGGCCTTGGCGTCCAGGCCGCTGCGCACGAGCCAGCGACCGCGCCGCTTCTGCTCCCCGAAGACCGCCATCACCGAGTCGGTGACCGGCATGCTCGCGAGCGCCGCGCTGTCCTGGCGCGGCGCGGGGGCGCCGCCCGTGGTCGGCGGCGCGAAGCTGACCGGCAGATCCGCGACCGGGTTCCGCAGCTCCCCGAGGGTCTTCGCGGCGTACACGCGCTCCAGCCGCTCCGCGTGCTCCTCGGCATCCAGCCGGCCCTCGGAGAGAGCCTGGCCGAGCAGCGCGGCGACGTGGTCGCGGTCGGCGTCCGAGGCGCGCAGGGCCAGCCGCCGGTCGTCGGCGGGTTCCATCGACGAGGAGAACGGGTTCACCGCTCCAACCTAGCCGATCGGCGCGCTAGGCGAGCCTGTCCAGGGTGTTGTTGATGTTGTGGGTGGCCTCGAGCATCGCGGCCTGCTCGTCCCGCGCGCGGATCGCGTCGACCAGCGTGCGGTGACCGCGGATCAGGAAGGGCTCGTGGTCCTCCTCCTGCGCGAAGCTCTGCAGCGAGGCGTGCAGTTCGGCGCTCATCTCCATGTACATCTCGGTGAGCATCGGGTTGTGCGAGGCGGCGACGACGGCCTGGTGGAAGCGCACGTCGGCCTCGACCCACGGCACGCCCCACGCGTCGTCCCAGCGGCCGAGCTCCTGGGCGGCCTTGGCGTGCACGTCCCGCTCGTCCAGCGCGGCGACCATCGCGGCCAGGTCCTCGTCCGTGCGCCGCTTGGCCGCGAGCCTGGCCCCCTCGACCTCCAGCGCGCGGCGGACCTCCTGCACGTGGATGTCGGTGACGTTGCTCATCTGCCGGCGCAGCGCGCCCGCGAGCTCGCTGCGCGACTTCACGTAGGTGCCGTCGCCCTGCCGGACCTCGAGCAGGCCGATGTGAGCCAGGGCCTTGATGGCCTCGCGCACGGTGCCGCGGCCCACCTGCAGCCGCTCGACGAGCTCTGATTCGGGCGGGATGCGCTCGCCGACCGGCCAGGTGCCCGAGGCGATCTGCTCGCGCAGTTGCGCGATGACCTCGTCGCACAGCGATCCGCGACGGATCCCCGCAAGTTCGCTCACGTCAGGAACCTACCTCCACGCCAAAGACAGTGATCGGAACTGTCTCACGAAAACCTCGCCTATGACACGGTCAACGCGCGGCCGTCGGACACGGAGCCGCGACGGGGCGAGGCCACGTAGAGCCCTACCACGCCCTGCAGCACCGTGGCCGCGACGACGATCAGCAGCGGCACGGTCCACGAGCCGGTCGCGTCGTGCAGCAGGCCGAAGCCGAGCGGCGCGGCCGTCGCGATCAGGTAGCCGATGGACTGGCTGAAGGTGGACAGCGCCGCGGTGCCCTCCGGCGTGCCGCCGCGGACCGGGAAGAGCGCGAGCACCAGCGGGAAGATCGCCATGCCGAAGGAGAGGACGACCGCCCACAGCCAGACCAGCGAGGCCGGGGCGATGATCAGGCCGGTGAAGCTGACCACGGAGGCGAGCGTGAGCGCCGTCAGCAGCGGGCGCCGGTCCCGCATCTTCGCGCCGAAGTGCGGCACGAGGTAGTTGAGCGGAATGCCGATGAAGAAGATCGAGGACAGCACGACGCCCGCCTTGCCCGCGGACAGCCCGGCGTCCTGCAGGATCGTCGGCAGCCAGCCCATCACGACGTACGCGCCGGTGGACTGGAGCCCGAAGAGCAGCGCCATCGACCAGGCCAGCGGGCTCTTGGCGAGCTGACGCAGCGGCAGGTGCGCGGCCGGCGCGGCGAGGGCGGCGTTGGTCGGGTGCGCGGCGCGCTGCGGGCGAGCGGCGATCCAGGCGGCGAGGGCGATGACCGCCGGGACGACCCAGACGGCCAGGCCGGCGTCCACGTTGTGCGCGTGGTCCGAGACCGGCACCGAGGCCAGCGCCGCGAAGGCCGCGCCGCCGGACAGCACCATCGCGTACAGGCCGGTGACCGGGCCGACCCGGTCCGGGAAGTACTGCCGGACGACGACCGGCAGCAGCACGTTCGCCAGCGCGATACCCAGGCCGGCGAGCAGGGAGCCGGCGAGCAGGGCGGCCGTGTCGTGCAGGCTGTGCACGAGCTGGCCGATCGCCAGCGCGCCGACGGCCCAGCTGATCACGGTCCCGGCGGTGTACTTCCTGGCCAGCCAGGAGGCCGAGACGCCGCCGACCGCGAAGGCCAGCGGCCAGACGGCGGTCAGGAAGGACTCGACGCCGGAGCCCAGGCGCAGCGAACCGCCCAGCTCGTTGAGCAACGCGCCGGTGGCGGAGACGGAGAGCCGCAGGTTGGCGGCGATCAGGACGATGCCGAGCAGGATCAGCGCGGTGCCCTTCGCCCGCCGCGCGTCGGGCGTGGCCGGCTTGACCGTATGAACTCGCTGCAACATGTCCGTCATGGGCTCGATGATAATACGTATGATGTCTGCTGTCACGCCCGGGCGCCGAGTGGTCAAGGCCACGCCCGGAACGGCCGGTCCGGTCCCCGGCGCGGGCATAGGCTTGAGCCCGAGGACGCCGAGGTCCCGGCGAGGTCCGTAAAAGGGTCTATGGAGGCGCAATAGTCATGCCCGAGTTCGCTTATTCCGACCTGCTGCCGACCGGCAAGGACGAGACCGAGTACCGCCTGCTGACCAGCGAGGGCGTGTCCACGGTCGAGGCGGCCGGCCGCACCTTCCTGCAGGTCGAGCCGGAGGCGCTGCGCCTGCTGACGGCCGAGGCGATGCACGACATCGCGCACTTCCTGCGCACGGACCACCTCAAGCAGCTCGCCTCGATCATGAACGACCCGGAGGCCTCGCCGAACGACCGCTTCGTGGCGCTGGACCTGCTCAAGAACGCCAACATCGCGGCGGCCGGGGTGCTGCCGATGTGCCAGGACACCGGCACCGCGATCGTGATGGGCAAGCGCGGCCAGAACGTGCTCACCGACGGCCACGACGACGCGCACCTCGCGCAGGGCGTGTACGACGCGTACACCAGGCTGAACCTGCGCTACTCGCAGATGGCGCCGCTGACCATGTGGGACGAGAAGAACACCGGCTCGAACCTCCCGGCGCAGATCGAGCTCTACGCGACCGCGGGCGACGTCTACAAGTTCCTGTTCATGGCCAAGGGCGGCGGCTCGGCGAACAAGTCGTACCTGTATCAGGAGACGAAGGCGATCCTGAACCCGAAGGCGATGCTGGCCTTCCTCGAGGAGAAGATCCGCTCGCTCGGCACGGCCGCCTGCCCGCCGTACCACCTGGCCGTCGTGATCGGCGGCACCTCGGCCGAGTTCGCGCTGAAGACCGCGAAGTACGCCTCCGCGCACTACCTCGACGCGCTGCCGACCGAGGGCTCGATGCTGGCGCACGGCTTCCGCGACCAGGAGTTCGAGAAGGAGGTCTTCGAGCTCACCCGGCGCCTGGGCATCGGCGCCCAGTTCGGCGGCAAGTACTTCTGCCACGACGTGCGCGTGATCCGGCTCCCCCGGCACGGCGCCTCGCTGCCGGTGGCCATCGCGGTCTCCTGCTCCGCGGACCGCCAGGCCCTGGCGAAGATCACCGCGGAGGGCGTGTTCCTCGAGCAGCTTGAGAAGGACCCGGCGCGCTTCCTGCCGGAGACGACGGACGAGCACCTGGACGACGACGTGGTGCGGATCGACCTGAACCGCCCGATGACCGAGATCCGCAACGAGCTGACGAAGTACCCGGTCAAGACCCGCCTGTCGCTGACCGGCACCCTCGTCGTGGCCCGCGACATCGCGCACGCGAAGCTCAAGGAGCTGCTGGACGCGGGCAAGCCGCTGCCGGACTACATCAAGAACCACCCCGTCTACTACGCGGGCCCGGCCAAGACCCCCGAGGGCTACGCCTCAGGCTCCTTCGGCCCGACGACCGCCGGCCGGATGGACTCCTACGTGGACCAGTTCCAGGCCGCGGGCGGCTCCTTCGTGATGCTGGCCAAGGGAAACCGCAGCAAGCAGGTCACCGACGCCTGCAAGGCGCACGGCGGCTTCTACCTCGGCTCCATCGGCGGCCCCGCCGCCCGCCTCGCGCAGGACTGCATCAAGAAGGTCGAGGTGCTCGACTACCCCGAGCTCGGCATGGAGGCCGTCTGGCGGATCGAGGTCGAGGACTTCCCGGCCTTCATCGTGGTCGACGACAAGGGCAACGACTTCTTCACCAACCCCGGCGACGACCGTCCGCTGCTGAGCATCGGACACAAGCCCTGACCTGAAAGCCCGTCCCGCCTCGGCTCGTGCCCGCCCGATCCCTGCTCGGCCGGAGCGTGGCGCAGCGGGATTCGAACTACCCGGCCTCCGCGACGCTGCTGCCGGGATTCTGGCCGGCTGTCGGGGCCCGCTGGTCGCCGTCGCCGCGGCGGTCGTGCGGCCGCACCTGGGCCGGCCGGCCGAATTCTTCAATCGCTCGTAAAGCCCGTTTAAAACCGTGACACCTGTGCCCCGGAGTTTCTCCGGGGCACTCGCGTTGGTCTAGAGTCCTCGCGACGGGAACGCATCATCACAAAAACGGGGTGTGAGATGGGAGATTCGTTCAAGGCCGTGCCTTCGGCGATAGCGCAGACGGGGCTTCAATTCGCCGAGCACGGGCAGCAGCTCGGGCAGTCGGCGTCCGCGTTCGGGGGGTCCGCGTTCCAGATCGCGGACGCCTTCGGGCTGCTGGGCGCGTGCGACGGGGCGATGAATCAGTACGTGAAGATGGCGCAGTCCACGGTGCAGGGGCTGGAGCAGTTGGCCGCCCTCTGGGACGAGACCGGCAACGAGCTCATCGCCCAGGCGCGGCAGTACGAGATCACCGAGGCGCAGAACACCGGGCAGCTGAACGGGATCCTGAACGCGGGCGCCGCGTCGGGGGGCGGTCGCTGATGGACTGGAACGTCAACGCCGACATCATGAAGGTGCTGGACATGCTCGGCATACCGATGCCGGGCGGAAACGGCGGCGTGCTGCGGCAGATCGCGCAGCAGTGGGACGACATGGCCACGGCGGTCGAGGCGCAGATAACGGCGCTCGACCAGGCCGTCGCGGCGGTCGTGCCGAGTGACTGGACGGGCGAGGCCGCGGACGGCTTCCGCCGGCACTGGAAGACCCAGTCGCAGGAAGTGTCCAACGGCGTGGCCAACTTCCGCACCGTGGCCAAGGGGCTGAGCAGCTACGCGGACACGGTCGACTCCATCAACGAGGAGATCCTCGGCATCGCCGAGCAGATCCTCGCCGCGTCCGCGGTCGGCGCCGTGCTCACGATCGTCACCGCGGGGATCTCGGACGCGATCGCGGCGGCGGCCGACGCGGTCGAGGTGGCCCGGATCACCACCCTGGTCGCGAAGTTCACCGAGCTCGCCGAGGAGATCGGCGTCGACCTCGAGAAGGTCGCCGAGGTCGTCGAGCAGCTGCTCGCCAAGATCAAGGAGCTGATCGAGTTCCTCAAGAGCACCAAGTACGGCCGGATGGCCATCAACGTCGGCACGACGGTCGCCACCAAGTTCACCGGCAACTTCATCGCGGACACCGGTGCGAACGTCGCCTCCCAGTACCTCTCCGGCCAGAAGGTCACCTGGGGCGACGACGTGAAGAACGGCGGACTCGACGCCCTCGGCACGGTCCTGACGGAGGGCGTCGTCGGCGAGGCCGCTCCGGGCCTGGCCGGCATGGAGAAGACGATGGCGGGCCTGTCCAACGTGGGCGGCGGAATCTTCCAGTCCGAGGTCGGCGGCCTGGCCGGCGTCAACGGCGACACGGCCTTCGAGAACCCCTTCACCCGGGCGGGCCTGGCCCAGGACGTGGAGAACCTGGAGGGCGCCGGGGCCGACGGCCTCGGCGGGGCGCTCGCGGCCGGCAAGGACACCGCGGAGAACGGCCGCGTCTTCTCCATCACGGACACCCTCGGCAACCTGACGACGGGCGTCGAGCAGTCCGGCACCGGCCTCAAGCGGACGCTCTCCTCCTTCGAGGGCCGGGGCGGCGCCATACCGGTCGGCGGATAGCGGCCGGCTAGCGGTAGATCTGGACCGCCGAGCCGCGGCGGCAGGTGGCGAGCAGTCGGCCGTCCGGGCTGAAGGCGAGCGTCTCCACCCGGGCGGTGCGCAGCGGGGACGGCATCTTCAGCAGGACGGGCTTCTCCTCGGTGCCCGGATCCCACAGGGCGACCCGTTCGCCGAGGGCGGCGCCGAGCGCGCCCTGCGCGCTGAACGCGACCTGATCGGCGAAGTAGAGCGACGGCGCCTTCAGGATCCGGGTGATCTGCCAGGAGGACGTGTCCCACAGACGCACGTCGCTGCCGGTCCGGGAGACGACCGCGAGCAGGGAGCCGTCCGGGCTGAAGGCGAGGCTCTTGGCCGGGAACTCGTCGCCGCCGATGGTCCGCACGGTCTGTCCGCTGGCGGGATCCACCAGCGCCACCGGCGGATGAGAGCCGCGTTTGCCGGTTCCGGCCTGGGCCACGGCGAGCAGCGAGCCTTCCGGGCTGAAGGCGAGGGCGTTGTTTCCGCTCTCGGTCAGCGGCACGGGAGCGCCCACGCCCGAATCGAGGTCGAACAGGCGCACCGCGTCGTCATCCGCCGCGGCCAGGACGCGGGCGGCCGGGTGGAACGCCACGTGCTTCACGCCGCCGCCGAAGCCGCTCAGCACGCTGACGCACTCGCCGTTCGCCGCGCTCCACAGCCGGACGGTCTTGTCGTGGCCGCCACTGGCGAGCAGCCGGCCGTCCGGGCTGAAGGCGAGCGAGAGGATCGTGCCCTTGAGCTTGGACTGGGCATGGCCGGACAGTGCCGCCACCTGCCTCGGCTCGTACACGTCCCACAGGTCGACCGTGGGCCGGGTACCGCCGAGGGCCAGCAGCCGGCCGTTCGCCGAGAAGGCCAGGACCGACGCCGTGCCCGAACTGCCGAGCAGGCTCTTGTCCTCGAATCGGTGCACGAACTCCGTGGGCAGGTGGGGCATCGCTCAGCGCTTTCGTTCAGGCCGCGTGCCGGGTCGCGGAGAAGGTCGAGAGCCACCAGGCCAGACCGGTGACGACCAGGGCGAAGGGCAGGGCGTAGATCGGGAAGTGCAGGGCGCTGCCGTTGGAGACCGCGGTCAGGGCCCTGATGCTGAGGTCGGCCGGGGAGAAGCGGACGATCAGCAGGCCGAGCGCCAGCAGTCCCGCGAGCAGCACGCCCCAGCCCGCCGCCGGCACCAGCGGTGGCGCGGCCACGGCGCCGGCGGCGCTGCCCAGCAGGACGCAGATCAGCTCGGTGCAGATCCCGGCCAGCACCTCGGAGCTGTTCGCGCCCGACCCGCCGACCGAGGCCACGATGGCGCCGACCACCGCGCAGACCAGGGCGAAGCCGGTCGCCGCCGAGAGGGCGGAGAGCCTGGCCCTGGCCGGACCCACCAGGGTGGAGATCATCGCGGCGGACTCGGGGGGTTCGAGGGTCAGGATGGATCTGGTCATCCAGGCCGCCACCGGGACCAGGAACGCGGCGCTGTAGGCGAAGGCGTCCGAGGCCTTGTCGCCGCCGGCCGAGTCGATGGCCAGGGCGATGCCGTAGAGCAGCGCGGGGGCCAGCCAGCGCTGGGAGCCGCCGAAGAGGGTGGCGTGGTAGCGGACCACGGCCAGGGTCTGGGTGCCGGACAGCCGCGGGCCGCTCCCCCGGGTCCGGCCGCCGCCCTTCTGTATCACCGTCGCGCTCACAGGATCTCCCGGCCGCCTTCCACCGTACGCACGGTCCTGATGTGGGTGTTCGGGTACGTCGAGAGGACGTCGCGCAGCAGCCGGTCCGAGTGCTCGGCCAGGATGGTCACCCGCAGCGCGCCGTCGGCGAGGATGCGGGGATGTCCGGGCAGCGGCCAGGGATCCGGGGCGTCCTCGAAGTCGATGACGGCCATCGGCACGGCGAAGTCGGCGGCGGACGCGGGCATCAGCGTTCCGTCGCGCAGCAGGTAGGCGGCCGTGGCGTCCTCGGCGAGCCGTTGCGCGTCGTGGTCCACGTACACGACGACGCCGCCCTCGTCGCGCACCTCGCGGGCCACGGAGTCGAGTTCGGCCTGGCCCGCGGAGTCGAGGCTGGTCCAGGCCTCGTCCAGGATCAGCAGTTCGGGCTCGCCGAGCAGCGCCTGCACGATCGCGACCTTCTGCGCCGTGCCGCGCGAGAGGTCGCCGATCCGGTGCTTGCGGTAGCCGGTCGCCTCGAAGCGCTCGAGCCCGGCCTGCACCCGGGTCTCGGTCTCCTCGGCGCTCAGGCCCTGGATACGCCCGAGGTGGCTCAGGTAGTCCTGCACCTTGAACGGCAGGGCGGGCAGCGCCCCGGGCACGTACGCGCACCGGCCGGGACGGTCCAGGACCTGTCCGCGGCCTGGGCGGTGCGCGCCGGCGACGATGCGCAGCAGCGTGGACTTGCCGCTGCCGTTGTATCCCCCGATCCGAATCAGCGCGCCGGGGGCCAGGTCGAGGTCCACCCTCTCCAGCACCCACGGCGCGCGTCGGCTGTAGCGGTATCCGACACCGGTCAGCAGCATGCGCCCACAATAGCGAGGCGCGTGCTACAGATCAGACACAGTTCGGATGATCACACCGAGAGATCCTCCAGCATCTCGGTCACCAGGGCCGCGATCGGGGAACGCTCGGACCGGTTCAGGGTCACGTGCGCGAACAGCGGGTGCCCCTTGAGCTTCTCGATCACCGAGACCACGCCGTCGTGCCGGCCCACCCTCAGGTTGTCGCGCTGCGCCACGTCGTGCGTCAGCACGACCCGCGAGCCGCTGCCGATCCGGGAGAGCACCGTCAGCAGGACGTTGCGTTCCAGCGACTGCGCCTCGTCCACGATCACGAAGGAGTCGTGCAGCGAACGGCCGCGGATGTGGGTGAGCGGCAGCACCTCGAGCATCCCGCGGTCCACGACCTCGTCGATGACCTCCGACGTGGTCAGCGCGGACAGGGTGTCGAACACGGCCTGTCCCCAGGGCGTCATCTTCTCGCCCTCGGTGCCCGGCAGGTAGCCGAGGTCCTGGCCGCCGACCGCGTACAGCGGCCGGAAGACGACCACCTTGCGGTGCTGCCGGCGCTCCATCACCGACTCGAGGCCCGCGCACAGCGCCAGCGCCGACTTTCCGGTGCCGGCCCGGCCGCCGAGCGAGACGATGCCGATCTCGGGGTCGAGCAGCAGGTCGAGCGCGATCCGCTGCTCGGCGGAGCGGCCGTGCAGGCCGAAGGCCTCGCGGTCGCCGCGCACCAGCCGCACCTGCTTGTCCGGGGTGATCCGGCCGAGCGCCTTGCCGCGCTCCGAGACCAGCACGAGACCGGTGTGGCAGGGCAGTTCGGCCACCTGCTGCAGCTCGATCCGGCCCTGCTCGAACAGCTCGTCCACCTGATCGCCGGCGATGTCCACCTCGGCCATGCCGGTGTATCCGGTGGTGATGGCCAGTTCCGCCCGGTACTCCTCCGCGGGCAGGCCGACCGCGGCCGCCTTGACCCGCAGCGGAAGGTCCTTCGAGACGAGCACCACGTCCGCGCCCTCGGAGGCCAGGGCCTTGGCGACAGCCAGGATCCTGACATCGTTCTCCGGATTGGCGTGCGGACGGAAACCCGGCGGCAGGACCGAGATGTCCGAGTGGTTGAGCTCGACCCGCAGCGTCCCTCCCGCGTCACCGATCGGCAGCGGCTGGTCCAGCCGGCCGTGCTCGATGCGCAGTTCGTCCAGCAGACGCAGTGAGGCGCGGGCGAAATAACCGAGTTCCGGATGTTGGCGCTTGCCCTCGAGTTCGCTCACCACCACGAGTGGAATGACGACTTCGTGTTCGTCGAAGCGGGTCATCGCGGTGGGGTCGGCCAGCAGAACGCTGGTGTCCAGGACGTAAGTGCGCCGATCAGATGTGGCCACTAGTGCTCCGGCTCTGTATGGCGTATCCCTGGGCGGACACGCCCTTACCAGGGCTTTACCCCATCCGGGGGAGTGAAAAACGGCACCACAAGGCCATCGGGCCTTTACGCTCCGTAGCGACGCTGTCGATGTGCGAAGTCGCGCAGCGCGCGCAGGAAGTCGATCCTGCGGAAAGCGGGCCAGTAGGCCTCGCAGAAGTAGAACTCCGAATGGGCGGACTGCCACAGCATGAACCCGGACAGCCGCTGTTCGCCCGACGTCCTGATGATCAGATCGGGCTCGGGCTGGCCGGCCGTGTAAAGGTGCTCGGTGATGTGTTCGACGTCGATGATCTCGGCGAGCTCCTCGATCGAGGTGCCGCGGTCGGCGTGCTCGCAGAGCAGCGAGCGGACGGCGTCGGCGATCTCCTTGCGGCCGCCGTAGCAGATCGCCGCGTTCACCACGAGGCCCGGGTTGTCCGTCGTGGCCGCGGTGATCTCCTTGAGGCTCCGGGAGAAATCGCCGGGCATCAGGTCGAGCGCGCCGACCGTGCGCACCTTCCAGCGGCCGGTCTCGGCGAGGCTGCGCACCGCGCCCTCGATGATCCGCAGCAGGTCATCGAGCTCGGCGGGGGGCCGGTTCAGGTTGTCGGTGGAGAACAGCCACAGGGTCACGACCTCGACCCCGGCCTCCTCGCACCACTCGAGCAGGTCGTGGATCTTGTCTGCGCCGCGCTGGTGCCCCTCGGCGATGTGCTGCCCGACGGCCTTGGCCCAGCGCCGGTTGCCGTCCATGATCACGCCGATGTGCCGCGGACGCCTCGACTGGTCGATCCGCGCGGCGAGACGGCGTTCGTAGGCGCCGTAGGCCAGGTCGCGCAATCCCATGAATCCGCCGCTGCCTCTCGCTGCTGATCGGTTTGAGCTCCGCACCCCCGGGAGAAGACCCTATCTCGCGCCGCAGCCGCCCCGGGTTAATCCAACCCGGGGCGGCTGTGAGGATGTAGTGAAGATCTCCATGGAGCGCGCTCAGCGCCCCTTACGGAGTAGTGGAGCGTCCGGCCTTAGCCCAGGCGGGCGATCAGGTCGCGCTGCTCCTGCCACAGCTCCTCGGGCAGGTGGTCGCCGAAGCGCTCGAAGTGCGCCGGGATCAGCGAGGCCTCGCGGCGCCAGGTCTCCGCGTCCACGCCGAGCAGCTCGTCCAGCTTGGCGGGCTCGAGGTCCAGGCCCGCGAGGTCCAGGTCCTCCGCGCGCGGCACGACGCCGATCGCGGTCTGCTCGCCGTCCGCCTTGCCGTCCAGCCGCTCGACGATCCACTTGAGCACGCGGCTGTTCTCGCCGAAGCCCGGCCACAGGAAGGAGCCGTCCGCGCCCTTGCGGAACCAGTTCACGTAGTAGATCTTGGGCAGCTTGTCCGCCGACTCGGCCTTGTCGCCGACCTCGAGCCAGTGCGCGAAGTAGTCGCCCATGTTGTAGCCGCAGAAGGGCAGCATCGCGAAGGGGTCGTAGCGCAGCTCGCCCACGGTGCCCTCGGCCGCCGCGGTCTTCTCGGAGGCGACGTTCGCACCCAGGAAGACGCCGTGCCGCCAGGACTTCGACTCGGTGACCAGCGGGACCGCGGTGGCCCTGCGCCCGCCGAAAAGGATCGCCGAGATCGGCACGCCCTTCGGGTCCTCCCATTCGGAGGCTATGGTCGGGCACTGCCCGGCCGGGACGCAGAAGCGCGAGTTCGGGTGCGCCGCCGGGGTCTCGGAGGCCGGGGTCCAGTCGTTGCCGCGCCAGTCGGTCAGGTGCGCGGGCTTCTCCTCGGTCAGGCCCTCCCACCACACGTCGCCGTCGTCGGTGAGGGCGACGTTGGTGTAGATGGCGTTCGCGTCCAGCGTGGCGATCGCGTTGGCGTTCGTGTCGGCGCCGGTGCCGGGGGCGACGCCGAAGAAGCCGGCCTCCGGGTTGATCGCGTAGAGCCGGCCGTCCTCGCCGAAGCGCATCCAGGCGATGTCGTCGCCGACGGTCTCCACGGTCCAGCCCGGGATGGTCGGGGTGAGCATCGCCAGGTTGGTCTTGCCGCAGGCCGAGGGGAAGGCGGCGGTGATGTACTTCGCCTCGCCGCTCGGCGGGGTGAGCTTGAGGATCAGCATGTGCTCGGCGAGCCAGCCCTCGTCGCGGGCCATCACCGAGGCGATGCGCAGCGCGTAGCACTTCTTGCCGAGCAGCGCGTTGCCGCCGTAGCCGGAGCCGAAGGACCAGATCTCGCGGTCCTCGGGGAAGTGCGTGATGTACTTCGTGGTGTTGCACGGCCACGGCACGTCGGCCTCGCCCGCCGCGAGCGGGGCGCCGACCGAGTGCACGGCCTTCACGAACTCGCCGTCGGTGCCGAGCTCGTCGAGGACGGCCTGGCCCATCCGCGTCATCACGCGCATGGACAGGGCGACGTAGGCCGAGTCGGTGATCTCGACGCCGAGGGCGGCGAGCGGGGAGCCGATGGGGCCCATCGAGAAGGGCACCACGTACATCGTGCGGCCGCGCATCGAGCCTTCGAACAGGCCGTTCAGCGTCGAGCGCATCTCGGCGGGGGCCGTCCAGTGGTTCGTCGGGCCCGCGTCCTCCTCGCGCTCGGAGCAGATGAAGGTCCGGTCCTCGACGCGTGCCACGTCGGAGGGGTCGGAGGCCGCGTAGAAGGAGTTGGGCCGCTTCGCCGGGTTCAGTCGCTTGAGGGTGCCCGCCTCGACGAGCTGCTCGGTCAGCCGAGTCCACTCCTCGTCGGAACCGTCGCACCACACGACGTTCTCCGGCTGGGTCAGGCGGGCGATCTGCTCGACCCAGGCGATCAGACCGGTATGAGGGGTCGGTGCATTGTTCACCGCGAACGTCATCGTGCGCACTCCAAAGGTCACGCCGGGGGTCCGCACCACCCGGGCGCTGATGAGGGTGCTTTGGACTATAACCACGCCGTCCCGAATGGTGGATAGTGCCGAACGGCTCTTGGCGAACCTACGCTTGCGTAAGTTACTCTGGCGTTGGGACGAAAACCCGGCCCAGCACAGCGGAAATGTCCGATTTTCTGACGACTTCTGGTCCACGAAAAGGCGGGCCACCGGCGACAGGGTGTGACTAATCTCATGACTCGAAGTGATCAGAGCAGGTGCGACCTGTGACCGAGCTAACGCCGGTAAGTGGTGTGGCATCCGCCACAGCCGTACTGAAACCCAAGCTTCGCGGCTGGCTGCACGCGGGGATCTTCCCGCTGGCCCTGGCCGCGGGAATCGTGCTGATCTGCCTCGCGCCGACGGTCGGCGAGGGGGTCGCGTGCGCCGTGTTCGCGGTCTCGTCCTGGCTGCTGTTCGGCGTCAGCGGGGTCTATCACACGGTCAACTGGAAGCCCAAGGTCAAGGCCGTGCTGCGGCGCTTCGACCACACCAACATCTTCCTGATCATCGCGGGCACCTACACCCCGATCTCGGTCACGCTGCTGAGCCGGAGCTCGGCGGAACTGCTGCTCACGCTGGTCTGGAGCGGCGCGCTGATCGGGATCGGCTTCCGGATGTTCTGGCTGGACGCGCCGCGCTGGGCCTACGTGCCCTGCTACATCGCGCTCGGCTGGGCAGCGGTCTTCTTCATGCCGGAGCTCCTGCGCAACGGCGGCGTCGCGGTCGTCGTCCTGATCGCGACCGGCGGGGTCCTCTACTCGGTGGGCGCCGTGTTCTACGGCATGAAGAAGCCGAACTTCTCCCCGCGCTGGTTCGGCTTCCACGAGCTGTTCCACTCGTTCACGATCGCCGCGTTCTGCTGCCACTACATCGCGGTCGCGATCGCGGTGCTGTCGAGCCCGGCGACCGCTACGGCGTGATCAGCAGCTCAGCCACCGCGAGGCCGTAGCCGGCGAACCGCGGCGCCTGGGCAGCCAGCGCCCGCGCGGGCGCGAGAGCCGCGTGGGCGTCGTGGAGCGCCTGCTCCGAGCCGGTGGCCTGCGCGTACGCGGCGAAGGCTGCCGCGGCGGCGGAGGTGCCGGAGGGGTTGGCGTTGTCGGTCGGATCGCTCGGCCTGAAGTAGAGCGGGGCCGCGTCGGCGGCGGTGTCGTAGAGGCCGCCGTCCTTGCGGAACTGCTCGCGGATCGTGTCGAGCAGCGCCTCCGCGCGGGTGAGCCAGGCCCGGTCCCCGGTCGCCGTGAACAGCGAGACGAAGCCCTCGGCCACGCAGCCGTAGTCCTCGAGCACGCCCGGATTCTCCGAGGCCTTGCCGTCCCGCGAGGTGCGCACGAGCCGCCCGTCCTCGAGATGGACGTCGACGAGCAACTGCCCGCACCGCAACGCCGCACTCCGCAGATCGGGCCGACCGAGCGCGACCGAGGCCTCGACCAGCGCCGAGATCGCCAATCCGTTCCACGACGCGACGATCTTGTCGTCCCGTCCCGGCTGCGGACGCTGCGCCCGCGCGACACGGAGCTTCGCCGCGACCCGCTTGACGTCCTCAGGGTTCCGAGCCTCGCCGGTCAGTTCGGCGGCCAGCCGCAGGACCGACTTGCCGTCCTCGAAGTTGCCGGCCTTCGTCACCTCGTACGCCGCGGCGGCGATCTTCGCGTCGTGCTCCCCCAGCACCTCGACGAGCTGCCGGTAGGTCCACGCGTAGGTGAGCCCCTCCACCCCCTCCGTATCCGCGTCGAGCGCCGACGCGAACCCGCCCGCAGCCGTGCCCAACTCGCGGATCATGAAGCCCGCGGTCTCCTCCGCGATCCGCCGGTACAGCGGCGAAGGCGAGGTACGCCACAGCAACGCGTAGACCCGCAGCAGCAGCGCATTGTCATACAACATCTTCTCGAAGTGCGGGACCGTCCAGTCCCCGTCCACCGCGTAGCGCGAGAACCCGCCGCCGAGCTGGTCGTAGATGCCGCCGCGAGCCATCGCGTTGCAGGTCTGCGCGACCATCGCGAGCGCCTGGGCCGACTCCGTGCGCGCGTGGTGCCGCAGCAGCTGGAGCAGAGTCATCGACGGCGGAAACTTGGGGGCTCCACCAAAGCCCGCTCCGATCCCCCCGTGCTCCGCGTCGTCCGAGTACTCCCCTGCGAGCGCTAACACTGCGGCGTCGAGCTCCTCGGCAGTGGGCGCCTCGACATCCTTCCGCCGCGCGCCGACCGGCACCGAGATCTCCGCCATCCGAGCCGCCACAGCGGTCCCGACCTGCGTCACCTCGCCCCGCTTGCCGGCCCACGCCGCAGCCACCTGCGCCAGCACCTGAAGGAAGCCCGGTACCGACCCGCGCGACCGCGGCGGGAAGTACGTCCCGCAGAAGAACGGCCGCCCCTGATGGTCCGCGAACACCGTCATCGGCCAGCCGCCGTGCCCGGTCATCGCCTGCGTGGCCTGCATGTAGACGGCGTCGACGTCCGGCCGCTCCTCGCGATCCACCTTCACGCACACGAACCCGGCGTTCATCGCCGAGGCCGTGGTCGGATCCTCGAAGCTCTCGTGCGCCATCACATGGCACCAGTGGCACGCGGAGTAGCCGATGGAGATCAACAGCGGCACATTCCGCCGCCGAGCCTCGGCGAACGCCCCTTCGCCCCACGGCCACCAGTCCACCGGGTTATCAGCGTGCTGAAGCAAATAAGGCGAGGTCGCGGCCGCCAGTCGGTTCACGGCCTCACTCTACCGAGTTTGCGCCCACATTCCAGATACCCAGAGTGGCGAAAATCGTACAGATCGTACTGACGTGGGGTCAGAATCCGCCATCGGCCTCCCCGCCGAGACCTGCTCGGCCGCCGCCGAGCGGCTCGCCGCCGCGGCGCCGTGGGCTCGGCCGGCTTTGAGGGCGGCCAGGCGGGCGTCGACCTCGGTGTCCTTGGCGAGGGTGTCGAGGCTGTTGAACCGGGAGTCCAGGGTGGAGGCGGCGAGCTCGGCCCTGCCCTTGACCAGGGGCGGTCCTGGCGCGGGCGACGAGGTTGTCGCGGCGCTTCTCGAGGTCGGCGAGCCGGGCTCCGGCATCGCCTGGGCGCCCACGACGCGCCGACGGCCGATCAGGTGAAGGGCGCGCGGTCGCCGGACGATCACGCGCGTGTTCCACTGTGGACATGGCGGATGTCGAGAGCACGACCGACCGGGCGGCGGCGATCAAGGCCGGCTACACCTTCG
>DASTAE010000345.1:0-8263 GCA_035712985.1 Actinospica sp.
GGTCGGCGCCTCACGCTGGACGTTCCCGATCATCAACCACACCGCGCTCAGCGGCTGGCGGTTGCAGCACTCGCCGCTGCCCGGCGCCGATCCGGCCGGCCAGTGGGCGATGCTCTACGTCAACGACGACACGCACCTGCCCGAGGCCGACCGGGTGTGGAACACGTGAGCGAGCTTGCGAGCGAACCATCGAGCACAGCGTCTTTCGTGCCTCACTACGCCCGGCCAGACAGCGGGCGTTGAGTTCAGACCTCGGAGTAGTGCTCGACCTTCGGGGTCTCGGCGAAGTAGGGGCCGAGCAGGGCGCGCCACCGCGGGAAGCGGTCGGACTCGCGGAAGCCGACCATGTGCGCCTCCACGGAATCCCAGCCGACCAGCAGCAGGAAACTGCTCGGCCGCTCGATCCCGCGGTGCATCCGCGCCCACTGGAAACCCTCGGTCTGCGCGAGCAGCTCCTTGGCCTGCGCGTAGGCGGCCTCGAACTTCTCCGCGTCGGTCTCGTCAATGATGAATTCGGCGTGCTCGACGATCATGCGGACAGCGTACATTCCCCGGCCCGGCAGCGGGTAGGAGACCGCACATGCCGAATCCGGTCGATGTAGATGCGAAAGAGCTGTTCAGCGGCCTACCCCGACGTTACGACCTGCTCGCGGAAATCTTGTCCTTCGGTCAGAACCGACGCTGGCGGCACGCGATGGTGGGCGCGGCGCTGCGCACCTCGCCCGACGCCCGCACGGTGCTCGACGTGGCCACCGGCACCGCCGGCGTCGCGCTGCGCTGGACCGACGTGGCGCGCGACGTCGAGGTGACCGGCGTCGATCTGACGGAGCAGATGCTGCGCCGCGGCCGGGAGAACGTGGCCAGGCGCGGCCGGAGCGATCGCGTCAGCCTGCTGCTGGGCCGGGCCGAGGCGCTGCCCTTCCCGGACGCCGCCTTCGACGCCGTCACCTTCACCTATCTGCTGCGCTACGTGGACGATCCCGCCGCCACGCTGGTCGAACTGGCCCGCGTCCTCAAGCCCGGCGGCGCGCTGGCCAGCCTCGAGTTCGCCGTGCCGGGCAATCCCGTCTGGCACGCGGCCTGGGTCGGCTACACCCGCGCCGTGCTGCCCGCGGCCGGAATGCTGACCGGCGGCCGCGAGTGGGCCAACGTCGGCAACTTCCTCGGCCCGTCGATCAGCGGCCACTACCGCGCGCATCCGGTGGAGAGCATCGTCGGCTACTGGCGCGCCGCCGGGATCGAGCAGGTGCGGACCCGGCGGATGAGCCTCGGCGGGGGACTGGTCATGTGCGGCCGGAAGTCAGATGGCTGACGAACCCGAGGTCGCGTTCTACGCCCGCGGCGGTTCGCCCTTCGGCGACTGGCTGACGCTGCTGCACCCGCCCTACACCGCCTGGCATCTGGCGTACGTCGCGATCGGCGCGGCCCTCGCGCCGCGCATCGACTGGGCGGTGCTCTGGCTCACCGTCGCCGGGTTCTTCCTGGCGGTCGGCGTCGCGGCCCACGCCCTCGACGAGTGGAACGGCCGCCCGCTGCACACCCGGATCAGCGACGGCGCGCTGTGGACCGCCGCGATCGTCAGCCTCGCGGGCGCCGTCGCGCTCGGCGTCCGCGTGCTGGGCCACTCAGGGCTCGGACTCATCCCGTTCATCGTGCTCGGCGTACTGTTCGTCCTCGGCTACAACCTCGAGCTCTTCGACGGGGTCCTGCACACGGACCTCGGATTCGCGGTCACCTGGGGCGCGTTCCCGGTGGCCGTCGGCTATGTGGCCCAGGGCCCGGCGTGGACCGCGTCGGGCACGATCGGGCTGCTCGCCGCGGCCGTCGCCGCGACCGCGCTCTCCGCCGCCCAACGCCGGCTGAGCACCCCGGCCCGAGCCCTGCGACGCGACGTCATCGGAATCGGGGGCAGCATCGAGCTGGTCGGCGGGAACTCCTTCGACATCGACCGCGACCTGCTGCTCGCTCCGCTCGACGGCGCGCTCAAGCTGCTGTCCTCGGCGGCTCCTGCATTCGCGGCGGCGCTGCTGCTGGCGCGCTGGGCAGGCCGGTGACGGCCGCCACCAGCGCGGTCAGCTCCGCGCGCACGCCTTCGTCCCCCAACGGCAGGTTCGCCGCGTAGCCCAGGGCCTGCCGCCCCAACTCCCGGATGCGCTCCTCCACGGCGGCCCGCGCCCCGCTGCGGATCAGCACCTCGCGCAGCTCGTCCACCGCCTCGTCCGTACCGCGGCCGATGAGCTCCGCGAGGTCAGCGCGGGCCACGGCCTCGGCCAGCAGCACGGTCCGCTTGCCGTCGCGCAGGTCGTCGCCGGAGGGCTTTCCCGTCGCGGCCGGATCGCCGAACGCGCCGAGCAGGTCGTCCTGCAGCTGGAAGGCGATACCGAGCGCGTCACCGTACGCCGCGTAGCCCGCGAGCAGCTCGTCCGAGGCGCCGGCCAGCGCGCCGCCGAAGCGCAGCGGCCCGGTCGTCGTGCACGCGGCGGTCTTCGCGCGCGCCACCTCGATCGCCGCGTCGACGGACGGCTCTCCGGACGCCTGGGTGAGCAGGTCGAGGTACTGGCCGCGCATGGTCAGCGCGCGCATCTCGTCGTACACCGGCCGCGCGTTCGCGATGGCCGCGGCCGACAGCCCGCACGTGCGGAACAGCTGGTCGGCCCAGACCAGGCACAGGTCACCCGCGGTGATCGCGGCCGACATGCCGTACCACGCCCCGGAGCCGTGCCACGCGCCGAGCCGGTGCTGCCGCGCGAACGCCTGGTGCACCGCGGGCGCCCCGCGGCGCGTCGCCGAGCCGTCCATCACGTCGTCGTGGATCAGGGCGCACGCGTGCAGCAGCTCGACGACGGCCGCCGCTCCGACGGCCCCCTGCGTCGTCGGCGCCCCGGCCCCGCGCCAGCCGAGCAGCACGAACCGCGCGCGCAGCCGTTTGCCGCCGCGCAGCACCAGGTCGGCGATCGGTTCGTACAGGCCGCCGATCCGCGGGGAACCGCCTGTGTCGGCCAGCTGCTCCGCGAGGAAGCCGCGCAGGACGTCGTCGATCTCGCTCACGGGAGTCTCCACCACCCCCACCTACCCGCGCAGCGCCCGGAAATTGTCAGAGCCCGATGCGAAGCTGAGTTCATGACGCAACGGAACATGGTCGGCACCGACGAGCGCGAGGTCCTGCTCGGCTTCCTCGACGCGCAGCGCGCGGGCCTGCGCAGGGCGGTCCACGGACTGACCGACGAGGAGGCGCGGCTCGCGCCCTCGGCCAGCTCGCTCAGCGTGGCCGGCCTGATCAAGCACGCCGCCTCGGTCGAGCGCGAGTGGACCGGGATGATCCGGCAGGAGCCCTCGGAGACCGACTTCGCGAAGCACGCCGCGTCCTTCCAGCCCGGCGAGGCCTCCGTCGCGGACCTGCTGAAGGACTACGAGCTCGCCGCCGAGGAGACGGACGCCGCGATCCTCGCCGCCGCGGACCTCGACCAGCCCGTGCCGATCCCGCGGGGCGTCCCCTGGTTCCCGAAGGACATCGAGGCGTGGAACGTGCGCTGGGTCCTGGTGCACCTGATCGAGGAGACGGCGCGGCATGCCGGGCACGCCGACATCGTCCGCGAGTCCATCGACGGCGCCCAGGCCGTCGAGCTGCGGGCCGCCGTCGAGGGCTGGCCGGAGAACGGCTTCGTCAAGCCCTGGCGACGGTGACGACGGTGCGGGATTCGGGGGTGATCGGGCCGCGGGAGAAATCGCCGAACTGAGCCTCGACGGCGAAGCCGGCGGCCGTGAGCAGCTCGCTCAGCGCGTCGGGCGGCAGGAAGCGGAGCTTTCCGCGCCCGACGTGCAGGACGGCGCCGTCCTCGTCGGCGGTCGTCTCGGTCATGCTGACGACGCCGTCGACCACGGACTCGACGTGCCAGGACATCACCAGCGCGCGTCCGGCGTAGTCGACGCGGGCCGGCTCGGCGGCCGCCCAGTCCTCCCAGGCGCGCGCCTGCGGGTGCCGGGTCTCGAAGGCGAAGCGGCCGCCGCCGATCAGCGCGCGGTGAATCGCGGAGAGTGAGGCGCGCAGGTCCTCGTCCTCGGTGAGGCACTGGAAGGCGTTGCCCGACATCGTCGCGAGCTCGAACCCGTGCTCCCAGGAGATCGCCGCCGCCGTCGCCTCCACCCACTCGATGTCGAGGTCGGCGCGGAGCCGGGCCCTGCGCAGCGAGGCGAGGTCGGGGTCGAATCCGGCCAGCCTGCCCCGGTGGCCCGCGTCGCGCAGGTGGTGCAGCAGTTGACCGGTGCCGCAGCCGACGTCGAGCACTGAGCCGGCCGCCATCGCGAGGTCCGTGTAGAAGGCGTCGCTCGAGCCCGGCGTGGGGCGCCAGGCGTATTGCAGGTCATAGATCGCCGCGACGTCGTCCTCGGTGAAGTTCGAGTCCATCCGACCACACTGACGGCCGGGGCTTCTCGCGGACAAACGGGTTTTCCGCCGGTGAATCGCGCCGGGCAAAGGCGTCGGGGCCGCCGGATCACATCCGGCGGCCCCGACCATTCAGACGGGTCCTGAGCTCAGACCGGCAGGATGTTGGCGGCCTGCGGGCCCTTGGGGCCCTGGGTCACCTCGAAGCTGACGTGCTGGCCCTCGTGCAGTTCACGGTAGCCCTGGGTGGCGATCGCGGAGTAGTGGGCGAAGACGTCCGGGCCGCCCCCGTCCTGCTCGATGAACCCGAAGCCCTTTTCCGCGTTGAACCACTTCACAGTGCCGGTTGCCATACTCTTTGTTCTCCTTCATGAAGCGCTCGCCCCGAACCTGAAAACGTGCAGGTCCGCGCTGCGATTACCGCTTCATACCCGCTCAGTGTATCCGGAGTGCGGCGAAGTCGCAGCGCGATCAGCGGCCGCGGCCCCGGAATTTCTCCGAGGCCCGCGCCGCGCCGCCCCCGGTCTTCGGCGCGCCGCCGGCGTTCCTGCCGCCGCCGGCCCCGCCGGATCCGGTCTTGGGCGCGCCGGTTCCGGCCGCCTTCGAGGCGCCGTTCCTGGCGGCGCCGCCCTTGCCGGTGTTCGTCGTGGCGCCGCCCGTCTTGGGCGTGCCCGTGGCGCGCGGCTCCTTCTTCGCCGCGGCGCCGGTGCCCCCGGCCGCGGCGCCGCCCGCCCCGGCGGGACGGCGCGGCCGACGGCGGCGCGGCGCGCCTCCCGAACCCGTGCCGCGCGCGGGAGCGGCGGCGGGGGCCGCCGCCTGGCGCGGCCCGCGGGCCTCTCCGGTCAGCGCGGCGATCTGCTCCGGCGCGACGAGGCTGCGCTCGCCGGGGGCCAGCGTCCCGATCAGCGGGTCGCCGGGCGCCAGCCGCGTGGTCGTCGCCGCGATCCGGGCCTTGCGGGTCAGCTCGCGCACCTCGGAGACCTGGGCGTCGGTCATCAGCGTGACGACGGTGCCCGAGTTGCCCGCCCGCGCGGTGCGTCCCGAGCGGTGCAGGTAGGCCTTGTGCTCGACCGGCGGATCGGCGTGCACGACCAGCGAGACCTCGTCCACGTGGATGCCGCGCGCCGCGATGTCGGTCGCGACCAGCGTGGTGGCCTCCCCGGCGGCGAAGGCGGCCAGGTTCCGGGTACGCGCGTTCTGCGCGAGGTTCCCGTGCAGGTCCACGGCGGGCACCCCGGCCGCGAGCAGCTGCTTGGCGAGCTTGCGCGCGCCGTGCTTCGTCCGGGTGAACACGATCGAGCGGCCCGGCGCCGAGGTCAGCTCGACGAGTATCGGCAGCCGGTGCTCGGTCTCGATGTGCAGCACGTGGTGGTCCATCGTCGGGACCTCGGCGTGCGGGGAGTCGACCGAGTGCGTGACCGGCTTGTTCAGGTACTGGCGCACCAGGTTGTCGATGCCGTTGTCCAGCGTCGCCGAGAACAGCAGGCGCTGGCCGCCCGCGGGCGTCGCGTTCAGCACGCGCTTGACCATCGGCAGGAAGCCGAGGTCGGCCATGTGGTCCGCCTCGTCGAGCACGGTGATCTCGATCGCGCCGAGGTTGGCGTGCCCGCCGTCCATGTGGTCGAGCAGCCGGCCCGGGCACGCGATGACCAGGTCGATGCCGGAGCGCAGCGCGGAGATCTGCGGGCGGGCGCCGACGCCGCCGAAGATCGCCGTGGTGCGCAGGCCGAGGGCCTTCGCGAGCGGCTCGGCGGCGGTGTGGATCTGCGTCGCCAGCTCGCGGGTCGGGGCGAGGATCAGCGCGCGCGGGTAGTTCGGGCGCCGCTTGCGCGGGTTCGCGGCGAGCCGGGAGAGCACCGGGAGCAGGAAGCCGAGGGTCTTTCCCGAGCCGGTGCGGCCGCGGCCGAGCACGTCGCGCCCGGCCAGCGAGTCGGGCAGCGTCGCCGCCTGGATCGGGAACGGCGTCGTGATGCCCTCGGCGGCCAGCACCGCGGTCAGCGCGGCGGGCACGCCGAGTTCGGCGAAGGTGGCGGCGACGGCCGGCTTCGCGGCGGGCGCGGCCGGGGACGCGGCGGTCGTGGACGTGGTGGGTCGAGCTGCGGGGCGGCGGACCGCCATAGAACACTCCGAAGGTGGTGAAAGCCGCGGCTCAGCACAGGAACACCGGCGGTCGTGCGCGGTGTCGACTGCGTGGCCCAGGAGGTCCCGGCAGTCACGGGGAGCGGATCAAGCTTGCGGCGTGAGGCCCGATGACGCTCACCCCTCCAGTGTACGGCCTCACCGATGGATCACAGCCGGTTAATCCTTCCGCACATGTCAGCGGTCGGCGGCCAGGGCCCTGACGAGCCGCTTGATCGGGCCGTCGAGCCCGTAGAGCTCGGCGAGCTCCGCCAGCCGCTCGGGCCTGGCCGGCGCCGTGGGCAGCGCGGACTCGGCCGCCGAGACCGCGGCGTCGGCCCGCACCCGGACCACGTTCGGCGCGACCGCGAGGTATTCGCCCGCTGCGTCGAGCTTCTTGCGCACCGCGGGCTTGAGCGTCGAGCCCGGATCGGCCGCCGCCGCGAGCAGTCCGGTCAGCGAGCCGAACTCGGCCAGCAGCGCCGAGGCGGTCTTCTCACCGATCCCGGCCACGCCCGGCAGCCCGTCGCTCGCGTCCCCGCGCAGCGTCGCGAAGTCAGCGTACTGAGAGCCGGTCACGCCGTACTTGGCGCTCAGCTCCGCGTCGCCGAGGACCTCCAGCTTCGCCACCCCGCGCGCGATGTTGAACACCCGGACCGAATCAGCGTCCGAGATCAGCTGGAACATGTCCCGGTCCCCGGTCACCACGTCCACCGGGCCGCCCTCCTTCGCGCGGTGCAGCGCCGCGTAGGCCGCGATCGCGTCGTCCGCCTCGAAGCCGGGCGCCCAGCCGTCCGCGATTCCGAACGCCTCCAACACTTCCAGCAGCATCGCGACCTGCGGGGTGAGGGTGTCGGGCACCTCCTCGACCGACGCGCTGCCCTCGCCCTTCGCCTCGGCCGGCAGCTCCTCGATCACCCGGTGCGCCTTGTACGACGGCAGCAACTCCACCCGGAAGGCCGGGCGCCAGTCGGCGTCGAAGCACGCGATCAACCGGTCCGGCCGGTAGTTCGTCACCAGATGCGTGATGAAATCGAGCGTGCCGCGAACGGCGTTCACCGGACGCCCGTCGGGCGCGGTCATCGAGTCGGGCAACGCGAAGAACGCCCGGTAGTAGAGCGTGGGCGTATCCAGCAGCATCAGTCGATCCACATTGCAAGGATGTCACGATCGTGTCTACGCGGCGTGCCACCCCTCGCCGTATTGCGGGTCCCTTCAGGTGCGGTCCATATACTGACGTGCCCGTAAACGCAACAGGAAGAGGGGGGTGTCGCATGCTCACCCAGCCGCGTACTGCCGTCCCTCTGCCCACGTCGGACGACACCGGCACCGCGCCCGCGCCGCAGCCCACGTGGACCGGCCGGCTCTGGATACTGCCGGTACTGGTCACCGCGGTGCTCGGGCTCTGGCGCGCGTCCTCGATCGAGCTGTGGTGGGACGAGCTCAGCACGATCGACATCGCCCGCCGGCCCTTCAGCGGCATCATCGCCACCGCGGGCAACGTCGACGCGGTGCACACCGTCTACTACCTCTTCATGCACGTCTGGATCATCCTGTTCGGCAGTTCGCCGCTCGCGGTGCGGCTGCCGAGCGTGCTGGCGATGTGCGGGGCCACGGCGTGCACGGCGGCCATCGCCGAGAAGCTCTTCGACCGCCGCGTCGCGCTCACCGCGGCGATGATCTTCGCGGTGACCCCGGGCGTGGCGCGGTACGCGGAGGAGGCCCGCTCGTACGGCTTCGTCGTCCTCGGCGCCGCGGCCG
>DASTAE010000346.1:0-4780 GCA_035712985.1 Actinospica sp.
GCCGGACCGGGGCCGCCTCGTCCGGCTCCATCAGCTCGAGCAGCCGCTCGGCCTCCTCCGCCGGCAGGTCGCCGAGCAGGTCCGCCGCGTCGTCCGGGTCCATCTCCTCGAGCACGTCGGCCGCGCGCTCCACCTCGAGCCGCGCCAGGATCTCCAGCTGGTCGCCCTCGGGCAGCTCCTCGAGCACGTCGGCCAGCCGCTCGTCGTCGAGCGCGGCGATGACCTCGCTGCGCCGTCGCGGGTTGAGCTCGTGCACCGCGCGGGCGACGTCGGCCGCGCGCATCTGGTCGAAGGTGGCCAGCAGCGCGGCGGCCTCCTGCTGGCCGGGCTCGGGCGCGCCGAACCCGCTCAGCGACTCCCAGTCCACGATGACGCTCTCACCGCGGCGCCGCAGGCCCTTGCCCGGGTACTGCACGAAGACCTTGGCGACCTCCCAGTCGCCGGGCCCGGTCTGCTCGATGGCGACGTCCTTGACCTGGACCTCGCCCTTGCCCTCGTCGCGGGAGAGCAGCCGCACCCGGCGGTCGAGCAGTTCGGCCAGCACCAGCGTCTCGTTCGGACGCTGCTGGAACCGCCGCATGTTGATCAGGCCGGACGAGATGACCTGGCCGTTCTCGATCGCGGTGACCCGGGTGATGGGCAGGAAGACCCGCCGCTTGCCGACCACCTCGGCGACCAGCCCGAGCACCCGCGGCCGCTCCTCGTGCTCCAGCGGCAGCTGCACGATCACGTCGCGCACCCGGCCGACCTGGTCGCCGTCCTGGTCGAAGACCGCCTTGCCGGACAGATGCGACACGAAGATCCGGGCGGTCGCCTTGGTAAACCCGAGATTCGCCACCCGCACGCCTTTCACCCGGGAACCGTGCTGGTCCCACGCCCATTCCTACGCGCTTCAGGCTATGGGTACAGGGGCGTGAGCGGCAATCCGTGGCGGACCGTCAGCGAACGCGCCGGGTCACGGTGGTGGCCGGGCCCGACTGCACGCTCGCGGCACCGCTGCCGCGGCCATAGCGTCCAGGCCCCTCGAGCAGCGGGCCCTGCGGGGCGATCCGGAAGATCGCGGACTGCGCGGCCCAGCGCTCCGGCTGGCCCTCGCCGTCGTGCGCGTTCAGGCGCTTGGAGTGCAGCGTCGGGACGACCTCGGCCCATTCGGCGCCGCCCGGCTGCACGCGGCCGACCAGGCCGGACCAGGTGGCCAGCCGGCCGCCCTTGTCCTTCGAGCGGACGGTCACCCGGACCAGCTGGCCGTCCGAGAGGCCCGGCACGTTCTGCTCGCCGCCGCCGGTCACCAGGTACACCGCGCCGCGGCCCTCGTGCTCCTGCCACACGTGCCACACCGCGCGGTCGCGCAACCCGGGCACGGCGATCCACAGCAGGCTCGACTTCTTACAGGCCTCCTCGACGAGGGAGAAGTCCGGCAGGGAAAGCGTGGCGGCGGCACCGTGTGCGAGCGGAGCGGGGGACTGCGGCGGGGTCATGGGTCAAGACTGTCCCACAGTGCTCTGCGGCGCATTTCGTTGGGACGGCTTGTAGAAGTTCGCGGGTCACGTGGTATCGAGCGGATCGGCTTGTACGCTGAGTGCGTTCCCCTGTTACAGGCACCTCACGGAGGCACCCCTGACCGCGACCACCTCCCCCGCGATACCCGCTCCGTCCGCCGTGCACCGGCCGGCGAAGGCGGACATCCCGACGCTCGCCATCGGCGTGCTCGGAGTCGGCACCTCGGGGCCGATCATCGCGGCCACCCGCGCCCCCTCGCTCGCGATCGCCTTCTGGCGCAACGCGATCGGCACCGCCGTGCTCGCGCCCTACGCCCTGCTGCGGCACCGGGCCGAGTTCCGCTCGCTGGGCCGCGGGCAGTGGCTGCTCGCGCTCGCCTCCGGCGTCTGCCTCGGCCTGCACTTCTCGACCTGGACGCCGAGCCTGACCATGACCTCCGTCGCCTCGGCCACGGCCTTCGCGGCGACGCAGCCGATCTTCGCGGCGCTGATCGCCCGCCTGCGCGGGGAGCACGTGAGCCGCCGCGCCTGGGTCGGCATCCTGATCTCGGTGCTCGGGGTGGCCGCGCTCTCGGGCGTGGACCTGCGGCTGTCGCTGCACGCGTTCCTGGGCGATCTGCTCGCGCTCACGGCGGCGGTGCTGGCGGCTGTTTACATGACACTGGGCTCCAAGGTGCGTCAGACGGTCTCGCTGACTCCCTACGCGACCATCTGCTACGGCACCGCGTCCTGCACGCTCGCGCTGATCGCGACCGCCGGCGGACAGCACCTGCTCGGCTTCGGCTCCGACGCGTGGCTGAAGATCCTCGCGCTCACGGCCGGGGCGCAGCTGCTCGGGCACACGATGTTCAACCGCGCGCTCAAGACGACCAGCGCGACCGTGATCTCCGTCGTCATCCTGCTGGAGGTCCCGATCGCCGCCTTGCTCGCGGCCGTCTGGCTGCACCAGATCCCGAGCGTGTGGGCGCTGCCCGGCGCGCTGCTGATCCTGGCCGGGCTCGTGGCGGTCGGCACGGCGAGTGGCGCGCATCACGAAGCGGACGCTGCTACCGGCGGGTAACCTCACAGAAACGACGGTCCGAACCCTCCTCGGGAAGGAACCACCCATGCCCCAGCAGAACCGCCCCCGCCGCTCCTGTCTCGCCGTGCCGGGATCGAACCCGCGCTTCCTGGAGAAGGCCCAGTCGCTGCCCGCCGACCAGGTCTTCCTCGACCTCGAGGACGCCTGCGCGCCGCTGGAGAAGGAGGGCGCGCGGCTCAAGATCGTGGACGCGCTCAACAACGGCGACTGGGGCGGCAAGACCCGCACCGTGCGGGTGAACGACCTGACCACGCACTGGACCTACCGCGACGTGGTCACCGTGGTCGAGGGCGCCGGCGCGAACCTGGACTGCATCATGCTGCCGAAGGTGCAGGACGCCGGGCAGGTGGTCTGGCTGGACCTGCTGCTCACCCAGATCGAGAAGACCATGGGCTACGAGGTCGGCCGGATCGGCATCGAGGCGCAGATCGAGAACGCCAAGGGCCTGGTCAACGTGGACGCCATCGGCGCCGCCTCGCCGCGGATCGAGACCATCATCTTCGGCCCGGCCGACTTCATGGCCTCGATCAACATGAAGTCCCTGGTCGTCGGCGAGCAGCCGCCGCTCTACGACGTCGGCGACGCGTACCACTACATCCTGATGCGCATCCTGATGGCCGCGCGGGCGAACGACGTGCAGGCGATCGACGGCCCCTACCTGCAGGTGCGCAACCCGGAGGGCTTCCGCAAGGTGGCCGGCCGCTCGGCCGCGCTGGGCTTCGACGGCAAGTGGGTGCTGCACCCGGACCAGATCGCCATCGCCAACGAGCTGTTCGCGCCGACCCAGGAGGACTACGACCACGCCGAACTGATCCTCGACGCGTACGACTACTGCACCTCCGAGGCGGGCGGCAAGAAGGGCTCGGCGATGCTCGGCGACGAGATGATCGACGAGGCCAGCCGGAAGATGGCGCTGGTGATCGCGGGCAAGGGGCGGGCGGCCGGCTACACCCGCACCTCCAAGTTCGAGCCGCCGCAGGCGTAGCGGGGCTTCGCCGGATATGTGGCCGGGCCCCCTTCCCAGGGCCCGGACCGCTGTGGATACTGACCGGTAACAACCAGCCCCGCATCTTCGGCAGGAGAGCGGGAGCATCGACAAGGGAGTCACCGCATGGCACGCCTCGCCCGGACCGAAGGCCTGACCGACATCCAGCAGGAGATCCTGGCCACCGTCCACACCTTCGTGGACCGCGAGATCATCCCCGTCGCCACGGAGCTCGAGCACGCCGACGAGTACCCGGCCGAGATCGTCAAGGGGATGGCCGAGCTCGGGCTGTTCGGCCTGATGATCCCGGAGGAGCACGGCGGCCTGGGCGAGTCCCTGCTGACCTACGCGCTGGTCGTCGAGGAGATCGCGCGCGGCTGGATGTCCGTGTCCGGGATCCTGAACACGCACTTCATCGTCGCGTACATGATCAAGCAGCACGGCACGCCGGAGCAGCAGGCCTACTTCCTGCCGAAGATGGCCGAGGGCGAGGTGCGCGCGGCCTTCTCCATGTCCGAGCCCGCGCTCGGCTCCGACGTCGCCGCGATCACCACCAAGGGCGTGCGCGACGGCGAGGACTACCTGATCACCGGTCAGAAGATGTGGCTGACCAACGGCGGCACCTCGAACCTGGTGGCGCTGCTGGCGAAGACCGACGAGGGCGCCGACACGCCCTACAAGAACCTGACGACCTTCCTGGTCGAGAAGGAGCCGGGCTTCGGCGAGACCCGGCCGGGGCTGACCGTGCCCGGCAAGATCCAGAAGATGGGCTACAAGGGCGTCGACACCACCGAGCTGGTGCTCGACAACGTGCGCGTCGGCGCCGACCGGGTCCTCGGCGGGACGCCGGGTCGCGGCTTCGCGCAGATGATGGACGGGGTCGAGGTGGGCCGGGTGAACGTCGCGGCCCGCGCCTGCGGCATCGCGCTGCGCGCCTTCGAGCTCGGCATCGCCTACGCGCAGCAGCGCTCCACCTTCGGCAAGCCGATCGCCCAGCACCAGGCCATCCAGTTCAAGCTCGCCGAGATGGCCACGAAGGTCGAGGCGGCGCACCAGATGATGGTCCGGGCCGCACGGGTGAAGGACTCCGGGCAGCGCAACGACCTCGAGGCGGGCATGGCCAAGTTCCTCGCGGCCGAGTACTGCAAGGAGGTCGTCGAGGACTCCTTCCGGATCCACGGCGGCTACGGCTACTCCAAGGAGTACGAGATCGAG
>DASTAE010000347.1:0-19182 GCA_035712985.1 Actinospica sp.
ACCACGGCAGGAAGCTGAAGATGAACAACAGGAGGCCCGCCGCCGACAGTACCTGTTCGGTCCGTCCGAGCTTGCTCAGATCCATTGTGTTTTGCCCTCCCAAGAAGATCCGCTGAGCGCGGAAAACAGCGACCGTATTCCCCAGCGCGCTGATTTCCGAACTATTCCCCGGGATTGTAGAGCCGTGCGGCCTTTCTGCGTAGCCGAACGGAGCAGCAGCTTGATAAAGATCAAGGAGGTCACCGCGCTGGGCGGGCCGCCGTGTAGGTGAGCGCCGGCCGCGCCGGGTTGCGCCACGGTGGCGCGGGCGCCCAGGGTGGATAAACCCGATCAAGGAGGCCGATTGTGCCTTTGTCTCGCTATCTGACGCTCCGTGCCTTATTCGCGGGCGCGGTCTCCGGATTAGTCTTCTTCGCCGCTCCGCGCGCCTCCGCATTCGATACCGCGGCCCTTCTCCGAGAGTACGGCCTGACGTTCCAGGACGCGGCCGGATTCCTGGGCGCCGAGGGGCCGGCCGTCCAGGTCGAGCGGGCCTCCGCGGCCCTGCGCGAGGGCGGCGAGGGCAACACGTCCCTGTACACCGGCTCCGGCGCCACCGGCACGGGATTTCTCGTCATCTCGGGCAACGGCCTCCCGCCGACCTTCGACGTCCAGGTCATGGGAATGACCGCCGCCAACGTCGAGAACAACTCGGACCGGCTCGACGCCGTCTACTCCGACGACGGCAGCCAACTCGACGCCGCGGTGCCGCCCGACACCGACATGGACATCACGCCGGTGGACATCGACTACGCCTGCTATCCGCCGGGGTACACCCCGCCCCCCGACAACCACGGCCTGAACCCGACGGCGGTCTTCGACTTCCAGTGAGCGCTTGACCCTCACGCGACGTGATCCCCGATAGTCGAGAACGTGGACGAGGACGAGCACCACCGCCTGACCGTGGGACGGGTCGCCGAACTGACCGGCGTCACTGTCCGCACGCTGCACCACTACGACCAGATCGGCCTGGTCACCCCGTCCGCGCGCACCGCGGCCGGATACCGGGCCTACGCCGCCGGCGACGTGGAGCGGCTGCGCGAAGTGCTGGCGTATCGGCGGCTGGGCTTCGGATTGCGCGAGATCGCGGACCTGGTCGACGACCCGTCGACCAACGCCGTCGCGCACCTGCACCGGCTGCGCGGCCTGCTCCGGGAGCAACGTGACCACGCGGCCGCCATGGTGGCGGCGATCGACAGAGAGCTGGAGGGGCGAGCCATGGGGATCAGGACGACGCCGGAGGACCAACTGAAGGTGTTCGGCGCGCAGCTGTACGACGAGATCGGCTCCGCGTATCCCGCGACGCGCCGCACCGAGCCGCGCATCGCCGCGCGGGTCTGGGAGGCGCTGGGCGATGCGCGCACCGTCCTCAACGTGGGCGCCGGAACCGGCAACTACGAACCGCCGGACCGCGAGGTCACCGCGGTCGAGCCGTCGGCGGTCATGCGCGCCCTGCGCCCCGCCGACGCGGCCCCCTGCGTCGCGGCCTCGGCGGAGCGCCTCCCGTTTCCCGACCGGTCCTTCGACGCGGCGATGGCGATCAGCACCGTCCACCACTGGACCGACCCGATCGCCGGACTGCGCGAGATGCGCCGCGTGGGCCGCCGCGTCGTCGTCATCGCCTACGACGCGAGCAGCGCCGGCTGGATGGACCGCTTCTGGCTCACCCGCGACTACCTCCCCGAGTTCGCCGGCCTGCTCGCGGACTGGCCCTCGGTCGCCGACCTCAGCGAGGCGATCGGCGCCCGCGCCGAACCCGTGCTGATCCCCTGGGACTGCGCCGACGGCCTGTTCGAGGCCTACTGGCGCCGCCCCGAGGCGTACCTGGAGGACGACGTGCGCCGCGGAGTGTCCGTCTGGACCCGGGTCGGCCCCGCGGCCGAGCACCGCGCGGTCGCCGCCCTCCGCGCGGACCTGGCCTCAGGCCGCTGGTCCGAGCGCAACCGCGACCTGCTGGCCTACGACGCCGCCGACCTGGGCCTGCGCCTCCTGGTGGCCTAGGAGCCGGGAGCCTCGTACCTCCGCGCCGACTGCAGCAGCCCGTATACGAACTCTGCCGCGACGGTCGTCTTCGCGCCGGTGCCGTCGTCGACGTCGACCAGCGCGAGGTCACGCGTCGGCGCGGATCCCTCCAGCTGCCGCAGCCGTCCGAAGGCCGTCGCGACGTCGCCGAGCACGCACGACCAGGGCGCCAGGTCCGAGAGCTGACGAAGGCCGGGCCGCTGCGTGCCCGGCGCGCGCACGAGATGCTCCTTCAGCAGCATGTCGCCGGGCCCGACGAACGCCTCGAATCGCAGGCCCGGCCACACGCTCTCCGGCACCTCCCACTGCTCACAGCGGCACGGCGCGTCCCCGACCTTGCGCTCGACGACCGCGACCGGCCTGCCGAGCACGCTGTGCAGCTGCGCGAGCGGCCCGCGCGTGTGCCGACTGCGCAGCATCCGCTGCCACGTCGCGTTCACCGCCCGCATCTCGGAAACGTCGTATCCGAGCCGGATCCGGGCGTCCTCGACGAGCTGCGGCTGGTAGTCGGCCATCCGCCGCAGCAGCACGAGCGGGAACTCCGCGGCCGTGACCGGCACCGAGGGAATCGTCATCCGGCCGAATCTAGCAACCACAGCACCTCATCGGTCGTGCCGGTCTCGCCGAGGCGAGGGAAGATGTGCTCGATGCTGTGGTCGTGCGCGACGGTATCGGTGCTGGTCATCGCGTCCGTGACGAGCACGACGTGGTATCCGTGCTCGAACGCCGAACGCGCCGTGGACTCGACGCCGATCTGCGTCGCGACGCCCGTGAGCACGACCTGGGTCACGCCGAGGCCCTGCAGCGTCTCGTGCAGCGAGGTATTGGTGAAGGCGCCCCAGGTGGTCTTGGTGACGAGGACGTCGCCCGGCTGCACGTCGAGCTCCGGCAGCAGTTCGGCGTATTCCGGCGGGAGTTCGCCGCGATGCCGCGGGGACTCCGTCCGGCCGGGCGCGCCGCCGGTCACGTTCACCAGCACGACGGGGAGCTCGCGCTCCCGGAAGGCCGCCGCGAGCCGCGCCGAGTTGCCGGCGACCGCCTCGATCGGGTGCGCCAGGGGACGTGCCGCGATGCCCTTCTGCAGGTCGATGACGACGAGCGCGGACTGCGGGTCGATCGTGGATACCGTCATGAGTGTGCTGAGCTCTTTCCTTTGCGCAGGAGGGATGCGAGCGCGGCCAGGAGGCCGAGACCCGCGGCGACCGCGAACACCACGATCAGCCCTTGGTGGAACGGTCCGGACAGCAGGTTCGGGAAGAACTCACGCCCTGTCAGCACCTGCCGGTCAGCCGGAGAAAGCGAGTCGAGCGCGCTGCTGCCCGCGAGCAGGTGCTGCACCGGATTCACGCCGAGCACGGCAGCGAAGAGCGAGGAGACCGGCGGCAGCGCGGCGACCTGGGAGGCGACGTGCGCCGAGACTCCGTGCTGCCGGAGTCCGGACGAGAGGGAGGCGGGCAGCGTGGCGGACAGGCCCATGACCATCAGCGAGAAGAAGATGCCGATCGATACGGCCGTGCCCGAGTTCTGGAAGGTGGCGCGCATGCCGGAGGCGACGCCGCGCTGCGCGGCCGGGACGCTGCTCATGATCGAGGACGAGTTCGGCGCCGCGAACATGCCGCCGCCGATCCCGTTCAGCGTGATGAAGAGCGCGAACGCCCAGTAGGGGAACCGCACCGGCAGCAGCATCAGCCCGACGAAGCTGCCCGCGAACACGAGCATGCCCGCCGTGGCCAGGCCCCGTGCGCCGATCCGGTCGGAGATCAGGCCGGAGACCGGTCCGGCGACGAGCATGCCGACGGTCATCGGCAGCAGGAAGATCCCGGCCCACAGCGGCGTGTCGGCGTAGTCGTATCCGTGCAGCGGCAGCCAGATTCCCTGCAGCCAGATGATGAGCACGAACTGGAGGCCGCCGCGCGCCACGGAGACCGCGAGGCCGGCCGCGTTGCCCGCCGTGAACTCGCGTATTCGGAACAGCCCCAGCTGGAACATGGGCTCGTCGATGCGCAGTTCGATCACGACGAAGGCGGCGAGCAGCGCGATCCCGGCCGTGAGCAGCGCGAGGACGGACGGGTTCGTCCAGCCCATCGTGTGCCCGCGGTACGGCTGGATCCCGTTCGTGATGCCGATCAGCAGGGAGCTGAGTCCGACGGCGAAGGTCAGGTTCCCCCACCAGTCGATCCGGCCGCCGCCGCGCACGCCGTTGTCCCTGAGCTTCCGGTACGCCCAGAAGGTGCCGAACACGCCGACGGGCACGTTGACCCAGAAGACCGCGCGCCAGTCCCAGGCCGAGAGCACGCCGCCCGCGACCAGCCCGATGAACATGCCGGCGAGCCCGGCGACCTGGTTGATGCCGAGCGCGAATCCGCGGCGCGAGGCTGGGAACGCGTCGGTCAGGATCGCCGCGGAGTTGGCCGTGAGCATGGAGCCGCCGACGGCCTGGAGCACCCGCCAGCCGATCAGCCACATCGCGGCGTGCGTGCCGCTGAACGGGTCGAAGGAGAGCAGGACCGACGCGAAGGTGAAGACGGCGAATCCGAGGTTGTAGATGCGGACCCGGCCGAACATGTCACCCAGTCGGCCCAGCGTGACCACCAGGACCGCCTGCACGAGCCGGTACCCCATGATCATCCAGAGCAGGTACGTGATGCTGCCGCCGCCGAGCGGATCGAGATGGATCCCGCGGAAGATCGGCGGCAGCGCGATGAGCACGATCGAGCCGTCCAGCGCCGACATGAACATCGCGGCGGTCGTGTTCGACAGGGCGATCCAGCGGTAGCGCGACGCGGCGCGCTCGTCCTCGGTGCTCAGGGCCTTCTCGGATATCTCGACCACGGATCAGGCCTCTCCTACAGCTTCTCGGCGAGCCGTTCCAGCAGGGGGGCGGCCGCCTGGAGGATCTCGAGCTCGGCGGGGGAGAAGTGCTCGGCGAGCGCCGTCGCCATCAGCTCCGTGCGCTTCGAGCGCCGCTGGCGCACGACCTCGGCCCCCTCCGGTGTCAGCGACAGCACGTAGCGACGTCCGTCGGTCGGGTCGGGGTGCTTGCCGATGTAGCCGCGCTCCAGCAGGCCGAAGAGCGTCGCGCCCATCGACTGCGGGCTGATCTGCTCCTGCCTGGCCAGCTCGGCGGCGGTCGTCGGACCGCCGCGGTCGAGCCGGGAGAGCGCCGAGACCTCCGGCATCGTCAGCTCACCGGCGCTCGGCGCCTGCTTCAACCGGCGCAGCAGCAGCCCCACGCCGGTGCGCAGGGCCGCCGCGACCTCGTGCGCGTCCACGCGCTTGTCGTCCACGAAGCACAGCCTAGACTTATCAATCCAGCCTTACAAGTCTAGGCTGATGAAATCGGCGCTAGGAGCCCTGCCCCTCCGCGTAGAGCAGGGCTTCGAGCCGGGCGCTGTCGGCGGCGGTCCAGCCCGGCGGTCTCCCCGCGGTGGGCCACCGCGGTCTCATCGCTGCTCTTCGGCCACTGGCGCATCCTGCCGTCCCGGCACCTGAGCACCCAGAAGCCCGCCCTCACCGCCGTCTTCGGCCACTCGTCGGCGGGCGCCTACCTCGCGGACGCCGGCGCCGTCCTGTTCACGGCGGCCGCGGGCGCCGTCCTGTGCGAACTCCGCCGCCGCAGCGGCAGCCTGCTCCCGCCGATGGCCCTGCGCTGGTCGGTCAACGCCCTCGGCTACCTGGCCGACTACCTGATCGTGCACGCGTGACGCGCTCAGACCCGGCGCCCGACGCCCCCGATCAGGCTGTACCGCGCGACGTCCGCCCCCAGCGGATCCGACTCCAGCGCCGCGGGCTCCGGCCGCCAGTGGATCAGGTCCACGAGGCCCGGCTCGAGCATCTCGTACCCCGCGAGAATCCGCGCCAGCTCCGCCTTGCCGCGGAACACGCCGGGCTGCGTGGTCCGCGCGTACACGTTCTCGACCTCGCCGACGGCCTTCGGCTTGTAGTCGTTCGTCCCGTGGCTGACGGCCAGGAACGAGCCGGGCACCGTCCCGTCGCGATACGCCGCCACGATCCCCGCCGGATCGTCGCTGTCCGGCACGAACGGCAGCACCGACACCAGCAGCACCCCGACCGGCCGCGCCAGGTCGAGGCCGCCCGCGCGCACCGCGTCCCGCAGCACGGCCTCCGGGTCGCGCAGGTCCGCGTGCAGCACGCTCACCGAGGGCGTCCCCGACAGCAGGGCCGAAGCGTGCGCCACCGCCACCGGATCCGAGTCCACGTAGACCGTCCGCGCCCCCGGCCGCACCGCCGCCACCTCGTGCACGTTCCCGACCGTGGGAATCCCCGACCCCAGGTCGAGGAACTGATCGATCCCGAGCTCGCACAGCGCCGTCACGGCCCGGTACAGGAACGACCGGTTGGCCCGCACCACGTGCGGCGCGTCAGGGAACACCTTCATCGCCTGCTTGGCCAGCTCCCGATCGCACGCGAAGTTGTGCGACCCCCCGAGAAAGTAGTCGTACATCCGAGCCACCGACGGCCGCTCGATATCGATCTCATCCGGCGCCCACGCGGGTCGATGCTGCATCAGCCACGCTCCTTCGTCGCGCCATTGATACCAGAGCCGGGTGTCGCGCGGGTACAGCGGGAGCCTTCCCGGGGTGCCGGATTCAGCCGGAGCCGAGGTCGATGCCGAACAGCTCCGCCGCGTTCGCCGACAGGACCCGGGCCAGGTCGGGGGCGGACAGGCCCGCGGCGCGGGCGCGGGCGGGGGCGTCCGCCACGCCCATGTCGAAGGGGTAGTCGCTGCCGAGCGCGACGCGGTCTGCGCCCACTGATTCGATCAGGTGGCGCAGCGCCGCCGGGGTGTAGACGAGGGCGTCGTACCAGAGCCTGCGGAGGTAGGTGCTCGGCGGCTCGGCGCAGGAGCGGGCGTCGGGGCGGTGGTGCCAGGCGTGGTCGGAGCGGCCCGGGTAGGTGGGGAGGTAGCCGCCGCCGTGGGCCGCGAGGAGCTTCAGCGCGGGGTGGCGGTCCAGGGTGCCGGCGAAGATCAGGTGGGAGAGGGCGAGGGCCGTCTCCACCGGCTGGCCGACCGTGTTGCCCAGGAAGTTCCTGCCCAGGCGCTCGCCCAGGGTGCAGCCCCAGGGGTGGATGAAGACGACGGCGCCCAGCTCGGCCGCCGCTTCCCAGATCGGGTCGAAGGCGGGGTCGGCCAGCTCGCGGCCGTCCACGTCGGTGGAGACGCTCACGCCCTTGAGGCCCAGGTCGTGGACGGCGTATTCGAGTTCTTCGACGGCCAGGTCGGGGTGTTGGAGCGGAAGCGTGCCCAGGCCTTCCAGCCGGGTGGGGGCTTGGGCGCAGTGGGCGGTCACGGACTCGTTCACCGTGCGGGTCAGGGCCTTGGCGAGGGCGGGTTCGGCCCAGTAGCGGTGCATCGGCATGGGGCCGACCACCTGGTGCGTCACCTCGGCGGCGGCCAGGTCGGCCAGGCGTTGCGACACGTCGGTGAGCTGGGGAAGGACGCGTTTGATCTGAGCCTGGTTGGTCTCGATGCTGTGGGCGCTGAAGGCCAGGCGCTCGGCGGCGGCGTCGGCCGACTCGCGGGGGTGGCCCGCGACCAGGGCGTTGGCCTCGGGGACGAGCAGATGGCCGTGGACGTCGATGGCGGCGGTCATGGGGCGGTTACGCCTCTCGGGCGGCGAGGAAGCTCAGGGCCTCGGCCATGGTGTCGGCCACGTCCTGGTCGGTGTGCGGTTCCAGGTTCATCTCGTACCGGACCAGCTTCAGCGAGTTGCGGACGACTATCTCGACCCGCGGCATGCGGCGGGCCATATAGGCGGGGAGGACCTGCTCCAGCGGCGCGTTGCCGGTGACCATCTCGGCCAGGACCAGCGCGTCCTCTGCGCACATCGCCGCGCCCTGCGCGATGAGCGGCGGGCAGGCGTGGGCGGCGTCGCCGATGACGATCGCGCGGCCGCGGAACCAGGGGCCGGAGACGAGCAGCCATTCGATCCGGGTGTGCACGACGTTCGACCCGGGTCCGATGCGGGCGCGCAGTTCGCCCCACTTGCCGCCGTAGCCCTCGGAGCGTTCGTACATCAGCTGCCAGGCGGGCTTGGCCTCGCCCGATGCGACGGCAGCGGCATCGCCGCCGCCGAAGTCGGCGAGGGTGCCGTCCTCGTCGAGCACGTAGGCGTAGCACTTGTCCTTCGAGATCGGCGAGTATCCGGCCTTGTAGCGCGGGCCGCCGTAGTAGAGCTCGTGGCAGTCCACGTCGGCGGGACGGTCGGCGACGACGCGCCAGATGCTCATTCCGGACGGCCGCGGGCCGGTCTCGATCCCGAGCATGCCCCGCATCGTCGAGCGGATGCCGTCGGCGCCGACCACGAGGTCGTAGGTGCCCGTCGTCCCGTCGCTGAACTCCGCGTAGGCGCGCTGCGAGTCCTGGGCGAGCGAGGTCACCGTCGTGCCGAGCAGCACGTTGACGCCGGCCGCGTAGATCCGGTCGCACAGCACGGTCTGGATGTCCGAGCGCAGCGCGCCCATCGTGGACGGCAGGCGCTCGCCGCCGGTGCGCGGAGTCGGCGCCTCGACGATCAGGCTGCCGTCGGCCCTGAGCATGCGCAGCCGGTTGTACGGGACGCCGTTGGCCATGACCTCATCGAGGACGCCCACCTTCTCGAAGGCGCGCAACGCGTTGCCCTGCACCGTGATGCCGTGCCCCACGCCGTGCCAGACGGGGCTGATCTCGACGAGGTCCACGTGCACGCCGCGCTGGGCCAGGGCGAGCGACAGCACGCTGCCGGTGATGCCGCCGCCGACCACGAGGACTTTCGACACGCCCACGACGTGCTCCTTTGCGAATATCAGGGGAGAGGAGAAGTGATGAGGGATCAGGCCGGGGCGATCATGCCCGCGGACAGGTCGATGTCGGCGCCGCAGAGGCCCGGCATGCGGAGCATGGCGAGGACGGCTGCCGCGACCTCGTGCTCCTCGACCAGGCGGCGCAGCGCGGCGCGGCTGACGAAGGCCTCCTCGGCCTCGGCGTACGTGGTGCCGGTGGCGGCGGCTTCCAGGGCGAAGTTGCGTTCCATCCGCGGGCCGCGGCAGGGGCCGGGGGAGAGGCTGTTGACCGCGACACCCCGCGGACCGACCTCGAAGGCCAATGTGCGGGTGAGCCCCAGGACGGCCATCTTGGAGGCCGTGTACGGGGTGCGGCGGGTCAGCGGACGCTTGCCGCTGACCGAGGCCACGTTGATCACGGCGCCGCTCCCGCGCTCGGTCATCTGCGGGAGGAACGCGCGGCACATCAGGTAGATGCTGCGCACGTTCGCCGAGAAGACGGCGTCCCACTCGCCGGGGTCGATGTCGGTCAGGGCCTTGACGGGGCCGCCGACGCCGGCGTTGTTGATCAGGATGTCGATCGGGGTGTCGGAGAGGGCCGAGCGCAGGGCGTCCACCGAGGACGGGGACGAGACGTCGCAGAGCTCGATACGGGCGAGCTTCGGGTCGTCGAAGAGCGCTGCGGTCCCGGCGAGGGTGGACCCGGTCCGTCCCACCAGGACGACGCGGGCGCCGGCCCGGGCCAGGCCGAGGGCGATCGCCCGGCCCAGCCCGTTGCCGGCCCCGGTGACGAGGGCTGAGCGACCAGCCGGCTCGTCACCGGTCCCGCGGCCCGGGAGGGGCTCAGCCATCGAGGGCCTCGCTGAGCCATCCGGGCCGGGTCCCGCGCACCTTGGCGGCCCGGACGTCTCCGGACCGCGCGTGCCCCTCGAACAGCTCGACGCGGGCGGCGCGGCCGCACACCTCGCCGAGCCGCGCGCCGGACTCGGGCTCGCGCACCTCCTGGTACGTCACGGTCTTCAGGTACTTGCCCACCCACAGGCCGCCGGTGTAGCGGGCCGCACCCCGCGTCGGCAGCACGTGGTTGGTGCCGATGACCTTGTCGCCGTAGGAGACGCAGGTGCCCTCGCCCAGGAAGAGCGCGCCGTAGTCGCGCATCTTCCCGAGGGCCTGGCGCGGGTTCTCGGTGAGCACCTCGACGTGCTCCGCGGCGAAGGAATCGGCAACCGTGAACGCCTCGTCGAGGTCGTCGACCACGATGATCTGGCCGTGGTCGCGCCATGCCGGCTCCGCGAAGTCGCGGGTGCTCATGCCGGGCAGGATCTTGTTGATGTACTCCAGGGCCTTCTCGCCGACCTCGCGGGAGGTGGTGACGAGGATGGCCGGGGAGTCGGGGCCGTGCTCGGCCTGGGAGAGCAGGTCCACGGCGACGACCTCGGGGTCGGCGTGCTCGTCGGCGACGACCAGGATCTCGGTGGGCCCGGCGAACAGGTCGATGCCCACCTCGCCGAACAGCTCCCGCTTGGCCTCGGCGACGTACGCGTTGCCGGGACCGGCCAGCAGGTCCACCTTCCCGATGGTCTCGGTGCCGAGGGAGAGGGCGGTCACCGCCTGCACGCCGCCGAGCAGGTAGATCTCGTCGGCGCCCGCGAGGTGCATGGCGGCGACGGTGGCCTTGGGGATCTCGCCGCGGATCGGCGGGGTGCAGGCGGCGACCCGCTCGACGCCGGCGACCTTGGCGGTCACGATCGTCATGTGCGCCGAGGCCGTCAGCGGGTACCGGCCGCCGGGGACGTACGCGCCCGCCGCCGCGACCGGCACGTGCTTGTGGCCGAGGAAGACCCCGGGCAGCGTCTCGATCTCGATTTCCCGCATGGCGGCCAACTGCGCCTCGGCGAAGCGGCGGACCTGGGCCTGGACGAACGTGATGTCCTCGATGACCTGGTCCGGGACCTCGGCGACGATCCGCGCGATCTGCTCCTCGGTCAGCCGGAAGGACTCGGGCGACCAATTGTCGAACTTGGCCGAGTAGGCGCGCACGGCCGCGTCGCCGTTCTCCCGGATATCGGCGATCACCGATTCCACCACGGTGCGGACCCCGGCGAGGTCCTTGGCGACTTGGGCCGCGGGGACGGCTTCCTTCAGGTACCGCTTCGTCATGGTTTCAGGCCTCTTACTCGGGAGGGTTGCTCGTTCGGGTAGCCGGCGAATACGCCGGTCGGGTCGTGCAGCGCGCGCAGGCGGCGCATCTCGGCGAGCTGGGTCGGCTGCAGCGGGGCGTCGAAGCGGCCCGCGAGGTTCGAGTCGGCGAACTGGGTGCCCGCGGACAGGTGCTCCACGGCCTCGATCGAGCGCCGCACCCACGCGTCGTGCGCGGCGTCGAGGGCCGGGTCGGAGCCGATGCCGTAGACCGCGTAGTACCACGGGGCCTGCGAGGACCAGGCCGCGTGCGGCGGAGTGCGGTCGGCGCCCCACCAGTACCAGAAGATCTGGCACTCGGGGTTGGGCATCGCGTCCGCCGCCTGCTGGATCAGCGGCGTGATCTCCTCGGCCGACGCGTGGGTCCAGATGTTGTCGCAGACATAGCGCCGGCCCTTGGGGGTCTCTCGCTCGACCTCCTTGCCCAGCTGGGACATGGTGGCCTGGTCGTGCGTGACGCGGAAGAGTTCGCGTCCTGCGAAGGGAGTGCTCTCGAACGGGGCGAGGAGCTTGACCGCCTCCTCGAAGGAGTCCGCGAAGGCCGTCGCGGAGGTGATCGTCGCGGCGCCCTCGAAGCCGGGGATCGGCGGCGGGGTGACCATCGCGATAAACTCGACGCGGTCGTCGAACTGCGGGCCGACCGTGGTCATCCAGCTGGTGACCTCGCCGGCCATCGACGTCGGGTAGACCTGCGCGCTGCGCACGATCGCGCCGGGGTGCTCGTACAGGCGCAGGTGGAACTTCGTGATGACGGCGAACTGGCCGTGGCCGCCGCCGCGCGCGGCCCAGAGGAAGTCCGTGTTCTGCGTCTCGTCGCAGTGCAGCACCTCGCCCGCGGCGGTCACCACGTCCACGGCCAGGATGGAGAAGCAGGCCGGGCCGAGGTGGCAGGAGTTCCAGCCGTAGCCGCCGCCGAGCATGAACCCGGCCAGGCCCACGTCCGGGCCGTGGCCGATCGGGAAGAAGAGGTCGTGCTCGGCGAGGGCCTCGTACACCTCCATCACGATCACGCCGGACTGCACGGTCGCGGTCCTCGCCGCCGGGTCCACGGTGACCTCGCGGAGCTTCGACAGGTCCAGGACGAGGCAGTCGTCGCGCAGGTGGATGCCGTACCAGCTGTGGCCGCCGGAGCGGACCGTGATCCGCAGGCCGTGCTCGCGGGCGTAGGCCACCGCGTCCACGACCTCGTCCTCGGTCTCGGCGACGGCGATCGCCGCCGGGTACCGGTCTGGCTTGCGGGCGTTCCAGACCGTGTCCAGCCGGGCCGCCTCGTAGCCGGCCGCGTCGCGCAGGTGGAGGGTCACGGCTCAGGCCTCCTGTCGGTGGATCAGTTCGATGAGATTGCCGTCCAGGTCGGTGACGTACGCCATCCGCACGCCGGGCTCCGGCGAGGCGCGCGGGTCCCACACCGGGACCGCCCCGTGCCGCACGGCCCGCGCGTACACCGACTCCAGGTCGTCGACCTCGAAGCACACGTGGTTGAAGCCGTGCACGGAGTTGGCGGAGGGCGGGTCGGCCCGGTTCACGCCGGGCAGCGCGCCCGCCATCTCCAGCAGTTCCACCCCGGCCGCCCCGTCCCTGGTGAGCGCGAACACGCCGCGCAGCCCGATCGGCGGGACCTCGAAGCGGTAGCCCTCGCTCAGGTCCAGCGCCCGGCAGTACCAGTCCAGGGAGCGTTCGAGGTCGGGGACGCTGACCCCGGCATGATGCAGTCGCATTGCGGTTTCTCTCTTGTGCGCAGGAAGTTTTAGACGCGGTCCCGCAAGCGCCGTTCGCGCCCGTAGAGCGCGACGACCAGCAGGATCAGGACGCCGAAGACCACGGACTGCGAGGCGGAGTCGAGGTTGTTGACGGAGATGACGAAGCCCAGCGCGGTCACGATCAGCGCGCCGAGGCAGGTGCGCAGGTAGTCGCCGCGGCCGCCCATCATCGTGCCGCCGACGATGACCGCCGCGAGGCCGGGGAACAGGTAGCCGTTGCCGACGTTCGTGTCGCCGCCGGTGCTGAACCCGGCCAGCAGCACCCCGGCCAGGCCCGCGAGCAGCGCGCTCGCCGCGTAGGCCGAGACCCACACGCGCCGGGTGCCCACGCCCGCGAGGTCCGCGGACCTCGGTCCGGCGCCGGCCAGGTACAGCCTGCGGCCGATCGGGGTGCGCAGCAGCACGGTCGAGATCACGGCGGCCAGCACGATCCAGAAGGCGATGATCGGCGGGACCGGCAGACCGAAGGTGTCCGAGGTCTGATTGGTGAAGGACTGCAGCCAGCCCGGGCCGGAGCCGTTGAGCAGCGCGGTGTTCGTGCCGACCAGCGCGCCGACCACGATCGAGCTCATCGCGAGCGTGATCACCAGCGGTTCGAGCTGGAAGCGGTGGCAGAGCCAGCCGGCGAAGCCGCCGCCGGCCGCGCAGATCGCGAACACCAGCAGCGCCGCGGCGCCGAAGTTCCAGTGCTCGTTGCCGACCAGGTGCGTGACCAGCAGGTTCCCGGCCACGATATAGGCGGCGATGGAGAAGTCCAGGCCGCCGACCAGGATGACGAGGGTCTGCCCGGCCGCCGCGATGCCCAGGAAGGAGGCCTGCAGCAGGATCGGTGCGAACAGGTCGTTCCAGGTGAAGTCGCCGTCCTGCCGACCCACGTAGAGCACGAGCAGCACCAGGACGAGGATCTGCAGCAGGGGCAGCCGACGCTGCAGCGTGGAGAGTCTGGTCAGGGTGTTCATCGCGCGGCCTTCCTTCCGAACCCGCTCGCGGTGCGCGCCGCGAACAGGACCGCGGCGATCAGGGTGGCGCCGTAGACGGCCTGCGACCAGAACGAGGAGATGTGCAGCGCGCCCAGCAGGTTCTCGATCAGGAAGATCACCACCGCGCCGAGCAGCGAGCCGAGCAGTCCGCCACGTCCGCCGGCCAGCGAGGTGCCGCCGAGGGCGACGGCCGCGATGGCGAGCAGGATGAACGGGGTGACGAAGCCGGTGTCGGCCTCGGCCTGGTGCAGCTGGGCGGTGATCGCGATGCCGGCCAGGCCCGCGATCGAGCCGCCGAGCGCGTAGCCGATCGTGCGGATCAGCGGGACGTTCACGCCCGCGGTGTACGCGGTGATCTCGCTGCCGCCGACCGCGCACAGCGTCCTGACGAAGGGCGTGCGGGCCAGCAGGAACCAGGCGATCAGCGGGATCACGAGCAGGATCAGGCCGCCGGGCACGCCGCCGACCTTCGAGCCCAGCGAGGTGAGCCAGCCGGTCGTGCCGCTGACCGGGGAGGGCGCGTAGGCGAGTGCGAAGCCTGACAGGATGAAGTTCATACAGAGCGTCGCGACGACGGCCTGGTAGCGGCCGTAGTTGATGAGCACTCCGTTGACCGCCCCGATGACGGCTCCGAAGAGCACCGCCGCGGGAATCACGATGGCTGGGCTGGTGATGCCGTTGCCGAGCAGCATGACCTCGACGATCACCGAGACCATCACGAACAGCGGCGCGATCGAGATGTCGATGCCGCCCCCGCCGCCGAGGATCGCAGGCGTCGAGGCCATCGCGGCCAGCCCCGGCGTGGCCAGTTCGGCGAAGGTCAGGATCCAGGAGTGCCACTCCAGAAAGCTGTGCTGCTCGACCACGTTCGCCATCAGCAGCGCCACGGCGAGGACGGCCGGAACGATCCAGGTGTGCTCGGCGAGCAGCCGCGCGATCCGGCCCTGCGGCCTCGGGGCGGGCGCGGCGGCCGGCTCCGTCTCGGGGGTCTCGGCGTCGGCGGGGCCGAAGAACTCGGTGACGAGGGCGGCCCGGCTCAGGTTCGCCCGGTCGAGTTCGGCCGCCGGGGCTCCCTCGCGGAAGACGAGGACCCGGTCCATCAGCTCCAGGTGCTCGTCGACCTCGGTGGACAGCATCACGATCGCCATCCCGGAGGCCGCGAGGTCCCGCAGCAGCGCGTACACATCGTGCTTGGCGCCGATGTCGATGCCGCGCGTCGGGTCGTTCAGCAGCAGCACCTGCGGGTCACCGGCGAGAGCCCGCGCGATGACCACCTTCTGCTGGTTGCCGCCGGACAGCGTCGTGATCGCGTCGCCGTCCTTGCCGAGCCGGATCTTGAGCCGCTCGCGGTACTCGTCGAACCGGGCCCGCGCGCGGGAGGCCGAGATCAGGCCGGCCCGCGCGTCCCGGCTCAGGGTGGAGGCGGTGAAGTTCTCCCGGATGCTGAGCGGCGGGAAGATCGACTCCTCGCGCCGGTCCCGCGCCACGTAGGCGACCCGCGCGCCCGACCCGGCGAGCTTCGCCAGGGACCTGAGGTAGTCGTCCTGGCCCTGGCCCTCGAGCCCGGCCAGTCCGATGATCTCGCCGGCCCGCAGATTCAGTCCTTTACCCGGCAGCACGACGTCGCCGGGCGCGGGCCGTTCGGCCGCCTCGCTCTGCACGAGCGCCTCGCCGCCGGTCATCAGGTGCACCAGCGTGGCGATGTCCGCCTGCTCCTTGTCCAGCGTTCCCACGGTCTCGCCGGATCGCAGCACGGTGACCCGGTCGGCGATCTGCTCGACCTCGTCCATCCGGTGCGAGATGAACAGCACGGCCCCGCCGCGCGCCGTGAGCGCGCGGCAGGCCGCGAACAGCCGGTCCCGGGTGGCCACGTCCAGCGCGGACGTGGCCTCGTCCAGGATCAGCACCTTCGGCTCGCGCAGCAGGGAGCGCGCGATGGCCATGGCCTGCCGCTCGCTCAGCGAGAGCGAGCCGGCCGGCGCGTCGAGGTCGGGGCAGGCGCCGAGCAGCTCGGTCAGCACCTGCCCCGCGCGGGCCCGGCGCTCCTCGGGTTCCAGGCCCGCACCCCCGGCCCGGCGCACCACGCCGTCCGTGCCGAGCCAGAGGTTGTCCAGCACGGACTGCCGGGGGACGGACTGCACCTCCTGGAAGACGGTGGCCACCCCGGCCCCGATCGCCTCCCGCGGCGAGCGCGGCGAGACCGGGCTGCCGGCCAGCTCGATCCGCCCGGCGTCCGGCCGGTGCACCCCGGCCAGGATCTTCACCAGGGTGGACTTTCCCGAGCCGTTCTCGCCCATCAGGGCGTGCACCTCGCCGCCGCGCAGCTCCAGCGAGCAGGCGCGCAGCGCCTTCGTGGGGCCGAAGGACTTCGCGAGGTCCGCTGCCGTCAGCAGCAGCGTCGTCTTCGACGGCGCGTCGGTGGGGGTCATCGTATCCATGTGCTCATTCGTTCCCGGGGTCCGTGGCGGTCAGGGACGGTGGCTCAGCTGCTCGGGTTGCTCAGCAGCTCGTTCAGCTCGCCGGCCGGCAGCACGTTGAGACTGCTCGGGCCGCCCGCGTTGCCGGTCGAGGACGTGGTCATGCCGGACGTGTACCAGTCGGCGACCGTGTCGTTCGTGACCAGCGGAGTGTCGAGCACGACGGCTGAGAGCTTGATGCCCTCGCCCTTGAACAGCGCCTGGACCAGCGCGAGCGTGGAGGCGGCGAGCTGCGGCGGGGTCGTGGTGATGCCGACGCCGTTGTACGAGCTCTTGTTCTGGTACCAGTAGGCGAGCTGGCCGTCCTCCATCGAGTCGTTCGCGATGATCGGCACGGTTTTGCCGGCCGCCTGGAAGCCCTCCATCACGCCGGTGGCGCCGGCGCCCGAGGTCAGCGCGGCCGCGATCTTCTGCGGGTGCGTCTCCAGGTAGGTCTGCACCGCGCTCTTGGCGGTGGAGTCCGCGAACTGGTCGTAGACGGTGTCGTCGGTGGTGATGCCCGAGCACGCGGCGAACGCGGCCTTGACGCCCTGGTAGGTCGCGGTGTCGATGCCGACGCCGGAGATGCCGTGCACGTCCAGCACCTTGCCGGAGCCGCCGATCTCCTTGGCCACGTACTGGGCCATCTCGGCGCCCTGCAGCCAGTCGTTGCCGCCCAGGCTGATCGTGTCGGCGCTGTCCACCGAGTTCAGCAGCGAGATCGACGGGATGCCGGCGGCGGCCGCGGTGGACACGGCGGTGGTGAAGGCCGAGGAGGACAGCGGCTCGTAGACGATCATCGCCACCTTCTGCTCGACCATCTGGTTGAAGTCGGCGACCTGGTCGGTGACCTGGTCCGAGGAGGTGACCTCGTCCACGGTGTAGCCGGCCGACTTGAGCATCCCGGCGAGGATGTTCTGCAGCGCCAGCTGGTAGCCGTTGTTGGTCTCGGAGATCAGGAAGCCGACTGTCTTGTTCGTGCTCGACGCGGGCTTCCAGGAGGCGAAGGCGCTCTTGTGCACGGCCACCGGGTAGCCGTTGTAGAGGGCCTTGGTCGAGGCGGACAGCGCCGCGACGACCCCGTCCGGGTCCGATGGCGCGTTCGACGGGATGGTCCCGCAGCTGCTCGATGAGGACGAGCCGGCCGCCGTGCTCGCGGACTTCTTAGAGGAGCAGGCGGACAGGCCGAGGCTGGCCGTCAGGACGAGCGCCGTCAGGCCGGCGACCTTCGGCTGGGACAGGATTCTCATGCGCAGTCTCCGTTGACTGGTAGGAACGGGGTGGTCAGACGGGCGGGGCGACGAACACGCCCGGGTCCACGTCGTTGAAGGACTCCTTGGCGACGTGCTCGCCGAAGGGGTTGGCGGTGCCCCACTGGTCCTGGACCTCGTGGTCGGTGGCGCTGTAGACGTGCGGGTGCCAGGTGTCCTCGTCGAGCTTCGCGAGCTCGGTGGTGTACTCGATCGTGTTGTGCTGCGGATCGAGGAAGTAGGAATAGGTGTTGTCCCCGGCCAGGTGGCGACCCTGCCCCCACACCAGCTTCGTGCCCGCGCGCATCACCCGGCCGCAGCCGCGCATGAACTCGTCCACGCCGCGCATCTCGAAGGAGATGTGGTGCAGCGACACGTGCGGCCCGCGCGCGAAGGCGATCGAGTGGTGCAGCTCGTTGCACCGCACGAAGTTCATGACGGTGCCCATTTCCGGGTGCGAGAGGGTGTCGCTGAGGCGAAAGCCGAGGGTGTCGGCGTACCACCGGGTGGTGCGGTCCGGGTCGTGGCCGTTGAGCACGACGTGGGAGAGGCGGACCGGGATCGACTCCTTCTCCTCGATCCGGCGGTGCTCGCGCACCTCGACTCCCGCGGAGACCTCGATCGTCCGGCCGTCGAGGTCGAAGAAGCGCAGCCCGTAGCCGCCGCCCTCGGTGCCCAGGTCGCCCGGCTCGGCTACCAGTTGCACGCCTTTCGCGATCAGCCGCTCGGCGAGGGTGTCCACATCGGCGTTGCTCGCCGCGCCGAAGGAGACGAGGTCGAGCCGCTTCTCGCCCTTCCTGAGCCGGATGACGTAGCGCTCCGGGGAGCCCTCGGCGGCCAGGAAGCTGATCCCGGTGTCGTCCGCGACCTTCGTCAGACCCCAGACGTCCGTGTAGAAGGCCAGCTGCTTGTCGTAGTCCGGGATGGCCAGGTCCACGTGGCGCAGATGGGTGATGAGGCTCTCGGTCATTTGCCTTCCCTTACGTAGTTCCGCTGCGCGCCGAGGCCGGTGATCTCGCACTCCAGCAGGTCGCCCGCTTCGAGAAACACGCCCCAGTGCATGCCGTTGCCGGCGGGCGAGCCGGTGAGCACCAGGTCGCCGGGGCGCAGTTCGGTGACCGCGGTGATGTATGCGAGCAGGGCAGGGATGTCGAAGAGCATGTCCGCGACGGACTCGGCCTGCCGGGTGATCCCGTTGTGCTTCAGGGTGATCCGCAGCGCGCTCGGGTCCGGAACGAAGGCGGCGGGCACGAGGTACGGCCCGGTCGGCAGGAAGGTCGGCGCGTTCTTCGCCGCGAACCAGTCCGTTCCGATCGCCTTGAGGTCGTTGCGGTAGACCAGCGAACGCGTCGTCAGGTCGTTGCAGATCGTGTATCCGGCCACGAAGTCGAGCGCGTTCTCCCGCGTCAGGTGACGGGCTGTCCTGCCGATCACGAGGGCGAGTTCGAGCTCCCAGTCGTGCTTGCTGCCGCGCGCCGGGAGCTCGATGTCGTCGAACGGTCCCGTCAGCGCACCCGCGAGCCCTATGAAGACATACGGACTCCCGGTACGTACCCGCTCGTCCATCATGTTCTCGGCCCACGCGCGGGCCTCGTCCTCGGGAACGTCCGAGTTGTGGCCGGTCGTGGACAGGTCCGCGCGGCGCTCGGCCATCACGATGTCGACCACGTGCTTGCGGTAGTTCGCGCCCGCC